>JAGXHM010000009.1 GCA_024636155.1 Deltaproteobacteria bacterium
CTTTTGCACCGGATGATATCGATCAGGATGTGGATCTGGTGGGCATCACCGTCTTGACCGAACTCGCGCCAAGAGCCTATCAGATCGGGGATACCTATCGCCGGAAAGGCGTGAAGGTGGTGATGGGCGGCATCCATCCCACGATATTGCCCGAGGAAGCCCTGCAGCATGCGGACGCTGTGGTCGTCGGGGAAGCGGAAGGAATCTGGCCGCAACTTGTAGCCGATGCCGCCGCGGGGCAAATGCAAAGGATTTACCGGGCCGATAAAATGACCGATGTCCAAGGTCTGCCGCAACCACGGCGAGACCTCTTCCCCATAACCAAAACCAATGGTTATGCGCCTATCCCGATCGGCGTCGAGACCTCCCGCGGCTGTCCGAACGATTGCGAATTCTGTTGCATCGGCCAGACCCTGGGGCAGCGCTATCGAGTCAGGCCGGTTGGAGAGGTCATCGCCGAAATAGAGTCGATTGATTCCCCCTACCTCTTCTTCGTCGATGACGCCCTTGGCTTGAACCGGAATGAAGCAAAAAAGCTCTTTACTGAAATGATTCCTCTTCGGCGGCAGTGGCTGGCGCAAGGCACAGTGTCGCTCGCTGAAGATGTGGAACTGCTGGGATTGATGAAACGCGCGGGGTGTATGGGACTTTTGATTGGCTTCGAATCGGTACAGAGTGCCACGCAGAATGAAGTGAACAAAATAAAGAAC
Organism: Deltaproteobacteria bacterium; assembly: GCA_024636155.1. Lineage (GTDB taxonomy): Bacteria > Desulfobacterota > Desulfuromonadia > Desulfuromonadales > BM103 > M0040. Next base: position 711 of record JAGXHM010000009.1, read on the forward strand.
CTGAAGATCGATTTTTATCAGGCCATGCACCGATTCCATGCTGAAGGTTTCGGAATCCTGGGCTGCTTTGTTTTTGGTTTTGATTTCGAAACCAAGGATGTGTTCGAGCAGACCCTTGAGTTCATACTGAAAAGTCGTATGGATTGCGTCCAGTTAAGGATTCTCACGCCCTACCCGGGAACCCGTTTATACACGCGTCTGCTAAGCGAAGGCCGGTTGTTCGCGAGGGACTGGTGGCTCAAGGGATATCCTCCAGATACCCTCCTTTTTCAACCCAAGGGCATGACGGCCGACGAACTTATTAACGGTTACGTCCGCTTGAACCGGCAAACCTATTCTTTCGGCTCCATGACAAAACGCTTTTTTGGCATGAGCCCATGGAAACGAACCCTGTTCGGTTGCCAGCTGTACGCCGGGCTCAATCTATCTACCCGTAACCGTTATTTCAAGGGTCTGAAAAACCCACAACCCTTTGCAGGGGCTTTCGACATAATAGGAAAGCGGTAGATTCCTGGAGGGAGGGGCGGGAAATAGGGCATCTCTCAGCTCAAGCGACTGCCCCCCTGCTCTCCCCATCACTTACCCCTGAAGCAAAGTCAGAGTCAGGCAGCTACGGAGCCAGACCCTGGAACTTCTATTCGCCCTCTTCCTCACGAAGACATTGCTCAGCATACGCCACAGCTTCCCTGCTACCGATAAAAACCGGTGCACACTGATCAAGACTCTCAGGATTAATATCCAGGATTCTCTGTTTACCATTCGAAGCAGCGCCACCAGCTTGTTCAACCAGAAAGGCCATAGGATTCAGCTCATAAAGGAGACGCAACTTACCTAGCGGATTGTCAGTAAGGTGCGGATACAAGAAGATTCCACTCCCCTTGATCAAAACCTGGTTGATATCTGGAACAAACCCGCCTGAATATCGTAACTTCGTACCACTTGCTTCGAGAGAGCGAACAAACTTCAATGTCCCTGGAGTATACTTGCTACGTAAACCTCCTGGCGCATAGACCTTGGCCGGACCTTCCAACTGAATATTTTCCTGAACCAGGTCGAATTCCATCAGTTGGTTCATGGAAAATTCATGCACACCCTTGCCGGTCGATAGCACCATGGTTGTGCGTGGACCATAAAGAACATAAAGGGCGGCGACCTGATTACGGCCATGCCGCAGAAGATTGTCTCCCTCGTAAATCGAAACAATCGTTCCGACAGCAAGATTAACATCAACCAGAGAAGAACCATCTAGTGGATCAAAGGCTATTGAATAACGACCGTTGTTCGGAATGGTTACCTCTACGATTTCATCAACTTCTTCCGAAGCCATCTTGGCAATAACACCGGAATACATCAGTCGCTTCTGAATGATGCGATCTGACAAGACATCAAGTGCCAGCTGTTGCTCGCCATAGAGGTTGGATGTTCCGGCAACCCCGAGATTACCAGTACGGATCGCGTTGATGATGTATTTTGAGGCATTGGCTATTTCGCAAATAACTCGGGTAAGATCACGGTCAACTCCTGTCGCGCGTAAATAACCCCGCAAATTGATCTGATACGCGGTCTGTCCTCTTTCGGCTGAAGCCATAATCTTTCTCCTTGATATTATAAAGTATTTAGTTTAGACGATTGCATTTACAGGATCAAGTTATCATATAAATATGATACTCTTGACCCTTTATTAGTAGATGATAGACTTTAGCGTAAATAAACGAGGAGGACATCATGGACGAGCAAGAAAAAGAGATGAAAGAGCAAACAGCTGAAACAGAAGAAGAGTCGCAACCAAAAGCAGATCAGGTTGAAAAGTTGAAAGAGACCACAGAAAAAATATGGGGGAGCACCAAGCACGCCTGGAGCGCGGCAACTTTCAAAGCGAACCAATACAAAAAACTGGTGCAAAAGAAAATTGACCAATCGGCATTACATAAAAAAATTCATGTAGCTCATGGCGATCTGGGCAAACTGATCGATGACTTACGAGAGGCCGGAGAAAAAAACATTCTAAATCTGGTTGCAGTTAGAGAGATATTGACGAGGATTGATGAATTGAAAGCTGAAGCTGTTGCCCTTGAACAAGAAGTAGAGCAGATCAGGAATGAAGAAGTTCCTCAGGAGCAACCTCAGGAAGAGGGAGAGGAAAAAGAAAAAACCGAATAAATTTTATCGACTCAAACTGGCCTGCCATTGCGAGCGGATGGCAGGCCAATCCAATCCATAATCATGGTAAACCTCAGCAATTGCTCTTTGCCACCCCTGCCGTTTGCCAAGGCTTTCCAGCAGTTCTGTCATTTTATGCCAACCGAACTGATCGACCATAAAATGAACCAGCGAATAGCTCTGTTCATAGGCCAAACGAACGTTGTCATCAACAAGCCCAGCAAAGGGCTCTGAGAGAACATCCCAACTGATCAGCTGGTTTGCCTCAGCAGCCCGATGCAAAGCCTCCAACGGCAAAGAGTAGAGACGTCGTCCTGCCAACTCTGCCAACCCCTCATTGAGCCAGACAGGTACATGCCGATTGGTCTGATAATGCACAACGACATGCATATATTCGTGGTAAAGCATTGCTGCAAGTTGATCGGTCATATGGTGCATGCCCCCAACCGGCAAGCGGATTTTACCGTCATATACGGCACCAGCCCAGTCCGGAGAGCTTGTTACTGCAGAAAAATCTTTACGTGAGTAAAGAAGCACCGGCACCCTGACATCAGGGTAATAAGCCAGTTCAGAACCAAGCTCTGTATATGCATCTTCCAGCGTTGCAAGAATGACTGTCGCAAGAACAGCCGTCTGACCTCCCTCGACGAAAGAAAGTTGAAAATGACCGCGGACTTCAAGACCCATCTCTTGTTCGATCTGCCACTCACGACGAACTTTATCCAGAAGAGCAACGACATCCGCACCGCCACCCAGTTCGCTTGACTTTATCAAAGCATCCAACGCTTCGGCCATGCGACCATCAGCATAGTAGGATTGACCGAGCAAATGATAAACATCGGCATTTTGTGGGGCGAGACCAAGGGCCTCATCAAGCAATGATACCGCCCCTGCGTAGTGACCTTGCCGGTACAGGGTCATCGCCTCACCCTGCCAGAAGCGCACATCATCTTCATTGTATCGACGGCCATCAGCGAAAGACTCGCGGGCGGCAGAAAAATCACCAGATGAAAGCAATTGATAGCCCTGGCCGAGATAAGCGAAGGCCAGGAGGTTTGACATCTGATCTGGATTGGGGATGCTTGCTTCAAGCTCGTGGAGGAGTTCGAGCGCCTGAGTATACTCCTTCTGTTCGATCAGCTTGATGGCTGCTGCCACCTCTTGATTGGTTGAGGCGGTACTCGTAGCGGGTACGATGAATGATGCCAGCAACAGAAGTAAAAAGATGTGGAGGCTAAAGCGTCTCTTCCTTTCGAGCAGGAAAGGCGTCAGCAATTCAGGCACGCAGGTCATCATGAGGTCGACATCCCTGTTGCAAAATCTCTTGCATCTCTGTGTGTATCAGACCGTTGCTGGCCAGACATTCAAGAGAGTCAAGGGTCATAGGTTGGCCGTCGAAATTGCTTACTCTGCCACCAGCCTCCTCAACCAACAGAATACCGGCCGCTAGATCCCATGGCTTGAGCATCATCTCCCAGAAGCCATCAAAACGACCGGCGGCCACACTGGCCAGATCAAGACTGGCAGCACCAGGACGACGGCAGGCCTGAGACTCTTTCTGGAAGCGTGCGAAGTAATCGTAGTTGTTCGCTTTGCATTTCCTATGATTGTAAGCAAAGCCTGTCGCCAGTAACGAATGTTCCATGGTCCCGATCGTTGAGACCTGGAGGCGACGTTCATTCAGAAACGCTCCAGCGCCGCGCTCTGCAAAGTACAGTTCGCCGACATATGGATTATAGACAACACCAAGTTCCAGCCTGCCACGGATTTCCAGGGCGATGGAAACAGCAAACCAGGGGAAACCATGCGCATAGTTCGTCGTACCATCAAGCGGGTCAATAACCCAGCGGAAATCAGATCCAGAGCAACCGTAGTCACCCTCCTCCGCAAGGATATCGTGATCAGGGAACTGGTTACGAATCCGTTTGATAATGAGTGATTCCGATTGGCGGTCCGCCTCGGTCACCAGATCAAATTTACTTTTAAACTCCACCCGGATACCGCGCTCAAATTTTCCCATGAGGAGTTTTCCGGCCTCACGAGCAGAGTTTATAATCAGTTCCTTCATTGGCAACGACCCTTTATGTCCTGTCCTGATTACTCACCACTTGAACAGCATCATGATCACGCTTGACCAGTCCTTCATCTTCGCACCAGAGGCGCGTTGCCCCGATCACTGCAAGAGGTATGCAGAAGAGCTGGAAGAACGGAATCGCCAAAAGTGCCATAACGCCACAGGAGAAGCCAAGCATGAGGAACTTTCGTGAGAAAATATAACTTTTCTGCTCACGGAAAAATTGGTGTTTGCGCACCAGAACAAAGCCCAGGTATTCAAAGCAGAGGAAAAAGAGCGTCAAGCTGATCGCCAAAAGCGTATAGATGCTGTTGCCGATCCCGGGAAGCAAGTTAAGTGGCAGAATCAACAGCATAACCACAACGAACAGCCACATCTTTTTGGCTTCCATCAAGATCGTCTGCAAAGCATCTTTGAGAAACCTGCTGGCAGAAAATCGCTCGTCATTGACGTCGCCACTCAAAACTTCTTCAGTACGTTCCGAGAGTAGATCATTGAACGGCGAAGCCAACAGGTTGCCGATCACGGTAAAGCTGAAAAAGACCAGAACCGCAGTCAGAAGTACGGCCACAACCCAGAGGAACCAGTAAAGTACAGCCCAGTACCAGGCGTCTCCCAGGGGAATGTTTTCAACGACCGTGCTGCTAAAAAAATCCAACCCGAGATAGACGGCAGCCGAAAAGACAATCGCATTGATCAGAAAAGGAATCAGAATGTATTGAATGAGCCGGGGATTGCTACGTAAAATCCTGACGCTGCGGAACGGGGCAAAAAAACCTCGGGAAAAATTAACTACAAAATTTCTTTGTATCGCTACAGACATAGACTCACCTCACAAAACATTTATTTATAAACTACCACATCTTCACCTTATCAGCCAACGACCAAGCTTTTACTCCACGGCAGTTCAAACCGTCATAATGAACTACCTCGCAGCAAGCTACGAGGTATCAACAGCCTGCAACCTTTGCAAGATCACGCAGCAAGCTGCGGGGAATTAGACCCACTCTTCTGATTAAACCTGAAGATCTCATTATGGGGATCAATTGCCTATTTAACAGGCCGCACCTGCCTGACAAATGAGCATTAACTTCATCACAACCACCAATTTATAATGTAAGTAGCTAAAACAACAAGAATTAATTCCGGCACAAATATTGAAGTATGAGCTAGAACTCTCGGACAATGATGTCTGTAGTCAGTAGCAATAGACAAGGAGGTCTTCTTTCATGGATTCAGCGGTGCAATCTCTTAGTAACTCTGGCGATGTCCTGTTCCTGATGCTCGGTGCGATCATGGTCTTTGCCATGCACGCTGGCTTTGCCTTCCTTGAAGTCGGCACCGTCCGGAAGAAAAACCAGACCAATGCTTTGGTAAAGATTCTCACCGACTGGTCGGTCTCAACTGTCGTCTACTTTCTGATCGGTTACCCGATCGCCTACGGTATTCATTTCTTTGTCTCAGCCGAAGATCTTCTCGGTGCGAACCAGGGCTACGAACTGGTACGTTTCTTTTTCCTTCTTTGCTTCGCTGCCTGCATCCCGGCCATCATCTCCGGCGGCATTGCCGAGCGTACTCGCTTTTGGCCACAGGTTTTGGCCGGAGGGATATTTGCCGGTCTGACCTACCCGTTCTTTGAATCATTGATCTGGGGACAAAACAGCTCTGCCCTGCAGAATTGGTTCGAAGGAACTTTTGGTGCCCCGTTTCATGACTTTGCCGGCAGCGTCGTTGTCCACTCCATGGGAGGCTGGCTCGCTTTACCTGCTGTACTCCTGCTTGGCCCTCGCATGGGTCGCTGGGTGCGCGGCAAGAGTCATGCGATTCCTGTCAGCAATATTCCGTTCCTGGCCCTTGGTAGTTGGATTCTGGCCGTAGGCTGGTTTGGCTTTAACGTCATGAGCGCCCAAAGCCTTAACGGCATTTCAGGCTTGGTGGCGGCCAATTCCTTGATGGCCATGGTTGGCGGTGTCATTTTTGCTGTCGTAGCGACCAAGTGTGATCCCGGTTTTGCCCACAACGGTGCCCTCGCCGGTTTGATTGCTATCTGTGCTGGCTCCGATCTGGTACACCCTTTCGCCGCTTTTTTTATCGGCGGGCTCGGCGCACTAATTTTTGTCTACGGATTCCAGTGGGAACAGGAAGTGCTCAAAATTGACGATGTGCTTGGTGTCTGGCCGCTACACGGCATCATCGGAACCTGGGGCGGCATATCAGCTGGAATTTTCGGTTACACTGGGCTCGGTGGGCTCGGCGGCGTCACATTCATGTCACAACTGGCCGGTAGCCTGCTGGCCATAGTCTATGCACTGACGACTGGATTTATCGTCTACAGTGTGATCATCAAGGTCCTTGGCTTTCGTCTTGATGAAGAGGATGAGTTCCGTGGATCCGACCTCTCGATTCATCACATCACAGCATATCCTGAGGAGAAGGTCTCCTGACAAAACCTTCAAGTTGATGAACGCCAAACGGCCACTGGATATAACCAGTGGCCGTTTTTTTCGTGAAGAGCAAAGGAGCTTATCAATTAAATCAAGCAGTGCAAACTTGATTACGACCACCTTTCTTGGCTTTATAAAGAGCTTGGTCGGCCGCCTTTAACAACTGTTCCGATGTGGTGTTTTTGTCATCACGGGTAGCAGCACCGATACTAACCGTAACTTGAAGCATTGCTTTTCCGGGTCTTTTCTTACTTGACGTCTCCGGCTTCTGTTTCGGCCTTTTACGCCCCCTGACAACAAAACCAGCACGGCCAATAGTCTCACGCAACTCCTCAAGATGAGGCAGAGTCCGTTCCAGATCCTTGCTTGGGAAAATCACGACAAATTCCTCGCCACCATAACGATAGGCACGCCCACCCCCGGTGACTCGACGCAAGCAGGTGGCCACCATGCGCAGAACTTGGTCGCCGACGTCATGCCCGTGAGTGTCGTTGACTTTCTTGAAATGATCAACGTCAACCATGGCAACCGTGTAGCGACGACCGACCTTGAGTAGGAATTCATTCATAGCTCGACGTGCCGGGAGGCCTGTCAACTCATCATTAAAAGCCATCTTGAAGCTACTCTCAACAAGAGCGATCGTCAGTAGGAATGCTGCAATTCCAGACCAGTAAGCGAAATGATCAGGCCACCAGAAGCCAGCGGCAACGGCAAGCAGGGTCCAACAAAAACTGCCTTCCAGAGCTTCTGGTTTCAGACAGAAGCGAAACAGTAAAGCAATCAAGCTGAGAGTCATAATCAACAGGACAATCTGTGGAAGGGGGGCCTTCTCAACAAAAGCACTAATAAACAGCGGGCGGCTCAACCAAGCCATCACCTCTCCGGCCTTTATCAGATACAGCCAGACAACTCCACCTAACTGGAGCAGAAGAATTATCAAACGCAGCAGGCCATGAAGAGTGAACAAACCACGTTCTGACCACCAGTTGTAAAGTACCAGGTTCAGGGGAACAAGGATTGGCGCAACCAGCAAGGTGTACTCACGACCAAAAGGGGTTGTCAGCATTAGTGCACGCTCGGTGATGACAATGAGAACAATCGCCCATAGCACACGGGTTCTATTGAAACGCCAGGCGAGGAATAATCCGGCAATAACGGCCAGATACGGAAACAGGGCGAGCAGAGGCTGCCATTTAGCAGGAACTCCCACCTCAAGGTGCAGATAGAGTGCTGCAAAGAAGAGCGTGCCAGGAATTATCAGAAGAAGAAGTGATCTCAACAATTGCATAGTGTGAAACAATGGCTCCAGGGAATATAGGCGGAGGTCAATTTATCACGACAGGTGAGTTTCTGCCAGCAGAAGCTATAATCTTACGAGCCGGCAACGGTAACGGCCAACCCCTTTAAACATCGTCCTCTATCCGCTTGAGGTTGACATACTCCCTCAAGTCGCGGTAGAAGCCTTGCCAAGGTAGGATTGTGTGCTTCATTTCACTTTAAACTTGCTGTTTCTCGGAGAGCCCTCATGAGTAATTCATCAGAAGTTATGATTCTTGATTTTACCGATGCATCCGCGATCAGCGATTGGGAAGCCATCGATGATCGCATCATGGGAGGTTGTTCGCAGAGTCATCCGGAATGTATTGACAGCATCGGCTTGCGTTTCGCGGGTACGGTCTCTCTTGAAAACAACGGTGGTTTTGCCTCAATCCGGTCTAACTCTGACAGCGTCGACCTGGGTCAATATACGGGCCTCACGCTACGACTGCGCGGTGATGGCAAGAGCTACAAGCTCAGTTTGCGGACTGATCATTTTTTTGATGGAGTTAGCTACCAGACGACATTCGTCACCGAGCGAGACAGCTGGCAAGAGATCTCCTTGCCCTTCGAAGCTTTTATTCCCACTCATCACGGCATCAAACTGTCAACAGTGGCTCCGATGGACACTGACAACATCACGAGCTTCGGTTTGTTCATCGCTGATGGACAGGAAGGACCTTTCCAGCTCGATATCGCCTGGATCAAAGGCTGCTGAGCACTATCTTTCGCACACAGACAGATCAGGCCAGCGAAGTTGCTGGCCTGATCTGATTCTAACCGTCTGTTGGATTGGCCGAGATCACGTGCTCAATAATTCAAGCTGTCATCCTTCCAGTACTTGGTTCCAGCCAGATTGACCTTAGCCATCAAACCCGACTCCGACATAGTGTACATGGTTGTTTCGGCATCAATCGAGATCTCACCAGTGACAGCGATCCCTTTATCTCTGGCCTTGGCAGCGGCATCAGCCTGTCCGCCGAATTCCCAGCCGCTGTTTATAAAGCCATCCAATGCCCGCGCACTGTGAAAAACAAACACAACACGGACATCCTGAACACCAAGTCCCAAGCCAAGACCAACCTGCGCCATCTTCATATATGTCTTTTGTTTTGAAAACTGGTTAACAGCGACGCCATAACCACCGCCACCGCCCAAGAACAGATACTGGGCATTAACATTACTGAACACAGCATAACCGGCAGCCTTGCTAACGACATTTTCTGCGGTAGGCCGTTGTTTGTAGAGCTGGGCCAAGGTTTCGTTGTGCATACGTTGAATCGCCACACGTTTCTCTTCCGGGCTATCCCCTTGCGGCGCCAGACAGGCAGTTAACGGCAAAAAAATCACGGCAGCCAGAAGCATTAACAAAAATCTTTTCATCATTTTCCTCTCTTATTTGAGTACGTCAGCACAAAACGCTTTTGCAGATAATATCACCTCCTCTATAATATGCACTAATCAAAGGACACATTGGGTGGTGAAAAGATTCTCCTTGGTCTCTACTGGATCAGGAATTGTATCGTTGCAGCAAACAAAACTGACAATAGATTCAGCAATGGATTATCAAGCACGATCATTGATGTTCCCGTCTCCCTAAAGCAGCAGAAGTAGAGTTGTGATAATTTAGATCAGCATTACCAATGGCTCAGATCATGACCCCGAACAAAATGATTGCCCTTGTTGAAGACAAACGACAACGCAAGGCCGTCATGTCTCGAAGAGATGACGGCCTTGCATCAGGAGGCAACCTGACTTTAAAAATATAACTTGATAATTTAGAAGGTCAGTGTCACCGATACGCCAGCGACCATTTCACTGTCAATTGCTTCCTTGGCTTCATCACTGATTCCTTCAGAGAAGAGGAAAGAGGGAGAGACCGAGAGCTGATCGGTAACTGCGTAGTCGACGCTGGCGCTCAGTTCATAGTTATGCCAGTCGGAGTAACTTCCAACAGCATAGTCACTCTCATCATTGTAACTGACGAGTGCACCAACACTTAGACCCAAGGCATCATTCAGCTCGATTGAGTGACCAATTGATGCAGCATAGAAGAGAGCATTTTCATCAGCCTGATCGTAATCATAGTAGACTGTCAATGAGGGCTCAAGAATGGTGTCAAGCGCCAGCCCCAGGTAAGCTTCTTTCGTATCCGCAGCGCCGTCCAGGGCATACCAGATTGTGCCGATGCTCACTGATAGCATCTCTGTCGGGCTGAAGGTGTAGTCGAGGATCACATCAGTTTCGGTTGCATCTCCACCGCTAACGTTGTTACCCAGGACAACATCGTCTTTGGTCTGAATGTTAGTCCAATAGCTCAGAGTAAAGCCCTTGGCACTCAAGTCCACCCCACCCTGCACGACCGGCGTCCCGCCACTCAGATCAAAACCGCGCCAGAGATACTTGTCGTAGTATCCGACATAAGCATCGCCTTCAACTTCAATTGCAGCTAGGGCTGGGGAGCTAACCACCAATGTGGCAAGAATCAAAGCAATGCCAACGATTACCATTTTCTTCATTTTCTTCTCCTTATGGGATATTCGGGTTTGCACAAAAAAATCCCGCGGAACACAGTGTCCCGCGGGAAAGAATATTATCAGTTCTGACGAACCTGATTGGTGGCCATACGCGCAGCTGCAGGAGCCGCGGCAAAAGAAGCAGAAGGGCTACCCATACCACCGAGATGTACGGTCTGGAAGTCAGGATAGGCTTCCATGCCAATCTCAGAGAGGTCGAGGCCACGATACTCGTCTTCTTCGCTGCAACGGATGCCAATGGTGTATTTGATAACCAACCAGACAACCGAGGAAGCAACCAGGACAAAAACAGCTGTAGCGGCAACACCGATGAACTGGGTCATGAAGCTGGCCTCAGCGTCGGTGAAAGGAACAGCCATAGTTCCCCAGATACCGCAGACAAGGTGAACGGAGAGAGCACCGACCACATCGTCAATTTTGAGCTTGTCGAAGAAAGGAACAGCCAGAACAACCAGGACACCACCGACAGCACCAATCAGGACAGCCGCACCGAGAGACGGGGTTGCAGGACCGGCAGTAATTGAAACCAGACCAGCCAGAGCGCCGTTGAGGCCCATGGTGACGTCAACTTTCTTGTAGAGGATCTGAACCATAATCATGGCAGCGATCATGCCACCACAAGCAGCCAGGTTGGTGTTAACCATTACGTTGGACATTTCAATGGCAGAGGCAGCATCACCCAGAGCGAGAACCGAACCACCGTTAAATCCGTACCAACCCATCCAGAGGATGAAGGTACCGAGAGTTGCCATAGGGATGTTGGAACCAGGCATTGGGTTAACGCGACCGCCTTTGCCATACTTGCCTTTACGGGCGCCAAGGATAATGGCACCGGTCAGAGCAGCCCAACCGCCAACCGAGTGAACTATTGTGGAACCGGCGTAATCAGAGAAACCCATTTCGGAGAGCCAGCCACCGCCCCAGCCCCAGGAACCCTGAATCGGGTAGATGAGACCGCAAAGAATCGCGCAGAAGAGCAGGAAAGACCAGAGCTTGATGCGCTCAGCCACACAACCTGAAACGATCGAGCAGGCAGCGCCACAGAAGACCATCTGAAAGAACCAGTCAGAGGATGCAGAATAACCGGCAGAGTAATCGCCAGCAAGAGCTGCAGCATCGTCAGCGGCCCAGAGTCCAAAAGAGCCAATGTAACCGCCGTCAACACCGGCATACATCAAGTTATACCCACAGAGGTAAAAGAGAATCCCGGCAATACCAAACAGTGAGATGTTTTTCAGGCAGATGGTTGCAACGTTCTTGGAGCGAACCAGACCAGCTTCGAGCATACCGAAACCAGCAGCCATCCACATGACCAGGACACCCATGACCAGGAAAGAGAAGGTGTTCAGTATGTAGCTCATTTCAGAGACGGGAGCATCTTCGGCCATGGCCAGAACCGGCAAGGTCATCATCAAACCTGCAAGTAGTGCAATACGTGACTTTTTCATGTTTTTTCTCCTTAATCTTTGTCGGTCAATATTTGTTTAGAGAGATTCAGGACCGTTTTCACCGGTACGAATACGAATCGACTGCTCGACGTTGCTTACGAAAATTTTACCGTCACCGATGCGACCGGTACAGGCTTCCTTTTGCACAGCTGCGATAATGGCTGAGACCTGTTCTTCCGTAACCACCAGATCAATTTTAATTTTGGGCAAAAAATCCACCTGGTACTCGGCACCACGGTAAAGCTCCGTATGACCTTTTTGACGACCGAAGCCGCGAACTTCGCTGACTGTCATGCCGCTGATGCCCAGTTCTGTAATGGCGTTCTTCACATCATCTAACTTGAACGGTTTGACGATACATTCCACCTTTTTCATCATGTTTTTAATCTCCTTTCCAGAGTGAAAAATAAAAAAACGCCTTAACCCTCCGCATGCGGAAGTTAAGGCGTCATTGCCTAGCAACTTATAAGCGAGACATCGTTGTCCCGTTTGTTCGTGCTGATATTTTGCTCAGGATCACCTGCTGTGATTGATTGTGTCCCGATTCTATCTTTTATATAGCACCTGCCGTGCCAAAACTTTTTTTACATTTATTTCGAATACTTACAAAAAGGTGCCATAGTCACAATCAATTGTTTGCACAATAAATAAACAGCAGTGACTAGATTAAAAGCTCATTCTACAGGCAACCGGATATGAAAGATTGTCCCCGATTCAGGCTGGCTCTTCAACATAATCGATCCACCATGCCCATTAATAATATTCTGACAGATATAAAGGCCCAAACCCGTGCCCTCACCTTCTGGTTTAGTCGTAAAGAAAGGTGCAAAGATCTGTTCCTGCAGTTCAGGAGCTATTCCAGGTCCGTCATCCTCAACTTGCAGCTCGAGCATTCCAGCCAAGTCAAGCGAAGTTCTCAAAATAATCCGTCCTTGTCCCTGCATCGCATGCACAGCATTCATCACCAGGTTGATAATCACCTGTTTGAGCTTATTCGGATCTGCAGTGATCACTGGAATTTCAGAAAATTCAGTATCAAGTTGAATTGATTTGCGTTGCAGTTCAAAACGTAGCAGCTTAAGAACTTCAGTGATGAGATCATTCAAGTTGACTAACCGGTTCTGAGTCCCCCGGTTACTGGAGAAAGAGAGCAGACCGCCAGTCAGGGATTTCAGACGCTCAACCTCCATTTCAATCTTTTCGAGCATTTCTTCCTGGAAATTGGAAAGAGGCTTTTCTCTCTTGAGAAGTTCTGTAGCGTACGCCACCATGGCAAGAGGGTTATTGATTTCATGGGCAATGCCCGCGGTGAGACGGCCAACTTCTGCAAGTTTTTCGCTCTGAATCGTTTGATCCAGCAGACGTTTGAAATCGGTAATATCTTCGACAATGATGACCACTCCAGTGGTTTCATCACCGTCCTTTAGAGGCGTTAATCTTCGCTTCTGGAAGCGATTGGTCCCATCTAACTGCCGGTGCAAAAGACGTAACCTCGCTTTGGTTCCACTCTGCAGGACTTCCTCGATCCTCTCGATGACACCTTCTTTGGATAAATTCGGGAAAAGCTCCTGTAGCTTAGCGCCGATGGCCTGCTCCGCCGGGACACCACTCATCTCAGCCATTCTGCTGTTCCAGGACGTAATAACGACATTTCTATCAACGGTATAGACACCAAGGCTGACACTTTTCAAGATGCGATTATTGAATTCACTCAGCTGCCGATAACCCTCAGTCATTTTTCTGAGGCGGTCATAGAGCTTTGCGTTATCAATCGCAATTGCAGCCTGACGACCAAGGATCATCAGTGGTTCGATATCCTCAGCAGAAAAGGCACCCAAACGGGGACTTTCAACATTGAGTACGCCAACCAGTTTGTTTTTGCTGATTAGGGGCACGGCCAGTTCACATTGGGCACCAGCTATGCCTGGAACATAGTCGGGCAATTTACTTACATCTTCGATCAGAATTGCTTTCTGAACTTCTGCAGTACGACCCATAACACCCTGACCAATCTGGATGGGAACCATCGCTTCTTCGGTATAACCAAAGGCCGCGACAGCAATGAGATGCAATCCATCCTCATCAAGTAAGCGAATAATCGCATTCTCGAAGCGAAAAACCTCGCGGGCAACCCGCAACACCGAATCGAGCAACTCCTCAAGGTCAGTCGTTGAAGCAAGTTCCTGACCGATCTCGACAAGAGCGTTCAATAAGCGTTCAGACTTTTGTTCTGAAATATTTGACAGGTTGGTTGCAATCATCACCAACCTTTAACGCATAAGCCATGCCATTTTGGGCTGGACGAAAAACATAACAATATCGGGTGGTTTAAACAGAAGGTTGTTGGCGGCTGCAATAGCCTGACTTTACAAGTGCATCTGATGCCAGCTTTTTAAGCAACTCCAGACTAACCGCAGTGTTCTCCTTTAGTGTTTCTCCTTGAGTTACAGAGGCATTTTTCCTATACTGAAATTGCTTTGAGTTATTAGCTCAGCTCTCTGCCCTGTAGGTGAGGTCGCTATGTCCACGCGGAATACTGTTTTATCGGGAAGGTTGCTTATGAGCGTGGTGTGCAAGCCCGTCTTGGAACGGGACGCCTGAAGCGTTCATAGTCCCACCCACTTTGTTTGTCGTCGTCGTGAGACCACGGACCCACGGCAGTGTGGAGAGCTAAAGAGAAGACGTCGGGAATTCCGGCGTCTTTTTATTTAACATGAATGACTCCACTTTTTCTCTTGCCAAATTTAAATTATCTTTGCCCGTTTTTTCGGAAGGCCATTATGAGTACCCTTGAGAATACCGACATACATCGTATAACGATCGACAACCGGGAATTTGTCTTGGTTGGCACCGCACATATATCCCTGGAATCCGTTGAAACCGTCAAGGCCGTTATTCATGAAGAGAATCCCGATACGGTCTGCATTGAGCTGGACGAGCAGCGTCATCGGGCATTGCGTAATCCTCGCCACTGGGAATCGCTCAATCTGATTCAGGTTCTTAAACAAGGGCAAGCAGCCTTTCTACTCGCGAATCTGGCCCTTTCCTCATTTCAAAAACGTATGGGGCTACAAACAGGCGTTAAGCCCGGTTCTGAACTCGCCGCTGCTGCGGAACTTGCCGAGGAACTCGGCAAAGACGTTCAACTGGTCGATCGTGAGATCCGTACCACCCTGCTACGCGCCTGGCGCAAAGCAAGTCTGTGGAAGAAGATGATGCTCTTCTCTACGCTCTTGGCCAGCCTGTTCGATTCCCAAGAGCTCAATGAAGAGGAGCTTGCCAAGCTACGCCAGACCGATACGCTTTCGGCCATGCTCGATGAAATGTCCGAAGTGCTGCCAACGGTCAAAACGATCCTGGTTGATGAACGGGACACCTATATGGCCCATCATATCCGCAATTCACCGGGCGAGAAGGTCGTCGCAATTGTGGGCGCAGCTCACATGCCAGGCATTCTTAAAAAACTGTCGATGGATTTTTCCAGCGAGGAGATTGGTGAGCTATCGATCATCCCGGCAAAAACTAAGCTCTCAAAAGTTTTGCCATGGCTGATTCCCGCCATTGTTGTGGGTCTGTTTATCGCAGGATTTATGGCTGGGAATACGCAACAACTGGCTGATGCAGCGGTGGCCTGGATTCTTGCCAACGGTGTGCTCTCGGCACTGGGGGCACTGATTGCCCTCGGACATCCGTTAACCATTCTGGCGGCCTTTATCGCCGCTCCAATCACGTCACTCAACCCGACCATCGGCGCGGGCTTTGTCACCGGCCTGGTTCAGGCTTTTGTTGCCCCCCCGCAAGTTAAAGACTTGGAATTTGTCGCGGAGGACATTGCCAAACTGAGCGGTTGGTGGCGTAATCGCCTGACCAGAGTCCTGTTGGTCTTCTTCTTCTCATCTCTCGGCTCTGCCATCGGCACCTTTGTCGCCTTTGGCTGGCTCAAAGACCTCTTCTGAGATTCAGTGGACTGTCGCTAGTTTTTAGCCAGAGGCATTCCGGCGCTGACTTTCAACTGATTCAGGATTCTATAGGCCGGTTCAGTCAGAGCAACTTCAAGATCAAGATCCCTGAAGTAAACATCCGGTCGAAAGTGGATGATGCTCTCCTGATCGACCCATGCCGTCCAATACTGGATATGCACCGGCAAAGGTTTGATTGGGATCTGCTTCGGAACAGTCGCTGCTAAAAGTTCCTGTAATCTCTTCTGGCCAAGCTTCTTCTCGAGCAGATAAGCAGCAAGAGCCCGAGGATTCTTAACCCGGATACAGCCTGAGCTGAAAGAGCGGATATTGTTACCGAAGAGATAGACCTCGTTCGTGTCGTGCAGGTAGACATTGAACTTGTTCGGGAACATGAACTTTACCCGCCCCAAGGGGTTCCACGAACCAGGATTCATGCGTAACATTCCCGGAAAACTGGAGGCCTTGACAGCCCTCCAATCAATCCCTCGTAGATCGTTTGTTACATCCTCACCTGACCAGGAAATTACGCGGAAATGTTTCTCCTGCAAAAATTCGGGGTTCTTTTTGATTTGCGGCAATTTGTCTTCCCTGAGGATCGTTGGCGGCACCGTCCAGTAAGGAGCAAATTCCAGGTATGTCATCCGAGCAGAGAAGACCGGTGTCTTGCGATATTGCGTACCGACGATTACCGGCATTTGCATGACCGTAACGCCGTCCTCAATAACTTCCAGAGAAAAATCAGCGATATTGACACGTATATGCCGCTTACCGAGACTTTTCGGCATCCAGCGCCAGCGCTCCAGATTCAATTCAATCTGTCGAATACGCTCTTCCACTGAAACATTCAATGTTGCAAGAGTTTTGGGCCCGATGACACCATCTTTGACCAAACCATGCCTGCCCTGAAAGACACGCATCGCCTCACGCGTAGCCGGGTCATAAACGTGACTCGATGCGCTCTCCTGCTCAAGATCTCCAGTTTTCATCAAGAGTGACCTTAATAAGGGTACTCTTTCATCGAGATCATTTGACCTGATTGTTGGACCTGGTGGAATCTCTGGCCAACCACCAGTGGCAGAGATCCACTGGTACTTACTGAGCGCGCTAACAAGCCGCCGGTATTCTTCGTGGGGGGGAATCAGGTCTTCCAATACCTGTGGCATCCGGCGATTTTTAATAGCATATTCAAGAAGTTTGATCAGATCAGCCTTCCTGCGCCTGGCCTGCCAGTCGACATGCGCCAGGGCGGGATCAACCTGACCTTCCACCATGTGGGTAGCGAAAGTCAGAAACGCCTGCGAGAGGAAGAGATCCAGAAGAGCACGATTATCAGCTGCCAGAGGCAGGATGTACCTCGTAAAATCCATCGGAATGCGAACCATTCCCTCCAGTTCAGCCAGTAGATAATCATTACTACACAGGCCATGTTCGCCAGCGCTACGGAGGTGATCCAATAACGTTTCTGCTGCTGGACTCAACTGCCAACCATCGATCCAGATTGGCAGGAAATTTCTTTGCTGATAAAGCTTGAAGATCTCTTCGTGGGTAAATAATCGGGAAACGCTGATCAATGGCGCCGATTCTCTATCACGATTTTGCAATAGCAACTCAATCCGCGCGCTGGTCTCCTGATCAAACAAGGCAACGACACTGGATGTCTGGCCAGCGCATACCGGGGCCCCCCAGAAGCAGAGAAAAACTATTATCATTTTCAGGACTTTAAACATGGCGGACTCTCCAACCCTTTCAATCTCCTTTAATGGTAATCAAAATCCGCTATTAAGCAAACCACTTGAGCTATTTATATCCCTTATGAAACTATACTCTTTTCAACACCCTGCTCAATCTGCGCTGCATCTTGTCTGCGGCTGTTGCCAGCGGAAAGTGAAGTGACAACGTTGGACGCCGGAAATGGTTGCAGACCGCATGCCTTCACAGAAAAACTTAACAGTTACCTGAAACTTAAGGTTTAAGTTAAGCGATTTATTCGTTCACACTATTCACGAAGCATCGAAGCCTTCGCTTTGTCCTATCGTCTCTGTCACATGCGAACTTGCTTCCATATTCGGCCAACGTTATGATGGACTATCGAGAAACAACGGCCCACAAAATATCAGCGGCAACCCTGTTTCTAAGACCCTTTGCTATCTGAGCTTTCAACTTTACATCATAGCGACAGACAATCATGCTCTCGACAGAAACCATTTCCGCGTTTTTCCTGGCCTCTACATTACTGGCTATTGCGCCAGGCCCTGACAATGTCTTTGTCCTGACCCAGTCCGCACTGCATGGCAAGCTTTCCGGCCTGGTTGTCATGTTCGGCCTGTGTACCGGACTGCTTCTTCATACCGGAGCCGTCGCATTCGGTGTCGCTGTCCTTTTTCAGGCTTCGGCGCTTGCTTTTACACTCCTCAAAGTGATTGGCGCCGGTTATCTACTCTACCTTGCCTGGCAGGTTTTCCGCGCCTCACCAGAGCAGATTCAGATGAACAACAACCCGCAGAGAAGCCTGGCGACGCTCTATCGGCGTGGCATCATCATGAACGTCACCAATCCGAAGGTATCGATCTTTTTCCTGGCCTTTCTCCCGCAATTTGCTGACCCGGAGCGTGGTTCCATAAGTTTGCAGATGATTGCCCTGGGCGGCATATTCATAATCGCAACCATCCTTGTTTTCGGTGCTGTTGCCCTGGTTGGTGGTGCACTGGGAGAGTGGCTCAACCAATCTGCGCGAGCACAAAAGACTATGAACTGGGCGGCAGGGACCGTGTTTGTCGGTCTGGCATTAAAGCTGATGACAGCTGAGAGATAAAAACACTTTACGACTCTTAAAGCTAAAAGAGTTTTGATTGAGGATTTACATGGACTGGAAACGTTTTTTTGACCGACTCGGCATGAATGGCACACGCTGGCAATGGCGGATCATGAAGTGGGAGCGCAATCTCAAACAATTCAAGAGCGGCGACCTCACAAGCTTTGATTTTTCACTGCATCGACTCATCCTCTATCTCAACCTGGTGCTCTTCTCCCTGATGGTGGTCCACGGTGTTCTGGCCGGCTACGGTTTCAATGGCCTGTTTTCACCACCGACGCAATTATTACTGACTTGGGGAGGACAATACTGGCCCGCTGTTATAGAACACGGACAGTGGTGGCGCTGTATCACCTACGCCTACAGTCACGGCGGGCTGATTCATCTCGCATTCAACATGATGGTTCTCTACCAGGTCGGCCCCATGGTCGAACGGGAACTGGGGCCTGGCCGGTTCATGGTGCTTTACACGGTGACGGCCATCACTGCAACCCTCGCCGGCCTGCTTTGGCACGCGAATACCCCGGTTGTCGGCGCTTCCGGGGCGCTGTTTGGCCTGATCGGCTTTTCCATCGTCTATTTCCACCGGGTTGGCCCAGCAGGACTGCAGCTACGAAACTTCATGTTGCAATGGGCTCTGTTCGCATTTATTTTTGGTCTCTTGGTCGGAGCTGACAACGCCGGGCACTTTGGCGGCGCCGTCGGCGGTGCCCTACTCGGTTTGATGCTCCCACCCAAGGGGCTGTTTAATCTTCGTCTCAACAAACGCTGGAACGGCTTCGGCCTTATCTGCGCCCTTGCCACCCTGCTGGCGTTGTTTAATATGTTTTACTCCATCGTGACCGCGTAAGGAGAACCGTATGGCAAAAGATAAATCTCCGGTCACTCCGGTAATTCGGTTTTTGAAGCAACATAAAGCCGATCACTCCCTGCACCTCTACAGCTACGAGGAAAAGGGCGGCACGGCCGTTTCGGCCAGAGAGCTCGGTGTTGATGAGCGTCACGTAATCAAAACTCTGGTCATGGAAGATGAGCAAAAGAGACCCTTGATCGTTCTGATGCACGGTGATCAGGAAGTCTCCACCAAGGAACTCGCCAGGTGTGTTGGAGTCAAAACGATTTCACCCTGCAATCCGGAAACAGCGTTCAAACAGACCGGTTACCAGGTCGGCGGCACCTCACCGTTTGCCACTCGCAAAGAGATTCCTGTTTACATGGAAAAGACGATCCAGGATCTTGAATCGATCTACATTAATGGTGGTAAGCGTGGATTCCTGGTCAGTATGACACCACAGGTCATAATCAAGTTACTGAAACCCACGATGGTTGAGGTTGGAATCAAAAAAAAGTGACGCGGGACAAAGAACGCGGCTATCTTTTCGCATCCCGCGTTCCTCGTCACGACATCCCGAGGATACCATGCCCCTTTCAGACCGTTTCGAAAAAGCCGCCGAGTCTATCCGCAACGCACAAGCCGTGATCGTCACCTCTGGTGCTGGCATGGGGGTCGATTCCGGCCTACCTGACTTCCGCGGAAACCAGGGTTTTTGGAATGCCTACCCAATGTACGAACGGCTTGGTATCAATTTCATCGGTGCCGCCAATCCAGCGAACTTCGAAGGTGATCCATCCTTCGGTTGGGGTTTCTATGGACATCGAACCAATCTCTACCGTGAAACCGAACCACATCGCGGCTTTCAGATGCTGCAGGATTGGGCCGCTGAATTCAACCAGGACAGTTTTGTGGTGACCTCAAATGTTGACGGCCAGTTTCAAAAAGCAGGCTACCGGGAAGATCAGATTCTCGAAGTGCACGGCTCAATCAACCACCTGCAATGCCTTTCACCTTGCTGCCACGACATCTGGAGCAATGACGAAACGGTCCCGGTCGACTTCGAGACCATGCGCGCACTAAATGTTCCGCAGTGTCGCCACTGCAACCGACCTGCCCGCCCGAACATTCTGATGTTCGGTGACTACTCCTGGCTCTCCGACCGTACCCATGGTCAGGAGATGCGCTTCGACAGTTTCCTTGCCCAACATCAGCATGAATCAATTGTGGTTGTTGAGATGGGGGCCGGTACAGCGATCCCGACCATTCGCTACATGAGTGAACGAATCGGGCAACGCCACGATGCCACTGTGATCAGGATCAATCCAAGGGAAGCGCATATTTCCGGAGGACATATTTCTTTACCTTGCGGAACGGTTGAAGGACTGGATGGGATAGATATCTTCCTGTAAATGTCAAAAAATCGTGTAGGTACAATCTCCAACAGATACGAGTTAAAATTTAGGGAATTGAATGAGCGCACTGACAATTCATGCACTTTTTGCATGTGATTTTGTGCAAAAGCTGTAACCCGCCAGTCTCCGACACCGCCATTAAATCGCAAGGCATCATCGAAAGCACAGCATAACTATCAGACAACTCTTGCCTTTTTTATCCTTTCGACAAAAAAGCCACGGACAAGACTTGAGATTTCTGTATTCGGAACGACTCTTGCTGAGTAATTAGTGCCCATCCGGAAACTCCGGATGGTTAAAGTGTAGGTTTCTGGTTTGGAAACCAGCAATTTTTCGTAAGATCAAGGAAAACAAGTATTTGAGCGGAGGCGTAGTACTTTACGCCGCACAATCAAATGCGCAGATTGACGCTGAGATTGCGGAAAAGGGCGGTTTCCGGACAGAAACTAACTAACTGAACCCAAAAGTAATTCTTTCACAGACAGTAAAGCTATGGTCACCTGATGCTTTCTGTCAGGAGGATGCCATGGAAGAGCTGTATTTCGATATTTCAACCTTGCAGAGTTTACTCTTTGAACGTCGGCAAATCGTTGCCCTACTCGATAACAGAGAGATCTGGCGGAAGATTCCGCTAGCCCAGCGTTTCGCCATCGTCGACTCCTGCGAGTTTGTCACTTTAATGGGAGAATCATTTACCGAACAGACTCGCCAGATGCTCGAGAGCGAAATCGAAGCCATGGATGCCACTATTCATTAGAAGTAAAAAGGAGCAATCACATTCATTGAAGAAGGTGATTGCCCCATATCTATAGAGAGATTACGGACTGACAGAATTTACAACGTCCGTCCATTTTTGTTGCACAGAGGGATGAACCAGAGAGTGCGAAGTGAAGCGAGTCTACCTGCTTCTTAACTTCGACAACAGCCTCAACAATTCAAGATAAAGCCAGGCCAGAGTCAAAACCAGACCAAAAGCTGCATACCATTCCATGTAGCGGGGCGCAACTCCGTCACCTCTTTCGATAAAATCAAAATCGAGAACCAGGTTCAGGGCGGCAATAACCACAACAAACAGGCTGAACAAGATGCCCATCGGCCCTGACTCATGAATAAATGGCATCTGCCAGCCAAACATACCGCCAATCATGCTGACCACGTAAACCAGGGCAATACCACCGGTC
>JAGXHM010000010.1 GCA_024636155.1 Deltaproteobacteria bacterium
TGACTCCAGGGTGCGGGTAACGACCGTTGCCATGGTATCGCAACCAAAGCCAAGCACCATCGGGATCACCGCCCTGCCATTTAAACCTATCATTTTAAAGACCCGGTCAACCAGCATGGCCAAGCGGGGAAAATAACCACTGTCTTCAATCACCGCAAAGGCAATAAAGAAGGTGCCGACAATCGGCAAGATAATGGCAACCGCATAGCGGACCCCGAGAGTGAAGAGACCATATTCCCCGACCAGAAGCTCGTTGAGCCAATACCAGGGGATATATTGGTCACTCAGAGCGATCACCCAGGGGTTGAGGTACTGCTCAAAAATCGTTCCTTCCAGAAAGTCGACTATGGTGCCGGCGCCAAAGACCCCAACGAACTGATAAATCCCGAAGTAGAGGACAAGGATAAGTAGCGGGATTCCGGTCCATGGATTCATCGTCCAGTTGGAAAAACGCTCAGCAAAGGTCGTCTTATCTCCTTCACGTTGGCTTATAACCCCGGCCAAAAGCCCTTTGCAGATACGTTTACGTTCCAGGCTGATGCGTAAATGCAGGTCGACCCGCCGCTCAAAGATCACATCATTAACGGCATTTTCTACGCTGAGATAACGCTCCCCTTCGCTCTCCTTAACCCGCGCCGAGATTTCGGCGTCGCGTTGCAGCAACATAAGGGTCAGGCTGCGCTTGTCGAGAAAATAGTTGCCGTGCATCAGGCAGCTGATTTTGTGGATATCTTTTTCCAGGTCAGTCGCATAGATGAAAGTTGCTTTACTGGGTTGAAAGTTGGTGATCGCATCACGTAATTCCCACAAGCCCCGCTTGGCGCGACCGATGGCACCGCCAATCACAGGGATCTGGAGTTTTTCCTGCAGCAAGGAAATATCAATATTCATTCCAACCCGTTCGGCCTCATCCATGATATTGATCAGCAACATAACCGGAAGACCAGCCTCAATGAGCTGCAGCGTCATTGGTAGCATACGTTCTAGGTTACGGGCGTCGATAACGTGCAGCACAATATGCGGCGACTCTTCAAGGAGAATGCGCCGTGCGACACTTTCCTCCTCGGTAATCGGTAGCAGAGAGTACATGCCTGGCGTGTCGAGAACCAAAAAATTCTCATCAGCAATCTGACAGTGGCCACGGGATACTTCGACCGAGGTCCCTGGATAGTTGGACACGGTCGTGTAGCTGCCAGTCATGGTGTTGAAGACCACGCTCTTACCGACATTCGGGTTACCGACCAGGATGATTTTCTTTTCAGTCTGCTGTTGGCTCTGCATAAACGTCTACACTACCTTCTTGATTGTTATTGATAATCATTTTCACTATTGAGTCAAAAAAAAGGAGGTGGCTATCCCTGGCAACAATCAGAGCAACAGCCGTAAAGCTCGAGGCGATGACGTTCTATAGTGAAACCATGCCCACCGGCGACCTCGACCTGCAACTCTTCGATGCGTGGATCTTCGAATTCGACAATTTTGCCACAAGCAACACAGATCAGATGATCGTGATGCTCATCATGATCACTGGCTTCGTAACGTGCCTGACCATCGCCAAAATGCCTCTGCTCAGCAATGCCACACTCAGCGAACAGTTTTAAAGTCCGATGAACAGTAGCATAACCAATGCGAGGGTTTTTTCTGCGCAAACGAAGATAGAGCTCTTCAGTAGAAAGGTGTGAACCAGCACAGAGAAACTCCTCAAGGATGAGTTCACGTTGATTTGTGGATTTCAGTCCCTGAGTAAGGAGGAAATCGTTGAATTTATTTTTTGTTTTAACTTTACCCATAGCCCCCTCAATTGAAAACCGTTTTCAACTTAAAGGGGGGTGCCTGGTTCTGTCAAGGGTTATTTATTGGCGTCTAGCAGAATAAGGTGAAAAACAGCCACTGACTTGGCAGAGAGGCTTCCTTATGAGGATCGAGCAACTTTTCGTGAGGTCAAAGAAATCAGGCGTTCACGCAGAGGCGTCCATCGGTACGCCGCACAAGTAGAAGCACAGATTGACGCAGAGATCGCGAAAAAGGTCCGACTCCGATACGGAAGAAACTAACCTTGGAGAGGAATCCACTGGTAAAGATACATGGTGAGTTTACCCATCAGGTCAAACATGAGCATGACGCCGACAGCCATCAGCATAACACCAGTACATATTTCAACCAGGCGGATATACTTGCGGAAGCGGTTAAAAGCGGTTAGGAATTGGTGAAAAAGTAGGCCCGAGATCAGGAAAGGAACCCCTAACCCGAGAGAATAAACCAAAAGCAGACCAACGCCTTCACCAACTTGACCGGAGGTGGCTGCCACCATCAGAATTGAAGCGAGAATTGGACCGATACATGGAGTCCAGCCCGCTGCGAAGGCGATACCAACGACAAATGTACCGATAAAGCCACTCGGTTTCTTGTGGAGATGCACCCTTTTATCGCCAAGCAGAACACCAAAGTGAAACAACCCGGTCATGTGAACGCCAAACAGAAAGATCAGCAACCCACCAAGCATTTCAAACCAATTCAACCCCTCATGCAGGTAACGCTGGAAGCTGCTTGAAGCAATGCCGGCGATGGCTCCGAGAAGAACAAAAACAACGGAAAAGCCGAGAATGAAGCAAAGAGAATGGAACAGGATTGTCCGGCGAACCTTGGCATTGGGATGCTCTGCTTCAAGTTGCTTAAAAGAGAGCCCAGTAATGTAAGTCAGGTATGACGGGATCAACGGCAAGACACAAGGCGATGCAAAAGAGAGAATTCCGGCGGTAAAGGCAATCCAATAACTTATGTCAGATACTTGTTGCAAGTCGGTTAACCTTTTGCCAAATCCTTGAAATACGCGATGGTTTCAGGGTGTGCCCAGTCAATAGCGCCAGTTACTTTATCGTCGATGACACCATCCTTTCGGATAACAAATGATTCTGGAAATCGGTAAACCCCGTAAAGTTCCTGCACGGCGCCTTGATCATCATAAAGAATGGAAAAAGTATGTGGCGTCTTCTTCAGGAATGCAGGCATAACGGTCCGACCGTCCTCCTCTACATTGATCGCCAGCATCACAAAATCGTCATTAGCCATGGCTTCGTTGAGCTTCTCCATTGAAGGCATTTCCGCGCGACATGGAGGACACCAGGTCGCCCAGAAGTTCACCAGCACAACCTTGCCACGCAGATCCACCAGCGACACCTTGTTGCCCGACGTGTCCTCAAGTTGAAAATCAGGAGCAGAATCACCAATGTCAGCTATTTTGGCAGGTTCCAGGTTTGGCCGGGAACTGCTCGCAGAACCAAGATAGAGAGAGCCACCAACCAACAAGAGCACCACAACGATCAAAATCTGACGACGCATAATTAGTCCTTCAGGATATTATATATAGGAAAACAGATATCTCACTCATGTAACCCCACAGGGATAAAAATGTCAACCCGTCTTAGCGACCATTTACATGCACTGTTCATGCATCACGGTTTCTTGATGTCATACTTCTCCATCCGATAAATGAGAGTATGTCTTGGCACCTGTAGAAAAGCTGCTGCCCGAGTCTGATTCCAATCATTGTGTTCCAAAGCCTGAACAACAACTTCTTTTTCTATCGTTTCGAGGGAGTAGCCGTCAGCTGGAAGTTTCACAATCTGGCCTCGTGAAGAGGACGGTCCTGAGATTATTTTCTTTGGCAAGTGCTGCAAATCAAGCTTTTCTCCATGATACAGCACAACCATCCGCTGAACAGCATTCTGTAATTCTCTGACATTCCCAGGCCAGGAATAGGAGGCCAAACCTTCAAGAGCTGCGGCGCTGATTTCTATAGGGGCTGCGGTTCTGAAGCGTTCCAAAAAATGTCTAACGAGCAAGGGAACATCTTCGGCTCGCTTTCGCAGGGGTGGCAGTTCAATCGGGATAACATTCAATCGGTAGTAAAGATCTTCACGGAAGCGACCTTCCTCCAGAGCAAATTCTATATCCTGATTCGTTGCAGCGACGATTCGAACATTCACTGAACGGGACAGGCCGCCCAAGGGCTCTACTTCCATTTCTTGAAGTACACGTAGCACCTTGGGCTGCAGTTCCAGGGGCATTTCGCCAATTTCATCGAGAAACAGGGTGCCGCCATCAGCTTGTTCGAATTTTCCAGCACGATCCCGTACGGCTCCGGTAAAAGCGCCTCGGACGTGACCAAAGAGTTCACTTTCCAGAAGAGTCGCTGGAATGGCTGCACAGTTGATGGCAACAAACGGCTCTTTGCTGCGTGCCCCGCCCTGGTGAATTGCCCTTGCAATCAACTCTTTGCCCGTTCCACTTTCTCCAGTGATCAGAACGCTCGCCTCGGTCGGAGCAACCCTTCTAACAACATCAAAAACATCCTGCATGACATCTGAGATACCAACCATGTGGCTGAAATCAACCTGATGCTCCAGTTCATCGCGCAACCGCCGGTTTTCTTGCTGCAAGCCAAGTAGAGCAAAAGCCTTTTCCACAACAATCAGCAGCTCATCACGGCTGAAAGGCTTGGACAGGTAGTCGTGAGCCCCCTGCTTCATCGCTTCGACAGCTTTTTCGACTGAGCTATGAGCTGTAATCACAATCACCAGAGTTTCTGGACGTTCATTTTTGATCTGTCGCAAAACCTCGTAACCCGACATTCCAGGCATCTGGATATCGGTAATGACAACTTCAGGGCAATCCATTCGAAAAGACGCCAACCCTTGTTTACCATCAGCGGCGCTTAAGACGTTGAACCCGGCAGAATGCAAGGAATATTCTGTGACCCGCCGTAGAGAAGCATCATCATCAATCAACAACACCTTTCGTGAGCGATTGGTCTTTCGAGTACGGGAGCGTTCCACACTCATGACGTTATAGCCTCCGTTCTTTTCAGTGATAATGGCAGACAAATGGTAAAACTCGCGCCTTGTCCAGGAATGCTATAAAGCACAATATGACCTCCATGTCCTTGTACAATGCGCTGGGTAATGGCCAATCCTAGACCGGTTCCGCTATCACGCGTCGTCACAAACGGGTTAAAGATTCGTTCCCGGTCTTCCAGGGCGATTCCTGGGCCGTTGTCGCTCACTTGAATATCTATTTTATGCTCAAGATTGGTTGAGGAAACTTTGAGGACACCACCTGACGGCATAGCCTGAAGAGCATTCAAAACCAGATTGAGGAGCACCTGCTTAATTTGTTCACCCTGTCCGGGGATGTCAATGTCATCATCCAATGCAACCACTATCTCAACCTGGTTATGTGCGGCTTGTTGCCGGGTCAGATCGAGTATGTCGTTGACAACCTCACCCAGAAGGAACTGACCGTGCTCTACCGGCGTCGGTCGTGCAAATCGTAAAAAGTCCTCCAAAACCCCGTTAAGACGATCGACTTCCCTGATCAGTATCTCGGCAAATTCAAGTTTTGGATCGTCAGCCGCAACCCCGTCACGCAGAATTTCAGCTGTTCCCTTGATGGAACCAAGCGGATTACGGATTTCATGTGCCATACCGGCAGAGAGCTCTCCGAGCGCAGAAAGTCTGTCTGCCCGACGCAACTGTTCTTCAATCTCGATGATCTGATCAGCTTGCTCGCGCAATTTCAGATAGCTGCCCTCAAGTGTCTCGGCAGCTTTCTGATAACGATATTTTTGCTGCCGTTCACTCTGCGCAAGAAACCCGGTAAGACACCCGATCACGTTATACAGAACAATTTCCAGATATTGTTCGAGAGCAATGGTCGGATTATGTTGCCAGTGAAAAAGCACATGGGGCATGTAGAGCAGCGAAGCAAGAATCGCTGTTACAATGCCACCCCGCAGTGCAAACCAGACTCCACCTAGAACGATAGGAACATAGTAGAGCCGCCGATAAACATCATGTGCCCCTGTTTGCTGGGTTGTCGTGAGGTAATGCAGGGCGCTCACCAACAGCAATAAAGCGGCAATAATAGACAGGCGCAGACAAAACGTTTTCTTGGCAGATGTCATTATCTTCCAAACTTTTTGGATTGATTTAGTGATTCAACGTCAACACATGTAGAATATTACACAATGGCCCTAGAAAGAAACCCTTGAAAGCAGATAAAATGATTTTTGCATAAAA
>JAGXHM010000053.1 GCA_024636155.1 Deltaproteobacteria bacterium
GTTTACCACCGTGACCCCGACTGGTCGCTGCGCGGCGAATACCTCTATTCGCTCCCGGTCTTCTCCTCAACATCGATCTATTCGGTCTTTGCCGTGGATGAATATCAGGAGGTCGCAACCGAACTCAGCTTCCGCCACGGTCAGGGCGTCCGGTCATTTGTCAAATACACCCGGGAAATTTATCAGGACTTTGATGACGCCAATGTCCTCGAAGGCGGGGTCGAGAAGATCCGCACCGATCGTTTGTCCTACTACCTTTCCGGCGTGCTGCGCGAAGGGAACGATGGGCAGGATCTGCGAGGAATTAGGGCGCATGGTTCCTGGCTCTTCAATCGTTATTTCCGGGCCGGTATCGGCGCTGATCTTGATGTGCTTGAGCGGCGCATTGAAGAGACCGATGAAACAAGCAGCTCGCGGGTGTGGGTCGATGCGACCGCCACAATCAGTAAAAAAATCAACGTCGAGGCCAAAGTCGAACGGGCGGAAAGCGACCTGTGGGACGAGTATTACCGGGGTCGCGTTCGTCTGAACATCCTCTTCTGAAAGGAGTGCCGATATGATTCGTATACTGCAACTGTTCACCGTCGGCCTGCTCCTCGGGGCATCGACACTGTGGGCCACCGATTTTAACCACGCAGCCCATCAACTCATGGCTGGAGATCTCTCTTGTGTTGCCTGTCATGCGGAGGATAATCGTGATATCCGCCCTGATAACAAGGTTTGTCTTGAGTGCCACGATGAGGCCTTTGTCGATAATCTCAAATTGCCAGGATTAGTCACCCACGACGTAACCTGGGCGCTGACTCACCGTGGCGCAGCACTCGCCAAGACCTATGATTGCTCTGCCTGTCACGAGCAGGATTATTGTCTCGACTGCCACAAAGCCGGGCGGGCCGATGAAATGGGCAAGCTCGGTAACACCATGACCAACGTTCACCGCTCCGAGTTTACCGTCACTCACCCGATTGCAGCGCGTACCAACCCGCAGCTCTGTAATAAATGCCATGAGAGCAAGTTCTGCGTTGAGTGTCACGATGATTTCAATCGTGCCGATTTGGCCCTTGACTCCCATCGCAAGGGCTTTACCAACGGCACCCTCGGTGGGCAACATGCTTTTTATAGCGATCAACAATGCCAGGGCTGTCACACTAACTCAGTGCTGCCGAGCCACCAATGGTCGAATAGCCATGCTCGCGAAGCACGAAAAAATCTGGCCACCTGTCAAGCTTGCCATCCTGATGGTGATGTCTGTCTTAAATGCCACAGTGCCAAGAGCGGTTTGATGGCCAACCCTCATCCACGTGATTGGAATGATATAAAAAATCGTCTTAAGCGGGCAAGTGACGCTAAAACCTGTCGAAAATGCCATTAAACGCTATAAGAAAAGGAGGAAAAAATGCGCAAAAATAAGTATCTAGCAATTGTCGTTGCTTCGCTCTTCTTGTCGACTCTTTGGGGTTGCGGAAGCAACTTGGATTCGGGTGGCGATCAAACCGGACCGGACAGTACTTTGGCAGATGCCCAGCCGCTAGGAATAAATAATTGCCTGACGTGTCATCAAGGTGGGGTGGTTGCCGTTAATGTTGCTGAAACATGGGCGGCTGGTGTTCACGGTAATGACGATAGTTCGCCGAACGGACTGACCGATCCGGCTTGCTTGGCTTGTCATGATCAGCTTGGCGATGGTGCCACGCTAAGCCCTGCTCGTCCGGTAGTGAGCTGCGAATCGTGCCACGGTGGCGGCCAGTATCACAACGGGATTGCTGCGGGTATTCCTTTTGCCGTTCCTGATTCCAACCGGTGCGGGCAGTGCCACAACAACACCTTCCCACACGGCTTTTCCCCGGAAGGAAAAGGCATCGTAGAAGCATTCCAGATTTCTCCGCATTCTCGTTCACTCAATGCAAGTGTGTTTGTGACAGGAACCACCAATGTGCGCGCGCGCTGCTCCAAGTGTCATAGCGACGAAGGGGCGAAGCAGTATCTGAACGTCGATGGCGACTATGCGTACCTTAGCGCCAATCTGCCGAACACCTTGGCACCCCTCAGCGATGCAAGCAATATTGAATGCCGCACTTGTCATTCACCTCATCAGGAGGAAAAATTGCTTGAAGCTCTTACAGCCGGGCGTTCGGCACAGTTCAATACCTGTACCAATTGCCATCAGTTGGTCAAAAACGATCTCACTAAAATTTCTGCTTATCACGATCCGGCAGTGAACACTTACGGCGCCTTGGGAGAGATCATTACGGATACTCACTTCGCTGTTCCGGGAGTCTTCCCTGGTGGTGCAGCTCGCGGAGCCAACCAGGTCGATATCGCTGGCTATTCAATGGATTTTGCAGATGGTCGCGTTTGCCTGAACTGTCACAATCCGCATGATGCGGATACGACGATTAATAATCAGTGGGCGGATTCTGATCATGCTGATAAGGCAGCTGCTGGTGCTTGGGCCCATTACAATTGGACTGAAACCGGCATAGCTGGTGAACTTCGCCTCGATGGCACTGCCACTAGCGATCGGACCACATGTCAGCGCTGCCACACGATGCGCGGGTTCATCAAAATGGCGACAGAGACCTTGGGAGATACCCCGGCATTTGTTCCATTTAATGACTACCAGCCTAGTTACAAGCCGGAAATGCTCCACTGTAACGGGTGTCACACCGATAGCGTGGGTAATTTGCGGCCGGTCGCTGCGGTTAAAGTCCAATACACCAATGTCACGACTGCAACCGTATACCCTGATGCCAGCTCTTCAAACATTTGTATCGCTTGTCACACCGGTCTCGAAAGTGGTGAGTCAATCAAGGCCTCCCCTGCGGACTTCACCAATGCCGCATTTATCAATTCACACTACCTGACGGGTGGGGGTACCCTTTACACCACCACCGGTTATGAATACACCACTCAGGATTATACAAATGTCCCTTTCTATGCGCATGACAAAATTGGTACTGCGGCAGCAACTGGTACGGGCGACAAGGGGCCCTGCGTTGGTTGCCATCTCACAGCAGTTGAAAGCCACAGCTTCCAGCCGGTTGAGCGGGATGAGACTACGGGTCTGATCGTTGCTATTACCTCACAAGTTTGCGCAACCTGCCATGCCGGCGAACATGGCCCCGCTTTCGTTGCAAAAGGGGGTATCGCTGCCGCCGTACAGGCCGCAGCTTCTTTCCTGAATACTGAAGAGGAGGACTTTAAGGCAGCCCTTGAATCCTTGTCCGCACAACTCACAGCGGCCGGTCATCCTTTCTTAGGTGGCTACCCGTATTTCGCGACGGGAGATTGGACCAACAGCGGTACCTATGTAGGAAAGGACCTCATGGGCGCGGCTTTCAACTACAACCTTCTTGAGCACGATCCAGGTGCTTATGCACATAATCGCATCTACACTAAGCGTTTGATCTACGACTCGATTGACTATGTCGACGACACCCAGTTCAATGGGTCGGTCGCTGCGGCGATCGACGCTCTTGTGCTGTCAGGTGATTTGTCTTCGGCAGAAGGCGAACAGGCAAAGACGTATCTTGATGGTGTCAGTGGTACAACTGGGATTCAACGCCCCTAAGTATAAATAAATCTGCAATTTTGCAGAAACATGGTTGACGGGGGTAATTCCCGTCCTTCGTCAGCCACCGTTTTCGACCCCTTGACAGGGAAAGGAGAAGAAGGACATGAAAAAGGAATTTTGGAAAAGAGCGAGTATGTTTTTCCTGATCCCGATGCTGGCTTTCGGCATGATTCTGCCCGGCTGCTCGGATGATGGAGACAATGGTGCACCCGGTAAACCCGGTGCACCCGGGTCTTCCCTGGTTGATGTTGGCACCTCTAGCCCAGAAACACTAGCTGCACTGACAGCTTCGGCTGAAATAACCGATGCCAATATCGCCAGCCCTCCGGTCGTCAAATTTAAAGTTGTTGACAATTTCGGCCGTGGGATTACAGGCCTTGATGCTCTGCGGACACAAGGCGATCTCTCGTTTACCCGTTTTACTATCGCCAAGTTGGTTCCTGGTGCAAATGGTAATCCTGACAGTTGGGTGAGTTATGTTCGTGATCCCGCTACGGGAAACCGCTTTGGTGCCCCCACAACTGAGCGTAATGGTACGCTGGTCGATCATGGTGATGGCAACTATACTTATACTTTTTCTACCAATGTAAGTAATGTAACAACCCCAGTTGCAGTCAGCTATCAACCGGCCTTGACCCACCGGGTCGCAATCCAGATTTCTGGGGCCGGTCTCAATAATCTAAACCCGACCAAAGACTTTGTTCCTGCTGGTGGTGCGGTTACCAATACCCGTGATATAGCCATGACCTCCTCGTGTAATGAGTGTCATGGTGAACTGAGAATTCACGGCAGTCGTGTGGAAGTCGATTATTGCGTGACTTGCCACAATCCTGACCTTACGAACGGTGAGGGCAATATGTCCTACATGGTCCATTTCATCCATAACGCGTCAGGTGCTTTTACTGCTCTTGATGATGCCTGGGATGTCTCTGCTTTTGTGATGCCGACCGGATTTGATGTGCGCAACTGTCAGAAATGTCATAGTGGCAATGACGCCGCGACTCCTGATGCAAACAATTGGCAGTTCCTTCCGAATAAGGCTGCCTGTGAAGGATGCCACACTGATGCCCACTCGGTTGCTATGACTGATAACAGCGGCTGTGTCGGTTGCCATTCCGAAGGAGGTTTGGCAGGTACTGTAGAGATGAGTCATCGCACCAATTTCTCTACCGAAAACAACCCGGAAGTGCCTGCCTGGGCGAAAATCGTCAAATACGAAATCGCCAGCGTCACCGTTGACGGCGCTAACAACCCCGTGGTCAAGTTCCGCGTGTTGACCAAGCAGAATTCCACCGATGCCTTTCTGCCGCTTGATCTGGCACAGCCCCTGCCGGTCGGAATGGCCTTTGGTCCGGCTTTCCGTATTGCTTGGTCTCTGCCCCAGGCCGCTTCACTGAACCCGATCGACGGCCCGGCGATTGCCGCTCCGGCCGACTGGAATAACCATTTCAGCAACCTTGGTACTTCACCTCGGCAGTATTTCAACGACGCCGTTGCTACCGGCACCTTTGCTTTTGACCAGCCGACCACAGTTAGTATGAGTGCCGCCCTAGCCCTGCCCATCAACGCCGGCGCGGCGATGGATGCAGACGGTTATTTCACCTGGACTCTCAACACCACCCCATTCCCGGCCGATGCCACCCGAATGGGTGTAGCCATCGAGTCGGGCTTTACCTTCAATGACGGCACTGCTAACGTCCGTCTCCCTGGCGAAGCTGTGATCGCCGAAGTCGGGACCACGCCCCGTCGCCAGATTGTTTCTTCCGCCAAGTGCTCTGGTTGCCACGAGCGCCTTGCCCTGCATGGTGGCAGTCGTCACGTCAACCCCAACCAGTGCGTCATTTGCCACAATGCGGAAATAACCAACAGTGGTCGTGATGCAACTCACGGTGAGTTCTCTAACAACCTGAAGGACATGGTTCATGCTATCCATGCTGGAGCCATACGCAGCACACCGTTTGACTTCATCCGTGCCAGCAGTGCTGGTGGTGGAGGAGGCGCTGGATTACATGAGTTCAGCCATGTGAGTTTCTTTGATCGCGAAGCTGAATGTACCGTCTGCCATCTTGATGGCACCTATATGCCGGAAGAAGTTCCGGTCAGTGCCAGCTGGTCGACCTTCATTGCGGCGCCGACTGCGGCTGCAGGTGACTGGGTTCCGGGGGCGAACATGCGTTATTCGCCAGTTTATGCAGCTTGTTTCTCCTGCCATGACAGTGCTGCAGCTCAGTCACATTTTGATGCCAATATGACGACTGATCGTGATGGTAACGTTACTGAAACCTGCGTAACTTGCCATGCTGCTGGTCGCTCTGCTGATGTGAAGGTTGTGCACGGTCTGTAAACAGAATTCATGTGCATGAATCACTTTACTTAATCTGCACCTGCTTCGACAGATGCACAGTTTAACAATAAAAATCCCCGCTTTTAAGCGGGGATTTTTATTGTTAAAGAGGTAATAGTCATCTGTTTTTTCAGTCGGGCGGTTCAGTTGGGTGTCACAACGGATGAAGGTTTTACGTTGTTTCAGCCTCTCGTGCCGATAAAACTCCATAGTCCGGGCGCCTTAAATATCTGACCCCTGAACTCATGCTTTTTAATTTCTAAAGAACCAAGTTACGCATTGGTTACTGTGATGAACCAAAAGATTACCTGATTAGCGTCAATCTTCCGCAAGGCGTAGTTTGTGTTCCGGAATCATCGCCGATCTGGCGGTAGCGACCACAAGGCGCATGAACATACCTTCGAGATCAAACCGCCGGTTAAAACGGTATTGAAACTCGCCCAGATAACGGTGAGCAATTTTTCAAAGTCAAACGCA
Source organism: Deltaproteobacteria bacterium (assembly GCA_024636155.1). GTDB lineage: Bacteria > Desulfobacterota > Desulfuromonadia > Desulfuromonadales > BM103 > M0040. The sequence goes on from JAGXHM010000053.1 coordinate 6,396, forward strand.
TGGTAAGTCCCGTGGATGGCATTTTTTAGATTGCCAAGAATGGTATTGACCCAACGAAAGCAGTCCATGCTCGTACTTTTACGATCTTTGCCAACAACTTCTCTGTGATGGACGCAACCTGCGGCTTCAACCGCCTGGAAACACCAAAGTCCATCTGAGACCACAAGGGACGATGGCATCAGTGAGCGTTTCGCCCATATTTCGACGTCTTCTTTGCTGAAACTTTTCACAGTTGTAAAGACGGCATAACGTGGGTGTCCTTGGTCGTTGGTCTGCATTGCGGCGATGAACGGAACCTTGTTTTCCGATCCCCGGCCGACCTTGCCGACGGGCAACTCGCCACCAAGATAGGCATCATCGACCTCGACACGTTCGCAAAGTATGGTGGTTTGCTCGCGTTCGAGCATGACCTCCATGAGTTTATGCTTGATACGCCAGGCGGCTCGATAACTGACACCAATATGGCGTCTGAGTTCCAGGATCGAGATATTATTCTTGTTCTTGTTCTGGGTCTGGGTCTGGGTCTGGGTCTGGAAAAACATCGCTTGAAACCATGTGGTCAGGGGCAGTTTTGACGAATGGAAAATAGTCCCTTCTGTCAGCGTCGTTTGTCCTCGGCAGACTTTGCACTGGAAGATCTTGACCCTCCGGCCCCTCCGGCCCCTCCGGTAAGTACCGTGCTGGCGACTATTGCACCTGGGACAAATAAATCTATGGGGCCAGCGAGCCGATTCAAGGGCCGATTCACATTGTTGATCTGTTCCATACTGAGCAAAAAACTGGTTCAAACTCAGACCCGGTTGAAACTGAATTCGATTCATCTTCATGGCGACCTCCTTGGTTGCCACGAAAATTATCACAGGACCTCGGACATATAGCGTCCTACCAACCGCGGAAGATTAGCGCTAATCAGGAAAGATTAAATCCCTGTATACGACAAAGGCCGTATCCTGCAGAGGAAGCGGCCTTTGTTCTTTTTATTCATGAGAAAAATTACTTCACCACCTCAGCCTCAAGAGGGGCCAGGATAATCTGGATGCGGCGATTCTGGGCACGGCCTTCGGGGGTACTGTTGTCGGCGATCGGCCGGAACTCGGCAAAGCCGCTGGCGGAGAGACGTTCGCCGGGGACATTGAGGGTATTGCGCAGGAACTGGACAATGCTGATGGCCCGCGCCGAAGAGAGTCCCCCTCATTGACAAAAGTGGTTAACAGCCAGTATGATTATATCAACCATTATAATTGAGGGAGCTAAATATGTTGAAAACCGTATCCGCAATTAAGGCTCGGCAGAATCTCGGCCAAGTTATGAATGAGGTTTTTCTCAAGGATGATGAATATATCGTCGAGCGTGCTGGAAAACCATTGGTGGCGATTATCCCTATCGAAAAGTATCTGAATATGACCGGTAAACGGCAAGAATTTTTCAGATTATTTGATTCGATTCAGGGAACAGCAGATCACTCTTCATCTGTTGAGGACGATATTAATGAAGCACTGACAGCTGCACGTCGATGATTCGAATCGTTATTGATACAAACCTGTTTATCAGTGCCCTTCTCAAGCCTGGTTCTAATCCGGATATGATTTTACGTTCGGTCAAGGAAGAGAAGGTTTTATTGCTGATGTCTGTAACGATTTGTCACGAAATTTCAAGGGTTCTGTTTTATCCAAAGATCAGAAAACGGCTGACTGCTTCTGATAGTGAATTGGAAAATTTTTTAAATTTGCTGAGTAGCGTCGCCATCATGACTTCTGGCACCTTAGATCTCCCGTTACTTGAAGCTGATCCAGACGATACAAAATATTTGGCCTGTGCCGTCGAAGGACATGCTGATTATATTGTTTCTGGTGATCACCATCTAACCGATCTGGTGATGTATCGCGGCATCCGTATCGTCACTCCCGTAGATTTCATAAAAATATTGAGCACTTAAGCGAAATTATTCACCGGATCCGAAGGTAGCAGCCTGGTACCCTGTAATGCTTATTTTCTCGCAATAGATGCCTTTGTAGAGACGTACCGTTGGTACATCTTAGACGCGCCATCGGCGCGTCTCTACCGAACATATTTTGTTACAGGGTACTAGGTTTTTGTGGCAAACTGACCACCTGTTCTTGCGGAGATGAGGCATGCCGCTACGGGGTAATCCGCAGCCCGGTTTGACTCAAACCATCCCCTGATATACAATGTTATACAAAGTGGAGGTGACCATGCTGGCAATACGTCTGGAGAAGAAGCTAGAGCAGGAAATCGATCTGCTTGCAAAAGCCAAGAGAAGTAACCGTAGCGCGTTGGTGCGTGAGGCCATTGTCCGCTATCTGGAAGACAATGAAGATCTCGATCTCTCCCGGCAGGCGCTGAGTGAAAGCAGAGGCTCAAAGCCTTTGAAAGAATTGAGGAGGGATCTTGGCCTGGACCGTTGAGGTCAGCGACTTCGCCGAACGTCAGCTGCGCAAGTTCGACCGCCCCGTCCAAAAACGCCTGCTCGACTGGCTTGAGGACCGCATCAATGGGTGCAAGAATCCCCGTCATTTCGGTGAGCCATTAAGGGGTAATCTGGCTGGACTGTGGCGCTATCGAGTCGGTGATTTCCGGATTATCTGCGAAATTCAGGATGATAAACTTATGGTTCTGGCTTTGGCGGTGGGACACA
>JAGXHM010000054.1 GCA_024636155.1 Deltaproteobacteria bacterium
GTCTCTGGCTTTGATGGTGATGGAGCAGCAGCGCTGTGCGGCATAAAAGAAGTGGGCGGCATTACCATTGCACAGAAGCCCGATACTGCCACTCAGCCAGATATGCCCGAGAGTGCAATAGCAAGCGGGTGCATAGATTTTATTCTTTCACCTGAGGGCATCGCTAAAGAAATTGTAAGAATTGCCCACGAAGAGTGAAGGGGAATACCTGCTGGATCTTGGTTCCAGTGCAATAAAGGAGCTTCAGAATGGACCAGACTGTGGGATGGATGGGCGGACAGATGACGATTTGGGCAGTGCTCGCCGTTCTGGTGGTTGTTGTCGTTGTACTAAGGAGTCTGTTCGGGAAGAAATGATCTGGAGAAAACATATGAATCAAGTAACCGTTGGCAGATTAAGGTCATTATTCCGAAGGCCACCAAGTCGACGATCGAAGAGCTTTTAAATCGGCACAATCACAAATAAACCCAGTGACTGCTATTCAACTCAATGAAGAAAACGGTGGCAAGCTGATCAATGTGCATGTCAGCGGCAAGCTGGTAAAGGCGGATTACGAGCACTTTGTGCCGGAGTTCGAGCGACTCGTCCGGCAAAGGTTTTGTGGCTACCATGCGTGCAGCAAGACTGCCCGGAAATCAAAAGATAGAGGCTAACCGAGCATAGGCCTTGTTCAGACGGGTCGTTTCAGAGAGCAGCATCCCCTGCAGGAGTTTAACGCCAAGGCTTGGGAAGATTTCGATCAGTTTTTCGAAGTTTTCCCTGGTGAGCAGAATCAGGCCAGCATCCTCCATGACTCGAGCCGTGCTGTTCCTTGGCTGTCGGGTGACTGCGCAGCTGACCCCGGTCGCTGCTCCGCGGCTGAAGACTCCCACCACCACCTGCTTGCCGGGGAACTCCGTGTTCACCTTGATCTGCACCCGGCCGGAAACGATGAAGGCGATATAGTTACAGGACTCCCCGGCGACCCAGATGTTGTCCCCGGCCTTCACTTTCCGGCAATTGAAATACGGGCTGACATCATCGATGTCTGATTCCGAAAAAAAACTGAAAACACTGAGCTCCTGCTTCAACTTTTGGCAGAGCCGTTCGGAACAGTTCTCATCAAGACAGGCATTCTCAAATGGCTGCAGAGGATTCTTCATTTGATTGCCGCGCTCCCGGATGACTGTTTCAGTTCACTGATCTTGGCCTCCATACGCTTGAAAAGCCCGGTGAACTTTTCCTTGCGCACGATCTCACCGTAGGTGCTGCGATAATTTCTGACCAGACTGACCTCCTCGACCACAACGTCGTAGACAAACCAGTCCTCACCCTTCTTTACCAGGCGATAAATGATGGGGATATGGGTGCCGCCACTGTTGACCAGGGTCGCGACCTCGGCCCGGTCCCCGTCGATCGTTTCTGCACCATAGCTGACGCTTTCATCGCTGTAATCCTCGATGCGACCGATATAGTTCGCTTCGAGCAGATCGGAAAAGAGTTTTACGAATCGTTCCTGCTCGGGCACCGTCGCCGACCTCCAGTACTTGCCAAGAGTTCTCTGGGACATGATGCTGAAGTCGAACCGGGCGCGTATCAGGCTGCTGAGCACCTGCCGCCGCGGCTCACCCTGAATCTGTTTGTCACTCAGCACCTTAATCACCTGATCCACCGTCAACTGGATCTGGGCCTTTGGTGACTCTGCAGAAAACACAGGGAACGCACAAAGTGGCAAGGCCAGGAGCACCATCATAAAAATTTTAAATTTTTGCATTTTTACCTCTTTCAACCCCACTCGGGGTATTTACTTTTTGATTCTGCCTGCACGGTTCTGCATGTAGGCATTACGCACTGACAGATATGGGTCAAGAGCCTCCAGCTTAATCGCCTCGTAGGAGTCCTTGTCGAGAGACAGGGCATTGACTGCTTCGTAGAACTGCAAGCCGGTGACCTCAAGTGGTTTCAACTGGAGATAATAAGGGGATGTCACTGGGTACGCCAGGCTGTCGGCCACACTCCCCACCGCATCACGGGCGTTCGATGGTCCCAGAAGCGGGATCACCAGGTAGAACCCGGGAGACGTCCCGTAGTACCCAAGCGTCTGGCCGAAGTCTTCGCCGTCGCTGCCGACTGGCAGCCCGACCCCCAGGTCAAAGAGCCCAGCCAAGCCGAACGTCGAGTTGAATAGGCACTTAAGCAATTCATCGGCCGCCTTGCGCCCCTTGAATTGCAACAGAGCATTGGCGAACCGCACCGGAGTTGCGAGGTTATTAAAGAAATTCCTCGTTGATGTGCGCACCGGTTTCGGCAGTATGGCCCGGTAGCCGCGCTTCACAGGTTTGAGAAGCAGGAAGTAGAACTTGTCGTTGAACCAGAAGACCTGACGATTGAACGATTCGATCGGATCCCAGATCACCAGCTCATCTTCATCGTCGTCCAGTTGTGTCCAATCGTGTTCTGCTGCCGAACTGCTGGTCGTTGCCGTAATGTCGGCATCGTCGGCTGCCCATGTCCAGCACGCACTGCATAGACCGGACAGCAGAACAAGGACCAGGCACGAGATCAGTTTATTGCTAAGCATTGTCCGTCCTTTCGTTTGAACTTCAGCCATTATCTCATTTACTCTCAAAAACGTACTTGCTGATCAGTTCTTCAATGTTGATCGCCGACTCCGTCTCAATGATCCGGTCACCATCGTGGAGTTCATCATCAGAACCACCGGGGGAGACATTGATGTAGCGTTCGCCGATGATCCCCGCCGTACGCACCGAGGCAATACTGTCCTCCCGCAGGATAACGTCGCTGTCGATCGCCAGGGTAACCACAGCCTCGTACTTGACAGTATCGAAACGGATCTTTTCAACCTTGCCAACCTTAACACCGGCGATTTCGACGACGGAGCCGTTCTTCAGACCGGAAACCGAACCAAAGCTGGCAGTAAGTTGATAGGTCGGAGAACCGAACAGGTTAATATCGCCAAGACGCACGGAGAGCCAGACGAAACAGAAAAAACCAACGACTACGAACAGTCCGACCATTATTTCAAGATTAAATTTACGCATAAAAATCAGCCTCTTCCTCGTCACTTAAATATAGATGCCCCATAGTTTCTTCAACAAATGCCCGAATCATGGGCTGCTCCGACATCTGGAAATCCTCCGGGGGCATGCATCCCTGGACCTGTCCGTCAGCAAGCAGGGCAACCTCGTCGGCCAGCTTGAAAATTTTCGGCACATCATGGCTGACGATCACTGCCGTGTAGCCGAGTTGCTGCTGGGTCCGATAAAAGAGCCGGTAAAGTTCGTTGCTCTTGTGTACGTCCAGACCGGTCGTCGGCTCATCGAAAAAGACCACCTTTGGATCGAGAACCAGCGCGCGCGCCAGCCCTACCCGCTTGCGCATCCCACCGCTGAGCTGTGCCGGGAACTTGTCTACGGACTTTTCCAACCCCATCAGTTCGAGCTTGCCCATGACCTTGCCGTGAATCTCTTCCTTGCTCTGTCGGGTTCGCTCGCGTAGCGGCAGGGCGACATTGTCGTAGACGTTCATGGAATCGAACAGCGCAGCGTTCTGGAAGAGCACGCCGAAACTACTGCGGACCTCGTTGAGTTCCCGACGATTGAGCCGCTGCAAGTCACGACCGAAGACCTTGACCGTGCCACGACTGGGATTGATCAAACCGAGCATGTGCTTGATGATCACGCTCTTCCCCGTGCCGCTGGCACCGACGATCACCAGCGTGCGACCCTCGTGCACAACCAGATCGACACCGCGCAAAACCATCTGCCGGCCAAAACGCTTTTTAACACCGGCCAATTCGATGACGACCGGAGAGTTGTTCTGTGCTTGCGAATTCACTGTTGACATTATAACACCACTATCTGCTCAAATCATCAGGGCACTGATCAGGTAATCCCATACCAGCACGCTGACCGACGACAGAACGACCGCGTCGGTCGTCGTGCGACTGACCCCCTCGGCACCAAAGCCGCCGGTTCGCTCGAGGTGCAGGTAAAAACCTTTGCAGGCAGCAATCCAGACCAGCAGCAAGCCGAAGACCAGGGATTTCACCAACCCCATCTTGATATCGGCCCAGTCAACGTTCAAATACATCCCCTGAAAATAGGACCCTGTATTGATCCGGAACAGGCCGAATCCAACCAGGTAACCGCCTAAAATACCGATCACATCGAAAATTGCCGTCAGTAGCGGCAAGCAGAAAATACCGGCCAGCAACTTCGGTGAAATCAGGTAGCGATAGGGATCGATTGCCATGCACTCGAGAGCGTCGATCTGCTCCGAGTTGCGCATAATGCCGATTTCGGCACAGATCGCAGAACCGGCCCGTCCTATGACCATCAGCGCAGTCAGAACCGGACCGAGCTCGCGAATCAGGCCCAGGGCCACCGCTGAGCCAAGGAAGCCTTCAGAACCGAACTTGTTAAGAGTATAGTAGCCCTGCAGGCCGAGGACCATGCCGGTAAACAGCCCGGTGAAGAGGATTACAAAAGTTGAACGGACGCCGATAAAATGTATTTGGCGCAACACCGGACGCAACTTGAAGGCGGAAGTGAAGAGGCTTTTCAAAGTGCGTACCAGGAATATGCCCAGTCGTCCGTAAGATTCCAGAAAGCGGAGGGTTTCGTAGCCGATCTTTTCGAAAAATGCACGCATCTGAATAAAATTCCCAAACAAACTCCCCGATGATAGGGGCGTTCATCAATAATCGGCTTTGCGGCTTTGGGGTCGTACCAGGCTAGCCACCAGTTACCAATAAAAAATTCTCAAAAAATAGCCCCAGCCATTTGCGATACTTCCCTGAGCTGACTGGCGGACACCTTCATATCGATACAGACCAAAATCATAAGGAGAGGTTCGGGAAATGATATGCTCACTCTTCGACCTGGCCTGGAATGACTTGTTGTCGTAATGATAGTAATTGCCTCTCTGATAATTGTAGGGCTCTGCCCGTAATTTCATGATGGGCGGTAGAATAGGAGTAGTCACCACCATACCCACTCCGGGGCTGCGTCGGTCCACCGCTGTTACCGCGCAGGCCATGAGCAAGCTCACAATGACAAGCACCGGAATCAAGATCATTTTTTATATAATCTCCTTTTAGAGAAGAGAGTTTCCTTTCGGCAATAACTCCCTATGTATTATTGCTTACATAAGGGTCTTCGCAAGAGGTATGCCGGAAATAATTTTAAGCGGCTATGAACGCAAGGGGCTGATAGTACACGAGAATGCTGCAGACGAAAAGGTTGGTTGAACTAAAAGCGTCAGTGGCAGCCGTCACATTTCACGTTACTGTCGAATATGACGGGCAATCCTGCCATGTCATCCTTCCCAGCGGCTCTCACCTGTTAATATAAACTATTGGGATCAGACGTTAATGACAGCTTCATTCCTTATAGGAGTTGTTGGCATCATTGTTGCGATGACTCTCTTTACATGGATAGCCGGCATCAAGAAGCTGGCGGAGGACAAACTTTCAAAGTGAACGGCAAGACGAAGGCAAAATCGAGAGGATTCTGGGAAAGCAGGCATGAGATCGTATGCGCTTTTCACGAATCCACTCAGCAAAAAGGAGATGCGTGATGAGATTAGAAAAGGAAAAGAAGACGAAAAAGCCATGGTTGATTATTTCTATGCTCTGTCTGCTGGTCGTTCCGACCCTGGCTCATGCCCAACCAGACAATCTCTTTAATATCATTTTTGGCAGTGGAGATCGAGAGGTCAGGCTTGACAGGCTCACGGTTTCTCAAATGGAGATGATTCCGGACTCTCCTCGAGACGACCAGCCGGTCGGCTTTCGGGCCATGATTGCCAATGACTCTCGTCGCGACGTAAGAATCGGGCTCGCGGTTGTGGACCAGGATCAGGTGGTCACGCAACTCAACGATGTTTATCTGCGGCCGGGTAATAACCAGGTAGATTTTCCCCAGGTGAATATTCAGTTTCAGCGCAGAGAGCAACGCTGCTTCACCATCCAGACCAATGTTGATCGCAGGTGGGTGCCACTTATCATGGCGAGTGCCTTCTGCGCCGAAGGCTCAAGGCGTGATTGGCGGGTTGATCTCTCTGTCGAAGGGCTGCGCATGACCCCCGATCCTGCTTCGCCCGGCGAGGAAGGCAGCTTTGAGGTGAGAATCAAAAATGATGGCAGACACATCAGGGGGAATATCCGTATCCAGGACAGCGATCAGGTCGTGGTACAGACGGACACGATTAAGATCCCCCGCGGGGTGACGAAATTTAATCTGCCAAGGACCCGGTATAGTTTCCAGCGTATGGACACCTGCTTTACGGTGATCGTGGACGTTGACCGGACCCGTCATGAAATTGATGCCTCGGAAGAGTATTGCGCTAACCCAACGGCCTGGACCCTGAAAAGCAGGAAGAGAGACCATCGAGGAGACAGGGATTCAAACAGAGGTGACACAGATTCACAC
>JAGXHM010000055.1 GCA_024636155.1 Deltaproteobacteria bacterium
ATGCAAATGAAAAGGCCGTTCTCTTTGGAGAGTGGCCTTTGGTTTGTCTGCATCATCTGTCGCACTCGTCGCCTCGACGACCCGACGCCACCCCATAGATTCCAAGGGGTTGCAGAAGCCCTTCCGGCGACGAAGCGTCGGGTTGCGGCTGTTGGGGATTTTCGAACGGCCGTGAGCCAGTCGGGCAGCAGAGCAGGTACCCCGAAACCGCCCCCTCTGCTCCAGAAGTCCACCCTGGCGGACCGACCGCTGCAGCCCCCTCACCTACCCCATACCGTGCCCCCGGCCGCCACTCCGACGCGACTGGATTTACGCTCCCGAGCACAGCATCCAAGGCCAGCATCTCGAGGACGTTCGGTGAAAGTTCGGCGAGGACAACACGGAAGCAATTGTTTCAATTGGGTTTTTGATGTTGAGAAGGCAGCATTTCGAGAAAAAAGTTCGGTATAAGTTCGGTTCTCGATATTTCAATACGAAACAAACAAGAATATTTTACAGATAGTCACCTTACGCCACCATAGAATGTGCATCTTCTCGTACTGTTAATCAGTTCGAGTCTTGCAAAGGGAGCCATTTTAAGAAAGGCCTACGATTTTCATCGTAGGCCTTTTGATTTGAATGAATAGGTTACATAATTTCTACATGGTGTTGTAGTCATCTGATTCAACCAGATCGCCAGTGGAATCGAGAAAAGAACCCTTTTGTGAATCTTTAACAACCTGCACTTTCTCATGAACAACGGAACAAACCGTTCCACAGAGAGTGCACTCGTAAAGTTCTTCGTGAAACTGAAATGTAGTTAATTCTGATTCAGTACTGACCATACATTTACAGGTAGGACACACAAAATCTGTGCAAACTTTCTGTTTTTTCTGGACACTTCCTTTGATAATTTTCCGCACGTCACCAGAAAATGTCCAAACACCACCACATTCTCCGCATTCGCGCGCATCCTGAGCAAATCCCTCTGCGTGCAGGTCAATCTCTACGTGTTTCCTGCTCTTACACAATGGGCACTTCATTGTTGTTCTCCTTTCTGAATAAATTAAATTATTTGGCACGGCAAGGCAAATCGGACGTGTTATTGATAGACATTTACGACAACAAAATCATGGCCACCTGGAACCATTCCAAGTGGACGTTCTTGCCGGTTGGAAAGCGCAACCCACCTGCGAATTGAATAGTAGCGCGCGACATTATGCAATGTCAGTGTGTTGACACGGGAAACAGCAGCATAATCGCAAACCAAACAACCACTGCAACCAAAGCTACCAGCAGAACAACTCTCCAGTCTGCTTTCTGTTTGTCTAAAGCGTCCCAATGGTGATCATGAAGCCAAGGACCTATATGCCCCATAACTCCTCTCTTTCTCCCCTCTGACGCACTTTAATACTATCATGCTTGTCTACTTCCACAATAACTTCTCACTTCCTAGCAGCCTGTTGGACAATCAGGGCTGAAGCGAAAATTTGGATGTTTGAGACCAGATTTTAGCTCATTTGAGAGTAATAGCCGTAGCTATTGGTCGAAAAGGAGCTGAGATATGGGCCAAACAGGCGAATCTGCAGCCAGTTCATTGATTGTCCAACAGGTTGCTAGTATCAGGGGAAAAACAAGTTCCGAAATGTCACGATCAACAGAACCAACAGGAAGCGGTGTCATCGGTGACGGTAGACATTACTCGTTCGCCTATTCTGGCTTGTTTTGATCAGGGATTCTCGCCGGAAAGAACCAAAATCATGGTTGCCACATACAGAACAATGTAAGTCCCCAGAGCGAAGTAGAATCTCTTCCTCTTCGTAAAGCTGCCCTTTAGCCCCGTCACGTAATAGACAAAAGCAGCAGCCCCCAGAAGTATCGCCATCATTCTCATAGTGCACCCTCATGACTGAACGTTCATGTGTGAGCATACTACGCCCTGTCCATATAGCCATTTCAAGGAGAAACCATATGATCAAAACCCTGCCTACAGATCAAGACCTCACCTTCCGAGGCATCATCGCTGCACTGGTTCTTCTAGGGTCCTTGTAATTTCAGGAAGAAGGTGGTTGCTTCAGAGGACTTATGGGGTTGTTAATGTGGTAGAAAACGTTGAAGTGAAATCAGTATCCATCTAGAATGCTGGATATTACCATCTTGAATTGAAAATCCGCTAATTCATGGACAAACTGACAACTTAGTCTGTTTCATCCGCCATGAAATCCATATAATGTCAGGATCTATTCCTGGAGAGATCATGACAGCCTTGTTATCAAACTCAGTTTTTCTGCTCTTTGCAATCATCATTCTTGGTGAGGGCCTTGGCCGCGTTCGTCTCAAGTTTTTTTCCTTCGGCTCTGCGGCAATAATTTTTGTTGCTATGGCGTTTGGTCACTTTGGCTACACCTTACCCTCCGAATTCCAGACCCTCGGACTGGTCCTGTTTATCTATTCCGTTGCGGTGACTGCCGGGCCTGGTTTTTTTACGTCATTCAAAAAGCAGGGAATTAAGCTCGCCATCGGAGCCGTTATCATTATCGCCGTTGCAGCACTGATGACGATATTGTGTTGTTGGCTCTTTAATTTTGATGTTTCCACCGGGGCGGGCTTGTTTGCCGGTGCCTTGACCAGTTCACCTGGCCTTGCGGTTGCCGTTGAGGCCGTGGAAGGGAATGCTGCAGCGGCCTATGGTGTCACCTACGTCGGCGGCATCATCAGTGTGATTGTCTTTATGAATCTTCTGCCCAAAATCCTCCGCGTCGACGTTGCAAATGAAGAAAGGATCATTGATAAGGAGCGAACCGAAAATAATCCACCCTTCACCTTTCACCACGTCGAGGTGACTAACACCAATTTGTTCGGCAAGAAAATCATTGATCTAAAACTCAGAGAGATCGCACCTGTGGTTCTGACGCGTCTGCTCAGAAAAAACGCAAAGGAGCCGATCCTTGTGACGGGTGAAACCATCCTTTGTGAAGGAGACAAGCTCAGGATCGCAGGCCGAAAAACCGACTTGGAACGGATTGAACTGTTTTTGGGGAAAATGATTGAGGGCGAAATAGCCTTCAACAAAGTGCTGACTAAAAAAAGCATCATCGTTTCCAAGCAAAGCGCTGCGGGCCATACCTTGGGCTTTTTGAATTTGAGGGAAACCTTTGGCGTCCAGGCGACGCGCATCACGAGAAACGACATCGATCTCCCCGCATCGTCGACGATCAAACTCCATCTCGGTGACGTCATCCACGCCGTTGGTGAAGAGGATGCCCTGAAAAACGTAAGCCGGATCCTCGGCAACGATCTGAAGCAGACATACAAGGTCAGCCTTCTGCCCATCTTGATCGGTCTGGTCGCCGGGTTTATCCTCGGTCAGATCCCCTTAAATCTCCCATTACTCGGTCGTTTCTCCCTGGGGGTCACCGGCGGGGTTCTGGTTTCAGGGCTCATCCTCGGCCATCTCTACAAAACAGGTCCCTTAATTTGGGAAATGCCAACCACCGCCAATTCCTTCTTGAGAGAGCTGGGTCTCATGTTCTTTCTGGCGACGGTCGGCACCAAAACCGGTGCCACGATCGTTGAGACCATAGCTTCTCAAGGGGTTGAACTTGTCGTGGCTGGACTTATCGTGACATTAACTCCAATGATTGCTTGCGTCGCGGTGTGCAAATATGTTCAAAAAATCCCGTTTTTACAGATTCTCGGAGTTTTGACCGGCGGCATGACGAGCACACCAGGGCTTGCAGCCATAAACTCGTACACCAATTCATCATACCCCTCTTCAGCTTATGCAACTGTTTACCCGGTTGGGCTAATTGGCATGATTCTGGGCACCAAAGTTCTCGTCTACATATTGTCGATCATGTAAAGAGAGCTTCGAAAAATACGGCGGCACGATGTGTTGCAAAGGAATAGAGATGAACGAATACAAACTGACATTCACCGTGACTATCGAGGAGCTGGATGATCCGGCCGCCAGGAAACAGGCCAAAGGCATCATGGAAACGTTAGACACGATCGTGGCAGATAGTGAGATGAAATTGCAGCAGGTTTATATGGACCGGGCTCCGAGGGGTGTCCGGATGGGATGACTCTGGTTAGACACTCTGGACGACCTCTGCTTCTTGACTCTCTTTACATATCGTTCGTTCCGGCTTAGACTGATGACGTCTTATTCCGATGTGCTATAAACTAAAGACTCCCTCTAACCGACGCTGGAAAACATGAACCAACACATACTTGTGATAGATGATGATCCTGTTCTGCTGGCCATGCTGAGCGATTACCTCAAGGAGGCTGACTTTACTGTCTCGACAGCGGACTGCGGGATCTACTCCAACAACATCATTTACGGCAAAAACCCTCCAGACCTGATTGTGCTCGACGTCATCATGCCACTCATGTCCGGCGCAAAAAAAGCCAAGCTACTCAAGCAACGTAAAAAGAGTGCCCATATCCCCATTATCCTGATGTCTTCCAAGGAGGAACAGGAGCTCAAGGCAATAGCTGAAGACTCCATGGTTAACGATTATCTGTGCAAACCCTTTACTGCCGACCAACTCGTTGCCAAGGTCAAGAAGTTACTGTCGTAATTCATAGCCGGCAGAGAAAAACGTGTTGCCAGCGTTTTCACGCTCCATCCCTCTACTTGCCTCAAGCACATCTTGGCTTACACTGTAATAGACTTAAAGCTACTCTTTACAGCGCATAGTGCCCACATAATGGAGCGCTGCATGAAAAACCCTGCAACCGACCATCTTCGGCTCCCGGAACGGAGCACAGCCAAAGCGCTTTACGATCAACAACTGCCACTACACAAAGCGGCTATGCAGCAACTCGCGCAAGATGTCCGCTTGATCCTTGAACAACAGGGTCTCTCTCCAGCAATCAAGTATCGGGTAAAAAGCTTCGAGGCCTATTTTGACAAGCTTCGCAAGCAGAATGTCACCAACTCAAACCCTCGCATGGTGACGATCAATGATTTTTTCGGTCTACGGATAGTCTGCCCCTTCCTTGAGGATATTGAAACGGTTTCCAGTCTCATTGCCACCCATTTTGAGGTCCTGGAAACGGAGCTCAAAGCCAACCAGCATTCATTTCGCGAGTTCGGTTACGATTCGGTACATCTTTCTATTCGTCTCGACACGCAGTTCTCAGGACGGTCGATGCCCGGGGTTCGGAAAGTTTGTGAAATTCAGTTGCGGACGACACTGCAGGAGGCCTGGGCCGAAGTCGAACATGAGTTGGTCTATAAATCCGACATATCACTGCCCAACCAGTCGATTCGCCGTAAGCTTGCCTCTCTCAATGCAACGTTGACTCTCTCTGACTTGATTTTTCAGGAAATTCGCGATTACCAGAAGGAGATCCGCCAGCACGGGCGCAAGCGTCGTGCTATCGTTGAGCGGGAAGTTCAAGATCTCGACTCAATCGCCATCTCCCATCCTATAAACGCGACGCCACCCGCGCGCATGGGACCGATTCCTTCAACCATGGCCAGCCACCTGGAAAAAACCATGCTGCGTGCCCTGAAGGCCCACAGTAATCACGACCTGGAAAATGCCATTGCCCTCTATGGCCAGTTACTCGGCATGCAACTCGACCACAAAATGCGCGGACTGGTCTACAATCACCGCGGCATGGCCTATTTTGCCATGGGGAGCCATCAGCGATCGCTTAAGGACTTTTCCAGCGCCATCAGTTACGATTCGGGAAATGATCGTGGCTACAGCAATCGTGGACTTTGCTATCGTGTCCTGAAAAAACCCGAAAGAGCTCTCCAGGACTTCAACCGGGCTCTGAAGATCAACCCGAATCGTCCGGATAGTTATTTCGGTCGTGCTCAGACCTATTTCGACATGCAGCAATATGATCTAGCTCTGGATGATTGTAAAAAAGCTCTTGCCATTCATTCCGGTTATCAACCCGCCCGAGACCTGATCAAGGCTTTGCAGCGCGACCTGCCTTAGTTGCACCGTTGAAGTGCTTGTGATTCAAGTCAACTGTCTGTACCATGTCAACATTCTGGACGTTTATTGACCTAAACAAAAACCCCATCTGACCCAACAAACATGCCCAACAAAAACCTCCATCAACAAGCTGAAGCTGCCATCCGCCAAGCAGAGAAGCGTGCCCGCAATTTTTATGCTATTGACCTGCCTGTAGCCGCGATTGATTTTTCATTACGTGGCCGATGTGCCGGCCAGGCCAGCGTTGATCGTAACGGTGAAACCTGCCTGCGCATCAACCTGCTACTGTTAGCGGAGAATCTCGACGACTTTCTAAACACGACCATCCCTCACGAAGTTGCTCATCTGGTTGTCAACTGGCAAGCCCGAAAAAATCGCCAGCGACCGCGGCCACACGGCAAGGAATGGCAGGCTGTGATGCTGCAATGCTATGGCCTTGAAGCACACCGTTGCCACTCTTATCAGACCACACCGGCGCGCGTAGTACCACGTGCGTTTCTTTACACCTGTCATTGCCGCGAGCATAGATTGACCAGTATCATGCACAACCGGATTTCACGCAGCGATCAGGCACGCTGCAGAAATTGCAAAAGCCCTCTTATCTTTGTCGCACTGCAGAGCCCCAAGTAAAGAGCAGAGTCATCATCGACCGGCACCCCGTGTTACGTTTTTCTTTTTCGTAGCACCTTTTTGCTTGACCAGACTCGTGCAGACTCCTAAAGTGTCACGGCAATGGGCTTTCTGAAACAATCTTTCTCGTTCAGATTGTGCCATAACCCCCTCCAAAAGCTTACCTTTTTCCATTATTGGCTGGTGAGGTTTGCCAGAGATTGGCAGCAGACAACAGCGAAAGGAGTTCAACCATGCACATGGCAGATGCACTCGTTTCCCCTGCCGTAGGTGGAGCATTCTGGGCCGTCGCCGCCGGCACAATCGCCTACTGCTCGGCACGCGTGCGCAAGGATCTCGATGATCGCAAAGTGCCGCTCATGGGGGTTCTCGGTGCTTTTGTTTTCGCTGTGCAGATGATCAATTTCACCATTCCGGCAACCGGGTCGAGTGGTCATCTTGGCGGAGGTCTACTGCTTGCCATCCTGCTCGGCCCCTCTGCAGCATACCTGACCATCGCCTCGGTGCTGATGGTACAAGCTCTCTTTTTTGCCGACGGCGGCCTGCTCGCCCTGGGCTGCAACATTTTCAATCTTGGCGTCTTCCCGGCTTTCATCGCCTATCCCCTTATCTACAAAAAACTGGTCGGCTGTGAACCACGTCAGACCAGAATGGTCACAGCAGCAATCATCGCCGCGGTTGTAGCCCTGCAATTCGGTTCTTTGGGGGTTGTGCTGCAAACCGTTGCCTCGGGTGTTTCCGCACTGCCGTTCAAAGCCTTTCTCCTGCTGATGCAACCGATTCATCTTGGTATTGGCGTCGTCGAAGGCGTGGTTACAGCACTCGTTGTCTCATTTATCTACCAGGCCAGACCGGAGATTTTAGAAAGTGTTTTAAAGGAAAGGCCCCTTGGCAACATGCCGACAAAATCCCTGTTGGTTGCCTTTCTGGTTGCGACCGTACTGATCGGCGGCGTACTCTCATGGTTCGCTTCCGAAAACCCCGACGGGCTGGAATGGTCAATTGCCAAGCTCACCGGCTCTGAGGAGTTACCGGAGACCACGGCAAAGAGGCATACAGAACTGGCCAACATCCAGGAGAAGACCGCCATCCTCCCGGACTACGCCCTGCCTGCGGTGAACGACCACGACGAGGGTGCAACCAGAACAGCTACGAGCAAACGGGTTGGCACCAGTCTCTCCGGAATCGTTGGCGGAACAATCACTCTGGTCATCTGCACTCTGATTGGCGTACTTCTAAGGAAGCGGACCTCTGCACAACAGGTAAAATAGCGACGTGAACAATCGGCATACAAATAATTCAGACAACGGGATGCGTTGATGCTGGCAATCGACGGCTCATTTCTCGATTTTAAGCAGCTCGACCTGCTCGCCTTACGGCAGACGCCTGTCCATCATCTCGATCCACGCGCCAAGGTGCTGACCACATTCTGCTTCATTGTCTGTGTGGTCTCCTTCGACCGTTACCAAATCTCAGCAATGCTGCCATTTTTGATTTATCCTGCAGCTTTGATGGCTGTTGGCGATCTGCCTTTCGGCTACATTCTGCGCAAAATTATCATCGTAATTCCCTTCGCCCTACTGGTCGGCCTCTTCAACCCGATCTTTGACCGCCAGGTGCTTATGCAGATCGGCTCACTCGATATCTGGGGTGGCTGGATTTCCTGCATTTCAATCCTGATTCGTGCCATCCTCACTGCCAGCTCTGCCATTATTTTGGTTGCGATAACCGGCTTCCCGGCGATTATCGAAGCGTTGGAAAAGTTGAAAATGCCGAAGACCTTCGCTATTCAACTCCTTTTTCTTTACCGTTACATCTTCGTGCTTACCGACGAGGGGGTGCGTACAGCTCGAGCTCGGCAACTGCGCACATTCGGTAACCGGGGGCTTGGTATCCGTCATTTCGGTTCACTCGTTGGACACCTGCTGCTGAGAACCTGGGAGCGGGCCGAGCGAATCCATATGGCGATGCTGGCGCGCGGCTTTGCAGGAGAAGTCCACTCAACCCGTCGCCAAAGCCATTTTGGCCGTGCGGAACGACTTTTCATGGGCGGTTGGATTACCCTTTTCATTCTGCTGCGTCTCTACAATGTCCCGCAATTACTCGGCGGTCTTTTTACAGGAACCATGCCATGAGTCATCATATTGTTCACGTCAAGAATCTGCATCATACTTACCCGGATGAAACCGTTGCCCTGCGCGACGTCTCCTTCCTGATTCAGCATGGTGAATCAGTGGGCATTATCGGCGCCAACGGTGCTGGTAAATCAACCCTGCTGCTCCACCTCAATGGCTATCTTTCAGCGACTTCGGGAGAGATTATCATTGGCGATGATCAACTCTCGAAAGCAACGCTGCCCGAAATCAGGCGCACCGTGGGTATGGTTTTTCAGGATCCAGAAGATCAGCTCTTTATGCCGACGGTTTACGATGATGTCGCCTTCGGTCCGCTCAACCTTGGGCTTTCTCCAGACGAGATCGAAATCAGAGTGATGCAAGCGCTGGAACGTGTGGGAGCCGTCGAATTGCGCGACAAACCGCCGTATCATCTTTCTGGTGGCGAGAAGAAACGCGTGGCAATCGCGACTGTCCTCTCAATGCTACCGGAAATACTGGTTCTTGATGAGCCAACCAGCGGTCTCGACCCCCACGCCCGCCGTCAGTTGATTGCTCTGCTTCAGGCTTTCCATCACACCCGCATCGTCACCAGTCATGATCTTGATATGGTCTTGGAACTTTGTGAACGCACCATTGTCTTGCACGATGGCAAAATAATGGCTGATGGCTCAACGCTGGAGATCTTCAACGACAACGAATTGCTCAAAATCTGCCGATTGGAAAAGCCGTTCGCCATGCAGGGCTGCCCAATCTGCTCGCCAGATCGCAAGCCCTTACCTACTCTGCCACCTCTGGTTCCCCCTCACAGCAACAAACCCCACGATCATGACCACTAACGTCGTAATGATTATTGCTGATTTTAATTTGTATATGCTTTTTCGTTGCTGATTTGACAAAATGATTATGTTAAGGTGCGCATAACTAGCCAGTATGAAAAAAAATTTATCATTCAACAATTCAGTCTTAACACGATGACAGTTGAGAGCTCACCCAGGGGGAGCCGGAAGCGGCGACCCCAACAACCTATTCTTGCGGAGGGTAATTACCCATGAATATTCACGAGTATCAGGCCAAAGCGATCCTGCGTAATTTCGGAGTTCCAGTTCCGGAAGGACACGTGGTCTACAATGGTAACTCGGCCCGCGACTGGGCCAAGCGGCTCGGCGACGGACCCTATGCCATCAAAGCCCAAATCCATGCCGGCGGACGCGGCAAGGGCGGTGGCGTCAAAATTGCCAAGAATGCCGATGAGGCGAAAAAGTATGCCCGCGCCATGTTCGGTATGACTCTGGTCACTCACCAGACCGGGCCCGAGGGCAAAACTGTCAAACGCGTGCTGATCGAGAGTGGCTGCGACATTGCTGACGAATTTTATGTTTCTTTCCTGGTTGACCGGGCAACCGACATGGTCACCTTGATGGCCTCGGCCGAAGGCGGCATGGATATCGAGGAAGTCGCGGCCAAAACCCCGGAGAAACTCTTCTTTGAACCCATCGACCCGGTCGTTGGCCTGACTGCATTCCAGGCTCGCAAGGTCGCCTTCAAACTGGGCTTCGGCATTGCCCAGGTAAAACAAGCGGTGCCATTGTTGATGAACCTGTACAAAGCGTTTATTGAAACAGACTGCGCCTTGCTCGAGATCAATCCGCTGGTTTTGACCGGCGATGGCACCCTGATCTGCCTCGATGCCAAGCTCAACATTGATGACAACGCGCTCTTTCGTCACATCCGTATCCGCGACCTGCGCGACTATGATGAAGAAGATGCGATGGAAATCGAGGCTTCTCAATACGACCTCTCCTACATCGCTCTGGATGGCAACATCGGCTGTATGGTCAACGGTGCTGGTCTGGCCATGGCGACCATGGACATTATCAAACACTACGGCGGCGATCCTGCCAACTTCCTCGATGTCGGGGGCGGAGCCACCATCGAACGCGTGACCGAAGCCTTCAAGCTCATTCTCTCTGACGACAAGGTCAAGGGGATCCTGGTCAATATTTTTGGCGGTATCATGAAATGCGACGTCATCGCCACCGGGGTTATCGAAGCGGCCAAGCAGATTGGTGTCACAGTGCCACTCGTGGTGCGTCTGGAAGGCACTAACGTGGGGTTGGGCAAGAAGCTGCTGGCGGAATCGGGTCTGAACATTGTCAGTGCCGACGGTATGGCTGACGCGGCTCAAAAGATCGTCAAAGCCGTTCAGAGTCAAGGAGAATAACGATGAGCATACTGGTCGATAAAAATACCAAAGTCATTACCCAGGGCATCACCGGTGCCACCGGACTATTCCACGCTCAGGGAGCCCGAGAGTATGGCACCCAGATGGTTGGCGGAGTAACTCCCGGCAAAGGAGGCACCACGATCGATGGTTTCCCCGTATTTGATACGGTGGAAGACGCGGTCAAGGCAACCGGTGCCAATGCTTCAGTCATCTACGTGCCACCGATCGCCACCGCCGATGCTATTATGGAAGCGGTCGAAGCCGGTATCGAACTGGTGATCTGTATCACCGAAGGGGTGCCGGTCCTCGACATGGTCAAGGTCAACAAATACATGGAAGGCAAAAGCTGCCGTCTGATCGGTCCCAACTGCCCAGGGGTTATTACGCCGGGTGAGTGTAAGATCGGCATCATGCCAGGCTATATTCACAAGCCCGGCCCGGTCGGTGTCGTCTCTCGCTCTGGCACCCTGACCTACGAAGCGGTCTGGCAGTTGACCACCCGCAACATCGGCCAGACCACCTGTGTCGGTATCGGTGGTGACCCGGTCAACGGCACCAGCCACCTGGATGTTTTAAAAATGTTTGAAAATGATCCGGCCACCGAGGCGGTGATTATGATTGGTGAGATCGGTGGCGACGCTGAAGAACAGGCGGCAGCATACGTTCGTGATCATATGACCAAACCGGTAGCAGCCTTCATCGCCGGAGCAACAGCCCCAGCTGGCAAGCGCATGGGCCATGCCGGCGCCATCATTTCCGGTGGCAAGGGCGATGCGGCGAGCAAGAAGGAATTCTTACGCGAGTGTGGCGTGAGTGTGGCCGACAGTCCGGCCGAGATGGCGGAAGCATTGTTGAAAATATGGCAACCTTGAGAAACTCTTCTCAGTAGGTAAAACAAAAAGGATCGGCCTGTCGGCCGATCCTTTTTGTTTGTCTTTGCATTACAGCCCCTATTCCGAACCAGAAGATTGTGCCTCGTTCTCTTTCAACGGCGAGCCCCAGAAAGTACCCAGAACTTTCTGATCGCGCTCACTGAGAATGGCGCCACGTTCAATCATGAGTTGCAGGAGAGCATCAAGCTCTGTCTCCTGACCAATGGCCTCATCAACCCGAGCCCGTGTATGGCAGATTGTGCAGCGTGCCTCAATCGTACTCTGGAATTCATCATTTCCAGGCAGTCGATGCACATCGCGACTTTCACCGGTGACTGCAACCGCAGAGACAGGCAGCAACAGCACCCCGACCAGCAACAGCAGAAGACTTGTTGATTTGCTATTCGCGTACATAGGTATCAATATCCGTTTCATGGACCATACCCATCATGTGGGCGAATTCAGATTCAATAATTGCATAATGGGTTTCCGTTTCTTCTACCATGCGATCAAACACAGCACGCACGCTTGGGTCAACAATATGTGAAGCTGTCATGCGCAGGTTCTTAGCCAGATCTTCTTCCTCTTGCAACGCTAATTCCATTGCCTTGCGTTCGTGAACATTCTCATCAACAGCCTTTTCCAGCTTCTTTAGCATGGCATGGCTGGGCCTGGGTGGCTGCGCCATAAAATCTTCAAAATTACCAAGATCACTACCGGTATAAATCTTATAAAATTGCCCGGCATGCTCGCGTTCTTCTTTGGCCAGCTGCTCAAAGACCCTCTTGCCGCGTGCGTTGTTGGTCAATGATGCCGCTTTGAGATAAAAGTCCATTACATCTTTTTCTGTCTGGATGGCAAGCTTGATCGCCTCGAGCATCTTCATTTCTTGGGGCATGGCACTCTCCTTTCTTTGCAGCATCGGAACGGCTGCTCATAAAATGCATCGAAACATACTGACAAGAACAACTCTCTGTTTTCATCCCGTCAAACTATTCAGCGAACCTGGTTACCTGTCCCGCCACCCACTCGTCAACTTTATCACCATCAGTCTCGGCGAGATCGAGAAACCGCAAGCCCATGCCGGGCTCGTTGCCCCCCTTGCGCTGATAACGCTGTTTCCAGACAACCTCGCAACGGCAACGAATTGTGTGCTTAGGCTTGGTCGGAAGAGTCCATTCAATCAAGAACTCTTCACCGATTTCACGCGCCTTTACCGTCGCGATGAACAACCCGCCACGACTGACATTCTTGGCATAACCAAAAAAAGTTTTGTGGCCATCGTCACAGGGGATTTTCTCTATGATCAACGGCGCTCGTGTAGCAAGGCGCTTGTTTATTTGTTCCGCTACATGCTCGGGGCCCTCAGGAACACTCATCAACACCTCATTTTCCTCCCGCAAGCCGGGCAGGGTCAATATCATTATTCTCAGATGATAGCACAGCTTTTTAGATTTTCGACATTCTTATCAGCAGTCAAGAGAGTGTCTGACTCCATCAACCAGCCGAAGTTCCTCCAGCATTCCAGTCAGCGAACCAGGACATACTCGACCACCCCATTTAAAATACTCCGCGAGAACCTCTTCAGATTTGCTGCGATAGAGTCCATTATCACATAATATGTGAATCAGGCGCATGGTCCTGAAGCCATCAAACCAGCCGTGAAAGGCATGTAAGCGTCGTGCTTTATTTTGATGGGTCGACTGCAATTGCGGCCAAATTGTTCGCCACCCTGCCTGCTCAAGATAAGCAGCCAAAACCGGGGAGATCCTGTCAGCGTGTGTCAAAAGCGTCCCTGCATCATCTGACAGTTTCTCTTCTACAACACTTAACCATTCAGACAAGACCCGGAAAGCGTCTGCCGGGTAAAAGAGCACGGCCTGCGCATCACCATCAAGCAGACGCCCCATACTACGGCCAGTCCCGAAAGGAACCCGTTCTGAAACGCGCGGTTCAGGGTACACTGTCGTGCCAGTCAAGAGATCAACACCATCAGTCTTTGCCAGCTTCTGTAGAAAATAAAAATCTTCTGCAGCTTTGCGGCAATTCATACCGCCACAACGGAGGTAGGCAGAAGCACGGCAGGCGATAGCACTCCCCACGGTATTGAAAGCACAGGGTGATCCGGCCAAGCGCAGACCATAAACATAACTGCGCAGGAAGAGTTCGTAGCGATCAATCGCATTCTGCTGGGTGGCATCGGCTCCAGCTTGATGCCGGTAGGGTAAGACCGCGGCCCCAAGGGTTGACTGACGAAAATGAGCGACAATCGACTGCAGGTAGTTTGTTTCTACCAGGGTATCGGCGTCGAGACAGACCAGCAAAGGATCTTCTGCCCAGTTCAAGCTCGACAAGGCGAGATCCATGCCGAGCTTGCGAACAAAACCGACCCCCGCCTGCTTGGCAGGGATCTCACGACCATGGCTGGCGGCATCTATCCAGGCGAGACAAAGTCCTGATCGTTCGGCCAGGTCGACCAATCTGGCCAGATCAATATCGTTCTGCATCCGGTCCGCAGCCGAAGCATGTTCGCCATGATTGACGACGATGATGACAAGAAAGCGAGCGAGCAATTGAGAGGGATTGGTGCCCAGGCTCTGTAAGGTTGCAAAGAGGCTGTCACCTTCAGCCAGGGACGGGATCACAACCGCTCCGGCAAAATCGCCCCGGCCTTCTCCGTCGAGCGCCCAAGATCCTTTGACGGGCCTCTTGTCGAGATACCGTTGCACGGCAACGGGCAAAGAGCTCATTTTTCAACATCCTGACATGTGGCAAGCAGTTCAGCGACTGGATCATCTTCGCCATTGAGCCAATGAATGGCAATCCCCTGACGCTCCATACGCCGGAACCAGGTCTCCTGGCGTTTGGCAAACTGGTGGATGGCGCTGTTCAACTTCTGAAAGAGATCATTGCGATTGATCTGACCTTGTAGATATTGGGCGACCAAGCGATATTCCAGACCGTAATAATCGAGGGTCTGCCACGAGACACCAGATGCGTGCAACTTCTCAACCTCTTCGACCAGACCGTGATCAAGACGTTCTCGCAATCTTTTGGTAATGCGTTGACGCAACAATTCCCGCGGCCATTTCAGACCGAACACTTGCGGGATCAACTGCGGCATAGCCAGTGGACGTGCGTCAGCCCGTTGTTCACCTTCGGCTACTTCTATGGCCCTGACCAACCGTGAGCGGTCATTGAGGTCACTGGTGTTATGTTGCCCCGGTCGCAGCGTCTGCAACCGCTCGCGAAGTGCGTCGGAAGTGAACGGTTCCAACTCTTTACGCAAAGCCAGATTTTCACCGACAGCAACCAGGTCATAACCACGCAAGATGGCATCAAGATAGAGACCAGTCCCTCCGGCCAATATCGGCAGGTGGTTGCGTCCACAAATCTCACTGAACGTCTGACTGAACGCATGGGCAAAGTCGAACAGGCTGAACTCGTAGCCAGGATCAACCACATCGATAAGATGATAAGGAGTTGTGCCATATTCAACAAGGTCCTTGCCGCTACCAATATCCAGCCCACGGTAAACCTGTCGGGAATCAGCCGAGATGACCTCGCCATTGAACTGACGGGCGGCCTGAACGGCCAGATGGGTTTTACCCGAAGCCGTTGGCCCGAGCACAACAAGCAGATTCATATACGAAACAGCTCCTGATTTGAGAAAGAAACGATTAACGCCCATCCAGAAACTCTGGATGTGTGCAGAATAGCCGGATCTACCAACGATGACAACGCGTATTCCCTACAAGCTTTCCTCACAGGCCAAAATCTGCTATACAGTGGGAACTTAATGCGCAACACACTTTCCCAGGGCGGCAAGGATCACTGAATCTTCATGGCTGTCTCCACCGTAAACCCAAACTCAAAAGCTGATGCGCCGGCGATTCTGTCTCGTCCAGACCACAGCATTTCCCGCAACCAGATCGACGAAAGCACTCTCAAAGTACTCTATCGACTGCATCGTAACGGCTATCTGGCTTACCTGGTTGGTGGCAGCGTACGTGACCTCCTGCTCGGCCGGACACCCAAAGACTTTGACATCGGCACCAACGCGACACCGCAGCAGGTCAAGAAGCTGTTTCGCAACTGTTTTCTGGTCGGTCGTCGGTTTCGCCTCGCCCATGTAAGATTCGGACGCGATCAGGTCATTGAGGTCGCCACTTTTCGACGCCACCCCCATCCCGACGAGTTCCCGGAAGATCCTGCCGAGCACAACTTTTATGTGCAGAATCAATTTGGTACACCCCGCGAAGATGCCTTCCGCCGGGACTTCACCATCAACGCCCTCTACTATAACATCGCCGACTTTTCGATTGTCGATCATGTCGGCGGCCTGAAAGACCTGGAGAAGCGGCAGCTGCGCGTAATCGGTGATCCCCAGATCCGCTTTGCCGAAGATCCGGTGCGCATGTTGCGGGCCTTAGAGTTCAGTGCCCGTCTCGATTTTACTCTCGACGAGGAAACTCTCGAAGCAATGACTAAGCAAGCGCCTCTGCTTGCCGGTGCCGCGCCAGCCAGAGTGCGAGAAAAAATAGTGCAATTCTTCCGCCTCGGCGTCGCCGCTGACGTCCTGCAAAGAGCTCACTCTTTAGAGCTCCTGCAACCGATGATGGGTGGCTACCAACCGGGGGAAACAACCTTCAAGCTGCTCGCGTTGCTCAATCAATACTTTAAAAAAACCGGAAGAGTTGATGAAGGGCTAATTCTGGCGGCGCTCTTTATCGACCATTTTTGGCATAAATGCCCGGTAGAAGCCTCGCGGCCAATTAGCGAGGTTCTGCAATCAGCCGGGCATCTCCTCATTCCCTACTGCAACTATTTTCACCTGTCGCATGGCATACGGCACCAAGCCAAGGAATTACTGGTTGGTTGTTATCGGTTTGCCCGAGGTCTGGGCCATCGCGGCCAGAAACGCTTCCTGCACAATCCGGAAACACTGAACAGCCTTGAAATGTTCCGACTCTGGATCGAGGCCAGCGAAGGCGATCCAGCTCTTGTGGAGATCTGGGAGAAGACGCTGCACACGCGTCACGAGCCGGCGGATCAACCCGCCAGCCAACCGGTCCGTCGTACCCATCGTCGTCCCCGTAAACGGCGAGCGAGCAAACCAGGCTAGATTCTCTTCAGCAACTCTTTTAGCTGAGCAAGCTCCTGCGAGGTCAACACTCGGTCGCGAAAAACTGCACCGTAATAGATCCGGGCAAACTGACGGCACTCCTCACTATCAAGCTGCTCGCCAATCTCCGCCAGACCAGACCCCGGCAGCAGGACTCCATGGCCGTAGCGTTTCCTGAGCCGCGCCCGAAATGCATCGAGCAGGCGTGCCTCCTTTGATTTGCGCCGCACCAGGAAAACACTCACGACCAGAACTGCGCCGACGAGCAATCCAACCCCAATTTTCCACCAACCTTCTGGCGCACGCACCGAACGCAAATTGCGCAATCGATCACCTGCCTTGCTGAAAAGCGACATTTGCTGCTGCAGATCAAAAACAACCACCGCCTGCACCCAATGATAATTGAGGGTGTCAATCAACTGCCACAAGGCATTTAATTGATCCCGACCACGCGCGCCCAGAGTCGACGATGCGTTGATGGCCCACTGGCTGGGATCAATGCGTTGCCAGCTATTGTCGCCAGCCAGGACTTCGACCCAAACGTGGGCGGTGTCCTCAGAGACCAGGTAATAGCCACCCATCGGGTTGTAATCACCACCGTAATAGCCACCGACCAGTCGCGAGGGGATTCCGGCAAGTCGGGCCAGGGTGATATATGCCGAAGCAAAAAACTCACAGTAACCGCGCTTCTTTGCAAAGAGGAAAGAGTCGATCGGATCGGGCCCGGAGGGCAGGTCATCCAGAGCGTAGCTGAGTCCCTGGTTGCGAAAGAAATCTCCCAGGGCCTCTATCCGCAGAGAAACATCTTCGCCCTTCTCACGGATACCGACCGCAAGCTGACGCATGCGCGATGATATTTTATCCGGCGTCTGCAGATAAAAGGTTTGGTCCACCATACCGTTCACCCGCAACGTGGCACCGGGACTGGACCGTACCTCAAAACGAAAACGGTGATCAATTGCACTGCGGGCGACAAACATCTGGTCAACCGTTTGCTCGTGACGAAGCCCCGTGACCATGGTCGGTCGATCCAGGGTCATCAGATAACGGTCGCTGCGCGGTTCCGGATAGATCATAAAGATAACCGGAGCGGGGCCTTCAATATGGACACCCCCTTCTTTGGGAGGATCATTGCGAACCCAATGACCTTCTTTGGACTGGTTAAGAACCAGTGCCCGCCAGTAACGATCTTCCGGAGCCAGTTCAGGACCTTCTGCACGGAACGCAAGCGATTTGATCCCTGATATTTGTGCAAAGCTCCCGGGCTGAACCGTCTCAGCAAGGCCAACCGTTCCCTTGCTGGAAGGATTGAGAAAATTCCAGAGAGGGTGGCGGGTCCTTGGCAACACCACGAAAAAGACCATCATCAGCAACAGGGAGACCGACGGAATGATGAGACCAACCTTGATCAGCTTGATCAGATCAGGGCGTGACATGGCCAGCTTCTGATCGGTGACATGGACGGTCAGCAGAACCAGGCCGAGCGTCACGCCGAAAACCAGCAACACCAGGTAGACGATAAAGCCGATTTCCAGGTGGATCAGGGAAGACCCGGCCAGAACAAAGAGGGCCAGAACAAAGATCTGTAGATAGTCCCGCCCCGCTTTCGGAGTCAATAGCCGCACGATCAGCAAAATCACCATGGCATGAACGACCGGGATGGCGACTTCTGCCCGGGTAATCTGCAGGGCATAGAAAGCCATTCCGCACAGCGCGACCAGTGTGGCAAGCCAGGTTGGCAGAGGATAATGCTCGCGGCGATCACACCAATAGCCTACTGGAATAGCGAGCAGCGCAACCGGTAGTAACGGGCGATCAAGATAAGCAAGTATCGGTGCCATGCAGAGCAGGGCAACAACACCGGAGAGCAAATCAAGGAGTCTTTTGATCTTGACCATAATGAGCCAATGCCTGAAGCAGGAGGAGTTTGTGTCGTTGCCCGACACCTGGAGGGAATTCCAGACTGCCAGCCTTCAAACCGACTGGCCAACCGTCACGCAACCAGCGTGTCACCAGATAACTGGCATAACGCAGACGCTGTTCCAGCCCTTGACCGGGCAGCTCCGCCAGGTCGAGGACAACAGGCTTGCGGGTCGCCGCTGAAAGTTCCTTGACCTTGAGACGGTCATGGCGGGCCGACAGCTTCCAGTGAATCGACTTGAGCGGTTCACCGCCCTGGTAATCACTGATGCGGTTAATGTCGCCTTCGTGGCCTTTCTGCCAGTTTTGCTGAGTCCCTTGTCCACCGCCTGGATCCACCTGATGCAGATCAGGGCAAGGTTGCGGTGTCGGGAAAACCGTGACCTCCTGATCGATGGTCAAGCCCATTGAGCGGATGAAGAAATTGACCGGAAAGCGGGAACGGACGGCAACTGCGGGGAGCTGACGATAGCCACGACCGGAGAGCGTTATTTCGAGATTTTTCTGCCGACCCTGAGATGGGTCGACCAGCGGAAAGAAGAGCATACGATCAGCGACGACAATTTCCATGAGAAAGATCGGCATCCAACGTCGCCGGTTGACAAGCTCAATACCGAGCAGGGTCGGTAGACCGTCGTAGATTTCATTGGGGGGAAGATAGCGGACATCGACCTTGTCCAGGTTCCATTTGCCCAGCACGCCGGAAACAGACATGAAGCCAAGCAGCGCGGAAACCATCAGGTAGAGAAGATTATTACCGGTGTTGACTGCGGCAAAACCGAGCAACAGGGTAATGAGGATATAAATGAACCCGGCGCGGGTCAGCTTCAGACCAAAGGCACCGGATTTTCGTCGAGCAGCGACAGCAGAATCTCCTTACGATCGAGGGCTTCATTTTCCGGGCGTAGAATCAGACGGTGGGCACACACTGGCAGGTAGAGGAATTTGACATCCTCGGGAATAACATAGTCGCGACCAGCGAGAAAGGCATGACTGCGCGCGGTGTCTGCCAAACTGATGGCGCCGCGCGTGGAAATACCGGCCAGCAGCATCGGGTGCTCACGAGTGGCTGCCACCAGACGATAAATATATTCCGTGATCTTGTCTGAAAGCTGTACCTCTTCACGAATCGCCTGACGGGCCCGAAGCAATTCTTCACGTGTTATCAGCGGCTTAATGTCCCGGATCCCCTCACGGATACTGCCGGTCTGGATGATCTTCTTTTCCATCTCTCCTGGGGGGTAACCGATTCCAGTGGTAATCAGGAATCGATCAAGCTGAGATTCCGGCAGCGGATAAGTACCAACCTGTTCAACCGGGTTCTGCGTGGCAATCACCATGAAGGGATCGGGCAGGCGATAAGTCTTGCCTTCAATGGTGACGCGACGCTCTTCCATCGCCTCAAGCAGGGCACTCTGAGTTTTCGGCATAGCCCTGTTGATCTCATCTGCCAGAAGCAGATTATTAAAAACCGGTCCCTCTATGAAGCTGAACTGGTTCTCGTTGCGATCGTAGATCGACAAGCCGGTAATATCTGACGGCAGTAGATCGCTGGTACACTGGATGCGACCGAACGATAAGCCCAACGCGTTAGAAAGGGCCAGGGCCAGGGTTGTTTTACCGAGGCCGGGAATGTCTTCGAGAAGAATATGACCGCCGGAGAGAAGCGACATCATCGCCAGCTTGATGGCCTTGACCTTGCCTTTTAGATATTGATCAGCAAGGATTTCGATGACATTCAGGACCGGGAGACGTGGGTCATTGGACATACGAAACAAGCTCCTTAAGGTAGTGAAGACGCATAGTGCCTTCCGATAACAACATTAATAATAGCATAAAATTCCCTCCCCCTGTATCAGAGCCCTCGCGACCTGATCCGGTCCATCAGATGCCGTTGCTGACAACAAAGCTGTTCAGCGTAGTTGACGCCCAACGGCCACTATGTTTAAATCTCCGATGGATACTGGACGAAAAGAGAGGGAGTATTTACACGCTATGAATACAGCCTACCTTGGGCTTGGCAGCAACCTCGGCAATCGTCTGGCCTTCTTACGTGGTGGCCGCGACATGTTGATCAAACAAGCTGGCATTGAGCTCATCCAGACCTCTGGGGTGTATGAAACCGAAGCGATTGGCGGGCCACCGGACAATCCGCTCTTTCTGAACGCGGTTCTGCAAATCCAGACATCATTTGATCCCCATCGACTGCTCGAAGCTTGTCTGGAAGTGGAAAATGAATTTGGCCGCTCCCGGCCAATGAGATGGGCGCCGCGGACACTTGATATAGACATCCTTTTTTTCAACGACCAGGTCCTTTACGAAGACCATTTAACGGTACCACACCCCAGACTTCAGGAACGAGCTTTTGTGCTCGCACCTCTGCTGGAAATCGCCCCTGGCCTCAAGCATCCACAGCTTGACCAAACCATTGCCGATCTGGCTGCAGTTTGCGCCAATATCGCAGAACTTGTGCCGTTGCGCACAACCTGGTAATTGCCATGCTGGTTCGACTTCTACTCTGGCTCATTGTCGGTTTTCTGGTTTACACCGTTTTTCAGTTCGTCAAACAGGCCTTGTTGAAGCCGCCTGCACAGCCACCTGAGAAAACCTCGCGCGGCGAAGAGATGGTTGCAGACCCCGAATGCGGAACTTACGTACCGCGCAACGATGCCGTCAAAGCCCATTTCAAAGGGGCAACGCACTATTTCTGTTCGACCGACTGCCGGGACAAATATCAGAAACGCAGCTAACTGCTGCATAAATTAAGCTTTAACATCCAAGGAGCAGACAAATGAAATTTTTTATCGATACCGCTGATGTCAAAGAAATCGCCGCCGCCCATGCGCTGGGATTGGTTGACGGCGTCACCACCAATCCGTCGCTGATCGCCAAAAGTGGTCGCGATTTCCACGAAGTTCTCAAGGAGATTATCGCCCTGGTCGACGGCCCGATCTCCGCCGAAGTGGTCGCAACCGATGCGGTCGGGATGATTAGCGAAGGCGAGGAGCTGGCAAAGCTGGATCCAGAGAAGATCGTCATCAAACTGCCAATTACCGAGGAAGGGCTCAAAGCGACCAAAGTGCTGAATCAAAAGGGCTTCAAAACCAATTTGACGCTCATCTTTTCGCCGCTGCAAGCCCTGCTCGCCGCCAAAGCCGGGGCCACTTATGTGTCTCCTTTCGTTGGTCGTCTTGATGATATTGGCCACTGCGGTATGGAAATTGTCGATCAGATCCGGACCATCTTCGACAACTACGGCTATGCCACCGAAATCATCGTCGCTTCTGTGCGCAGCCCGCAACATGTGCTGGAAGCAGGACTGATGGGCGCCGACATCTGCACCATCCCTTACAGCGTCATGCTACAGTTGACCAAGCACCCACTGACTGATATCGGTCTGGAGAAGTTTCTGGCTGACTGGAAGAAGCATGTAGAGGGGTAGTGTTGCAGGTTGTTATAAGAGCTTTGTAAACAAGAAGAGCCCGGTTTCATAATGAAGCCGGGCTCTTTGCGTCTTTGCGTTAAATAATTTTTTCAGCTATTCACCACAACACCCAGCAGACTGCCGCGAGAGCCAGAACGCCCGCAAAATCAACCCCAGCAGCACAACAGCCGCCAGAGTATTCCACCCGCTGGGCGCCTCCCCTGCCGTTGGCGTTACCCACTGACTGATATCCAGGCCCGCCCAGGCGTAGAATTCATTCACCAGCCAACCGAGAACAAGCGAGCAGAAAGCGATGACAGCCAGGTAAACCATCGTCGCCCGCCGCCCCCAGAATCGCGCTACGACTGTCAAGGTTGCTGCATTGGTCGCCGGTCCGGCCAGCAAAAAGACCAGTGCTGCGCCCGGTGACAATCCCTTGAGAACCAGTGCGGCAGCAATCGGCGTCGAGGCGCTGGCACACATGTAGAGCGGGATGCTGACCAGCAGCATGACCAGCAGTGAAGCCGCCTGGTACTCGAAAAGCATTTCAAAGAAACCGTCCGGGATGAGCGTTGTCACCAAGCCGGCAATCAGCACGCCAAGCAGTAACCAGCTGCCGATATCTTTGAGCAGTTCCCCGAAGGCATAACGCACACCAGCCACCATCCGTTTTGTGATGGGTTCTTTTTTTCGCCAGCCCGGTTTCAGAGCAGATATCAGAACATCCACAACCAGTTGGCTCCGTGTCCAGTTCGGTTTTTTCTTCTGGCAAGAGGTTGATCAAAATACCGGTCAAGGTTCCAGTAATAAAGGCGGCAATGGGGCGAACAATCGTCATTACCGGGTCGAGCAACGCCCATGTGATGGCAATCGAATCGACGCCGGATTCTGGAGTGGAGACTAAAAACGCCGCCGATGCGCCTCGACCTGCGCCCTGTCTGCGCAAACTAATCGCTGCCGGGATCACACCGCAGGAACAGAGCGGCAGAGGAATACCCAATAAAGAGGCCTTGATAACTGCTGCGGTTGAACGCCCACCCAAATGTTTGGCGACAGCTTCTTCCGGAAGTATGGCCTTGATCATACCTGCTGCCAGAAAACCAAAAATCACGTAAGGAGCTGCATCGGTAAAGATCTGCCACGTCTCCACCGCCAACTGCCAAAAGAATTCCACTATTTAAACTCCTAGCAGCCTGTCGAACAATCAGGGCTGAAGCGAAAATTTGAATATTTGAGGTCAGATTTTGGCTCATTTGAGAGTAATAGCCGTAGCTATTGGTCGAAAAGGAGCTGACATATGGACCAAATAGACGAATTTGCAGCCAGTTTATTGATTGTCCGACTGGCTGCTAGACTTTCAATCGGTACCACTCCTGATTTCAATAGGTTGTCGACGTCGTCGTGTTTCGCCCCAACAGCAACTTGCCGAAGACAAG
>JAGXHM010000056.1 GCA_024636155.1 Deltaproteobacteria bacterium
CTCGGTCAGACCAAAGGTCGCCTGGCGAATGATCTTGCGCATACTGAATGGCCGGACCCGGTTCCACGGACAAACGGCATCACACAACCCGCACTGGTAACAGTACTTGAACGAGTCGCCACCCTGCTCTTTGATGACCTCGATTATTTCTTTTTCGGGGGCTACGGTCTCCACGATATCACCTGTCCTGTTTTTCCAATTTATCGTTTCAAGTTTTTGGAAATCTGCGCGACAATCTCAGCAACCTTCTCTATGCCGTGCCTGTCCACCAACGCTTCCAGACCCATCTCAACGACCTCCGGCGCCCCTTCTTCTTCTTCCACTTCCACTTCTCTTTCTTCGTAGGAGAGTGCGTCAGCCAAGCACCACTTGACACATAAAGGCTCGTCTTCGCCTTCACACATATCGCATCTCAGCGGCAGACCGGAATCGGGCTCTCTGAACTCGTCTCGGGACGGGCAGGAAGCCCTGCAGAAGGAACACTCGTCGTATTCCTTGCCGTCTATCGTGTATTGGTGTCTACCGGAACATTCGGACATGGTGTATTCACCCGCATAAACCGGAACATAGACGTCTCTTAGTGGATCACGATTCACCCGAATACGAGATCTCGACGGATTATTGCTGCTATACTTCGGCATGGCATGAAAAGAGGAGCAGATAACCTCACAGGCCCGGCAACCGTTGCATTTATCAACGTTTATCTTTAAGGTTTTAATGATTGTCGTTTTTTTTCCTTTACTCACGGTTCACGCCCTCCACTCTAATTACTCTCTGTTTCCGTAGCAGCCTCGATAGACACATCTTCACCATCGGTCAAGATCCCCCTCGCCAAGAAGTCTTCGCTCACATAATCCAAACCCAATTCATGCAAGGACTCTTGAGTCGGAATACCATCACTATTCCACCCCTTGAGTTTGTAGTAGGCATCCAGGAGTTGCTCTTCAAGTTCGGGGAACCTTTTCTTCCAATGGTTCTCCGGCGGCTTCTCATCTTTTCGCCGCATGCCTCTTCTTATGTTGAAGGCTCTCACTAAAGTCCGATAGCGCTTGGCCGCTTGCGTGAGCTTGTCTTTGTCCATATCAATCCCGGCCCCTGCCGAGATAAATTTTGGATAATTGTGGATATGATACGGAGGTTTTAACGGGAAGGATGATAATCCGGCACACTGGCCGAGGGCGTCATCAATGTAGTGCATCGTCTCTTGCCAATCGACAATATCACACGACATCTCAACGGTTGGGTAATAGGGATTTGAGTATTCTCCGCGAAATTCCCAGTCGAGCAAAATTTGCTTGAACTTTTCATCAGGAACCTGGATCCAATCAGAGACAAAAGCCTCTCTCTCCTCTTTGGTCGCAAATGGTGCCTGAGGGAACTGCCCTTCAATCTGGGTAATGTTAAATTTTTCACCAGTCGCATACATAATGAAGTAAACCGGGTTCAGCATCGACAACTTCAGCGGCAACTGCTCGGTTTTCTTAATATTGTTATGGGCATAAGCATCCGCGCCTTTACCAATCTCCTTGGCCGCCCAGTAGGTACCATTGGCCAGAACATCGCCGATGCCTTCGCGTCGGACAATTTTATCAAGCAGGTAGTAAAATCTGCCTTCGCTGTCCTCCGGCATTTCGGGAAAGTCTGCATCCGTCAAAATTCCGTTTTCCAACAGTTCAAGAGCAAAGGCCATCACTTGCGGGGCAGAGAAGCCATCGACTCCATACTCTGTGGCTTTCTGCGCAATGCTTAAACCAAAATCCAGGTCCGAAAACGCGCCCATGGTATAGGTCAGCTTGGTGAAGCATTTCATCATGTAGGTTGGCAGCCCTGGCATGGAAATGGTTGCCCCGCATTCCATCGGACAGTTAAAGCAACTGACCAGGCGCGTGCGGGCCTTTTCCATTGTCTCTTCCCACTCTTTGGCGATATCTTCGTTCCAGAAGTCTTTTCTGCGGACTCGGGAATTCCCCCACATGAAATTCTCGGTGTGCCACTTTTCGTCATGGACCTTCATCTCTTGCGGAGAGCCAAGCCCGGCCAAAATGGGCATGACCCCCGGGATCGGGTTGCCTTCCCGTTTCTTGATATATTCCAGAATCTCATTGCAAAG
Organism: Deltaproteobacteria bacterium; assembly: GCA_024636155.1. Lineage (GTDB taxonomy): Bacteria > Desulfobacterota > Desulfuromonadia > Desulfuromonadales > BM103 > M0040. Next base: position 2,111 of record JAGXHM010000056.1, read on the forward strand.
CCCCAGGTATTCTGCTGGCTGAGCAAGATTGATGTCCTTGGTGCCGCGTACAACGATTGCTTTGACTCCCTTGTCGCCCATAACCGCGCCGATCCCGCCGCGACTGGCACTCGATCTGCCCTGCTCAATGGACGCGTAATAGACCCGGTTTTCACCGGCCATGCCGATCGCAGCCACCTGGGCTTTTGGTTCTTTTAGCTCCTGCTTGATCAGTTCTGCGGTTTCAATCGCGCCTTTGCCGCGCAGATGAGAGGCGTCTCGTATCTCCACCTTGTCATCGTTGATCCACAGATAAACCAGGTCGGAGGATTTACCGCGCAGGATGACTTTGTCATAACCGGCATACTTCAATTCTGGGGCCCAAAATCCGCCCATCATCGAAAAGGCCATCAGTTCAGACTGGGGAGAGATAGTGGAGACAATGGTCCGGTTACAACCGGTGGCCGGAGTGCCGCATAGAAGACCGGTACCAAAGATCAAAAGATTCTCAGGAGAAAAGGGCTTGGTTTCTGGAGGAACCCTGTCCCACAGGATTTTGGTGTTCGTCCCTAGCCCGCCGAGATAAAGTTCGGACTCTCTCGGGTCAGTGGCAACCTTCTCAATGTTTCCTCGAGTGAGGTCAATTTCTAAATTAATTCCGGTCTCTGCGTACCTCATTCTCTTACCCCTTTTTGCAGTTGTTCTGGCTTTTCGCCGACCATTAACGTCATTTGAAGCCAGACAGCGGCACTTTGACAGGAAATCAAAATCGGTTAAATAGCCTGAACAATCTGCTCAGTCGACACAAAGTATTAATTGTGCGTTAAATCTCCATCAAAATTTTACTTAATTGCTTTTGGGCTCATAATCAAAGAGGTTATTTCTAACATATTACAACCGCCACACTGTCTAGCACACGAGGAGTTTTCTCAGCAAACCTTTCAGTCTCTACAAACTCATCCGTGTAAATCTCGTAAAAAACGCTTAAAAAGTAATTTTTCTTCAAGGGAAAAGTTACTTAGCAATTCATCGTTGGTGCGCTCAAGCGCCTTTGCCAGGTCAGCAGATATCAAACTTGCTTTTTCCGTCAGGTAGATTCTTGCAACCCGGGCATCTGCACTATCGACCTCGCGCCTGATCCAGCCAGCAGTAACCATGCGGTCTAGGACACCTGCCAGTGTAGCCGTATCAAGGATGAGGCGCCGACCAACCTCGCCAACGGAAAGGCCCTCCGCATCGCGGAGAGAATCCAGCACGAGGGACTGAACGGGAGTCAGGCCAAATGCTTTGAGTTGTGCCTTTAACGTCCCCTGGGCATGCTGATGGGATTTGGCAATCATAAAGGCAATGCTGTCGCGAAAATCGATCATCTCCTATATCCTCTAGTATGCAAGATAATATAATCGGCAACAAGTGTCAATATAAATAGGAGGGAATGACTGCAACGGAACCAGAATCAATAGATAAGAAAGTAGCTGTTGCTCACTTCTTCATCTTGCCCTTGGATATGTTAAGCCAAGAAACCGACGCGGATTTTCAGAAAAGACCTTGCTCTCAATCTCCTTCGGAAGCTTCAATGATCTCACCAGTTCAATGTAATCAAGGACAATCTGTGGCTGATAGATAAGTGCGTCTGAGCCAAAACAGACTTGATCCTGGTAATGGCTGATAAAGTCACAGTAGCTTTCAGGGTTGCTTTGAATATGCGGCAGCATGTAGGCAAGGTCAGTGCAGGCATTGGGATAACGATCGAGAATTTGGCGGAAAGCTTTCCGACCGATACCGAAATGGGGGAAGTTGATCCTCAAGCGGGGGAAGTCATCGAGAATGGCCTTCATCACATCGCCGTAGCGGTTAGCATCCATATGATACAGAACCGGCAGTTCGTTGGCCTCGGCAAAGGCGAAGATCTGCCATTCGCGTTGATGATATTGTTCAAGACTGATGTCGAAAACGTCTGGGATACTGGCGAGACCCAAATCATTGCCTTCATCAGCCAGGTAGAGGCCCTTGATCCCCCGGAAGCCGCGGGTGACATAGTCTTGAAGAAGGCTGGGCGTGTCTCCAAACATACAACGCGTATCAAGCATGGGAAAGAGCATTTCACCGTTCTCACGGGTAAAGTGCAGAAGATCATCGGCCTCGTAAAAGAGCGGATTACCCCGATTATCAAAGCCCTCAGGAATCAGTTTCCAGATATCCTGACTATTGAAATGGGTATTAACCAGCCCCATGACAGCCATGTGACGAACACCGGCATTGCGCAATTTGGCGAGCCCTGACGAAACCAGATCGAATTGCTCCATCCCGGCAAAGCAGTGACAATGAACATCAATAATTTCCTGCCCGCCTGAATCTTCCAATCAGCAATTCTCCCACTTGGCAGGTCGTTTCTCGAGAAAAGCCGTCAGACCTTCTACGGCATCGTGGGATTCCATCAACTGCGACAGGTAGAGTGTCTCTACTCGTTCCAGTTTGGCAATAACCCGCTGCCGATACTCGTCCCGCGCAGCCAAGACAGCAAAACGCAGGGTACTGGCACTGCTTGATGCCAGATGTTTATCGAAATACGCCAGAGCGTCTGCTTCCGGATCTTCATTGACACTGTCGACCAACCCTGAAGAGAGAGCCTCCTCGGCGCCCATACTACGTCCCGACAACAGCAGATCTTCTGCTTTAGCTTGACCAATTCGCTCAGGAAGCAGACAACTGGCTGCTGGAGCGAAGACAGCCAGCTTGATTTCAGGCTGGCCGAGTTTGGCATCCGTTGCTGCAAAGAGCATGCTGCCAGCCGCAGCAACTTCCAATCCACCACCTAAACATTGACCTTTAATTGCCACCAGTAACGGCAGTGGAAAATTGATCATAGTTCGGACTAAAGCATGCAGTGCTTTAAGCATGTCGTCACAACTGCCAGGAAGATGTTCTTCGACACTGGCACCAAAGCTGAAATGTGGTCCTTCATGATCAAGCAGCACTGCGCGCAGCTCTTTGGTTTCGCGGTACTCAGCTAGTGCAGCATCAAGAGCAGCTATCATGGCAGCATCAACGATGTTGGCTTTGGGACGCGCCAGACGCAAACGCAGGAGAGTCCCGTCACGATCGAGCCAGACTTTCAATGGACGATCACTCATTGTTTTGCCCCCGGCATCAGGCTTTCGATCAACTCTACGGTCCATGGGACCCCTTTGGCCAGTCCCTGACGCAGTTTGACGAAATCAATTTCCCGGCCAGTCTCCTTGTTGCCTTCGTTGAAAGCACGGAAGCCGGTGCGGGCTTCGTTCATCATGTTGAGCGCCAGCCAGGCGCGAGAATTTTCCTTATTGTTATTCCAGGCTTGAAGCTTGGGCTTGCGCAATTCTTCAAGGCTCTTGACCATGCACTCGGGGAAGGTCTCGATCAGCTTGGCACAGAGCTCTTCGACTTTTTCGTCGAGCATACTGAGATCGACTTCACCGGTTTTGATCAGCTCACGGCCTTCCTTGAAGGCACTGCCAGTGCGGAATTCACCGAGAATAATCCGGCCATACTCGTCAAGCATCTGATCAGTGACCACGGTCGGATTAGCAACAAACTTGCCATCAATCTTCAGAGCAGGAACCACATCAGCAATAATCCCGAGACGTGCAGCTTTATGGGCCGAGAAGGGTTCGCAGAGGGTGCCGGAGACCATCGCCTGCTCACAGCCGATCATCACCGGCAGAAAATCAGTCGCACCGCCAATTGCAGCCGAGCCGTGCTTGGGACCGGCCTGACCGAAGATGGCGAGATCATGGGAAAGAGTGAAGTCACATGCCATACCGATTTCCTGACCGCCGCCGATACGCATGCCGTTGACCCGGCAGACGACCGGCTTATCGCAGCCGAGGATCGCCGAGACCATATCGTTAAAGAGGCGTATGTACTGGCGATATTCCTGTGGGTTGCCAGCATAGTATTCAGCGTACTCCTTGGTGTTGCCTCCAGTACAGAAAGCCTTTTCGCCAACGGCTGTAAAGACCACGGCATTGACTTCACGATCGGCTGAAGCGCGACGGAAAGCAAGGATCGTGGCCTTAACCATGTTAGTCGTGTAGGAGTTGAACTGTTTGGGATTGTTAAAGATGATCCAGGCATTGTAGAGACCTTCGGCGACGGAGCCGTCGCGCCGCTTGGCCGGACGCTTTTCATACTGAACCATGCCGTCACAGAGGCTTTCGACATCCGTATCGATCAGGTTGTGATCAATAAGGTGGGCAGGTGCGGTTGCTTTAATAATCTGGTCGGTTGTCGCCATGGATGAACCTCCTGTGCAGTCTAAAAGTTAAAAGTTAAAAGTTAAAAGTTAAAAGGCTCAAGCGAAACACAAAGACACAAAGTTATAAAGAAAGACGCAATGTTTATGCTTTACCAATAAAGCAGTTTAGCTTTCTTTGTGCCTTTCCCGGTATTCCTTTGCGTCTTGAGTGAGCGCCAGCGAACGGGCGTTACGCTTTAGATGTTTACAAGACACCGATAAAAAAATCAAACATCTGGAACCAGGATGGCACGACGTGACATCTTTTGCTGATGCACGTCATCAAAAACATTGTTAATCTCATGAAGAGGTTTCTGCTCAACGAAGGCCTTGAGATTGATTTTACCGTCCAATACCAGATCAAGAGCTGCCGGATAATGCTCAGGCAGACAACCCCAGTTGCCCAATGCGCGGGCATGAAAAGCCATCAGGTTGGAGAGGCGGATATCCACCTTATCCATAGTGAAGCCAACCACACTTAAAGTGGCTCCGTGCACCATCAGGCCGTAGGCTGACTCCTGCCCTGGCTTACTGCCGGAGCATTCGAAGATAAACCATTCGGTTCTCGGCAGGCCATTCTCTTTGGCGAAAGCGCTGATCGCTATTTTCAGATCACGACCACTGAGCTCGCGCGCGTTGAAAGTGATCGCTGCACCATGTTCAGCGATGACGTCCAGTTTGCCCTGATCGATATCAATGGCAACGACTGTTGCACCAAAGGCCTTGGCCATCTGCACGCAATAACCGCCGACACCACCGACACCAACGACAATCGCCAGACTCCCTTCTGTCACGCCTGCCTGATTGACCGCCTGATAGGGGGTGGTGACTGCGTCGGCCACGACTGAAACATCAGCGAGCTCCAGACCAGCCGCTGCCAGACGCTCTTCATCGACCGGACAGAGTCCCCGGATCGGTACTACGATATGGCTGGCAAAACCACCCTGAATATCGTTGCCCGGCATCTTCTGGCTGCGGCAGATGGTGCCCTTGCCTCGCTTGCACAGATCGCACTCGCCGCAGGGAATCACCGCCGAGATGATCACTGCCTTGTTCAGCCACTCATCAGCACCCTCACCTGCGGCTACCACGCGGCCGCTGATTTCATGCCCCAGAGCGAGCGGCAGCTCCGAATTGGTGCGGACGCCATCGTAATAGAAGCCCAGATCGGTATGGCAGACCCCGCATCCGGCGACCTCGACAACCACCTCGTTCGCCTTCGGTTGAGGGACAAACTCCTGACGGGTCAGCGGCTCACCTACACCGTTCATCATCCAACGATAAGCACTTGGGGACATAGCCTTTTCTCCTGTGAATCGATCCTTATAAGTTCTTGATGCAGACGTCGTCGATGGCCGTTATTCTACTTCGGCCAGAACCAAGTTTCAGCAAGCCTCCACAACCATGGCAATTCCCTGCCCGCCGCCGATACAGGCGGAGGCGATTCCCAATTGTTTGTTGTCGCGATGCAACGTTTTCAGACAGGTCAGAGCTAGACGCACACCGGTCGCACCCAGAGGATGGCCGATGGCGATGGCACCTCCGTTGATATTGAGTTTCTCTTCATCAAGTTTTAGTGCCCTGGCAACCGCCAGGCACTGTGCTGAAAAAGCCTCATTAATTTCAAAGCGGTCAATGTTTTTAGTGGTCAGCCCCATCTGTGTAAGGAGAAGATTAATGGCCGGGACCGGCCCGATTCCCATAACTTCAGGAAGCACACCTGTTGAAGCAAAACCACGAATCTTGCCTAATGGCTTCAGACCGTTGGCACGGACATATTCACCGGAAGCAATCATCAGTGCAGCCGCACCATCGACGATGCCCGATGCGCTGCCAGCAGTGGTTGGGCCCTCTTTGCTGAATACGAAGGGCAGCTTGGCCAGCTGTTCCATCGTGACCTGCCGAGGATGCTCATCAGCAGCAATACCATCGCGACCGTTGCAGCGATACTTGCGTGGCTTGAGATTTTCAATCTCCAAAACACCCTTGGCGGCTATCGGCGTGATCTCTCCTTGGAAAAAATTGGCCTCATGTGCCATTGCGTAGCGTTTTTGACTACGCATGGCAAAAGCGTCAACCTCTTCCCGTGAGAGAGAGAACTCTCTGGCAAGGTTATCAGCAGTAAAGCCCATGGGTACCGCGGCAGTATCATTCAGAGCCTCCCAGAGCACATCAATAAATTCAGGACGCCCCAGCTGAAAACCTTGACGGGCGGCATATGAGGCGAGCGGGAATCGACTCATTGTATCAGTACCGCAACCGAGAACAAGATTGGCCTTACCGAGGGCAATCTGCTCTGCAGCCTGCCCTAACAGTTCCACACCGGAACCGCAAATTCGCTGGGTCAAGAGTGCGGTGCTTTCGATCGGTGCACCGCTATAAAGGGCAATATGACGTGGCAGAAAGAAGCTGTCGGCGCTGGCCTGTCCAATGTTGGCAACAATAGTCTGATCGATATCGCTGGCCGGGACTCCAGAGGCTTCAATCGCGGCACGACTGGCAATAATCCCCAAATCGGTCGGTGAAACCGTCGAAAGGCCGCCGGTATATTTGCCGAACGGGGTGCGTTTTCCATCAATCAGATAGATATCCTCAAAAAGGGCACCGTTACCAACCTGTTTATCGTGAAACCCCACTACGCTTGCTTTCATAATAACTCCTTACTTACCGATGAAGTTCGGTTTTTCTCCGGTTAAAATACTTGTAAGCCCGATCCGGGCGTCCTCGCTGGCAAAGATGGCTTGTAAGCCATCAAGCTCCAATTGCAGGCCGTCCTGAAGATCCATGGCAAAGCCCTTGTCGACCAGGTTCATGGCAATTTTCAAGGCCATCGGCGCCTTACGACTTATAGTTTTGGCAAGCTTCTCAGAGCCTTCCCGTGTCAGCAGCGGATGATTAAGTTCACCGTTGAATTCGGCAAAAGCCAGTTCTTCGGTACTTTCATTTTCGCGACCACTCTGTGCTTTGTCGAGAGACACTTCAGCCAACTGACGCCAGTCCAGGACCGGCTCGATGATGGTGTCTATCAGGCCAAAGGCATAGGCTTTTTTAGCATTGATAAATTGACCACTTGCGATCAGCTGTTTTGCACGGGCGACACCAATCAGGCGGCTTGTGCGTTGGGTACCACCCAGGCCAGGGTAGATACCAATGCCGGTTTCAGGAAAGGCCAGGATTGATTTGCGCGTACCGATACGATAATTGCAAGCCAGGGCCAGCTCCAGGCCACCGCCAAGCGCCATGCCGTCCAGATAGGCATAGGTGGTTTTATCGGAAGAGCTTATCTTGTTCAGCACCTGCTGACCATATTCTGTAAAAGACTGGATCCGCGGCAAATCATCTGCATTCATGGCATCGACAAAGAACTTGATGTCAGCGCCAGCGATAAAGGCCTTACCTTTGCCGTGGATAAATATTTTACTGATATCACTGCGGGCATTGAGCTCATCAACGCAGCAATCAAGCTGACTCATCACCTGCTCGCCAAGCGGGTTCATCCGGTCAGGCAAATCAAAAATGATAAAACCACTCTCGCCGACGACCTCAGTAGTCACCCAATTGAGACGCAAACTTTGCGCTTGAGATAAATCCTCCAAGCAAGTCGGCAACGGCAAGTTCCAGGCGGAAAAAACGCTCTCTACCATCTCCTTGACCTTGGTTGTCCCAATTTTTTCAAGTAACTCGAAAGGACCCATCGGCCAACGCAAACCTGCTCGCGCGCCCAGGTCGGTAGAGGTTGCGTCGATCACTCCTTCACTGACCATCTGCGCAGCAACACCGAGGCTGGCACCAACCAAACGACGCGTTACAATGTCAGCCTGGTCAGAACCATTATTGAGGTGCTGAGTATCTTCAATGTTCCAATCTTTTTTGGCTTCGACCTGTTGGCAAAGAATCTTCGCCGGAGCGTAGAATGCGTGTAACTCGCTTGCCAGGCCATCAGCTGCATGCATAGCAATTGGCACTCCGGTCGCATTCATCAAAGCAAAGGGCCCCATGCCAACGCCAAATACCTCGCAGGCGACCTGGTCGATAAAGACGATGCTGCCGAAGCCTTCTTCATAGAGACGAGCCGCCTCGTTCAACCAGGGGACAAAGAAACGATTAACTGCGAACCCTGGAGCATCTTTGACCAGAATTGGCGTTTTATCATAGTAGGTGTAGAAGTTTTCGAGGGCTGCGACGATCTCGGGCGCTGACTTTTCACCGGGGATCAATTCGACCAGTTTGTTTTTGGCCGCGTGATAGAAATAGTGAACACCAACGACCCGCTCGGGAGTTTGCAGATCTGCAGAAATTTCACTGATCAGGAATGAAGAGGTGTTGCTGGCGAGAATGCAATCAGCGCTCACCACCTTCTCCAGCTCAGCGAACAGCCCTTTCTTGACGGCGAGGTTTTCGAAAATTGCCTCGACTACCAGATCAGCTTTGGCCAGCGCTGACTGTTCGGTGGTGCATTGCAGGCGACCGAGAATCTGATCAAATGTCTGCTGATCAATCAATCCGCGCTGCAGGGCCTCGCCCAGAGATTCGCGCATATAGCCAACCCCCCGCTCCAGAAACTCTTCCTTCTGGTCAACGAGAATGACTGAGAGACCTTTCATGACAAAGTGTTGAGCAATCGCTGACCCCATGGTTCCGGCGCCAACGACGCCTATCGTTGTAATCGGTTTCATTCGTTTACCTCATATTAAGGATATTAAAGTAATGTCAAAAACTGTGAAATTCAGATCTCCTGTTTATGCAAATTGGAGTAATTTTGAGTCGGATAGATCATCACAAACAGTCAAATCCTTATTTCGCAATGCGAAACCAGCTTTCGTTTCTCGTAAATCTTATCCGACAACACACTGTTTGTAAATAATTTTCTTCAGAGAACATACTAGCCAATTCATATACCCACATACAAGATACTGTTTTTATGGAATACGAGATCTGCTTACTTGATAAATTTACGATTAAAAAGAAGTTTATTGATATATATACCAAACGATAAGTCTGCAAGAGTTTCGCAATGCGAAATCAGTTTTCGAGGAAACGTTGTTTTATCCCTTGACACGGCGCTATATCTTCTATAGAAATTTAGAGCAAGGTCGGTCCACATTTCCAATATCTGCAGTACCAGACCTAACTTTAAAGCAAGGCTTGCCGGGACAACCGCCCAGGTAAAATCATATGAATAACAATACGGCATCAAACCATAAAGGCAACAAGGCAGAACTGATGGAGACAGGGAAGATCAACCCCATTGAGGAACATAGCGAGGACCGTCAATTTGTCACAGCCCTGGCTCGTGGGCTGGAAGTGCTGCGTTGTTTCGAGCCCGGAGACCGACACCTTGGAAACCAGGAGATTGCCGAGCGCACTGGCCTGCCCAAGCCGACCATCTCCCGCCTGACCCACACCCTGACCTGCATGGGCTACCTTTACCACAATGAAAGGCTGGGCAAATATCAACTCGGCACCGGAGTGCTCTCTCTCGGTTTTTCGTTGCTCTCCAACCTGGAAGTACTGAAGATCGCCCGCCCCCTGATGCAGGAACTGGCCGAACATACTCACACCCAGGTTTCAGTCGGCACCCGTGATCGCCTCAGCATGCTCTTACTGGACAGTCGGGAACAAACCGAGGCGACCATTTCCCTGCCTCGAGAGCCAGGCATGCGGCTCCCCCTCGCCAAAACCGCTATGGGCAGGGCTCTGCTTTGCGGTCTGCCAGATGACAAGCGAGAGCAGTTGCTAGCCAACATCCGGCAACAGGATCCAACTGGCTGGCCGCAACTCAAAGTCTGCGTTGACCAGGCTCTGCGGGATTATCAGGAACGCGGCTTCTGCCTGTCGATTGGCCAGTGGCGCAGTGACGTCAACGCTGTTGCCGTGCCGTTGCTGCCCATCGCCGGTTCCCGACGCTTGGCCTTCAACTGTGCGGCTCCATCGTTTGTACTGCGCCAGCACATGCTCGAGGATGACATCGGCCCCAGACTGGTCAACATGGTCAGAACCATTGAATCGGAAACGGCCCGTTATTGATAGCGAACGGCTGCCAATCGAATAACGCAAGGCACCACTTATTCTTCCAGCCAACAGGAACTGAGGCAAGAATGACAGAGCCAGTTTATGTCGGACTCGACATGGGAGCATCACGCACCAAGGTGGCGGTTATTGACCGGCACGGGGTGCTGATCGGCCACGCAGTCAAAAAATCGGGAATCGATTTTGCTGCGACTGCAACGTTCTGCCTGGACGCCTCTCTGGAAATGGCTGGAGTCAACAGAGATGATATTTCTGACGCCGTCGCTACCGGGTACGGCCGCAATAACGTCGCCTTTGTTACCGAAAAGAGCAAAACCGAGATCGGCTGTCACGCCAAGGGTTGCCACTACAGCTTTGCAGGAGAGATCACCATCATCGATATCGGCGGCCAGGACAACAAGATCATCAAACTTGACGCCGAGGGGCGGCGCGACAGTTTTAAAATGAATCGTAAATGCGCCGCCGGAACCGGAGCCTTTCTTGAAGAGATGTCGAGCCGCCTCGATATCCCCCTCGACGAGATGAACAATCTGGCCCGCCAGGCAACTGAGATGATCAAGCTCGGCAGTTACTGCACAGTCTTTTCGGCAACAGAGGTTTTGGAGAACATCCGTCACGGCAAGCCGGTCGCTGATATCATCAAGGGGATCTTCTACTCGATGATCCAGCGCGTCCTGGAGATGGATTCCCTGACCGAGAAAGTGGTTTTGAGTGGCGGAGTTGTCGCCCACAATCCCTACCTGGTCGAGATGGCCGCCGAACTGATCGGCCGACCAGTGTTGATCCCGGAGTTCCCCCAGTTCACCGGCGCCCACGGTGCGGCCCTCTATGCTCTGGATGCGGTAACCAACACCGGTGAAGACAGCAAAAAACTTTGAATCACCAAAACACCAAAAGAATCGAGGACTAAGATCAAAATCTTCTTGCACAGAGCAGAGGGAGTCGGGAACAATAAGTAAGACTTCACAATTATAACCTTAATGATTTTTGCACTTTTTTTCTTTATGTTCTTTGTGACTTGGTGGCTTGGTGGCCAAAAAGGATTTTAGCTTTTTAAGAGTTTTTGGGGAGAGATTCATGGCACAAGAGAAGCAGCCGCAAAGAAAGAAGATTGAGGCAACCGGACAGATGATGAAAATCATGTCCGACTACTTCTACGACCTGAATGACGCGGCAAAGGCGCCAGACCGCAAGGTTGCCTGGTGCACCAGTGTTGGACCAGCGGAACTGCTCAGAGCGATGGGTTTTGCCGTACACTTTCCGGAAAACCACGCCGCCATGCTCGGCGCGACGCGCATGGCCACCGAACTGATTCCCGAGGCCACAACCATCGGCTATTCACCCGATATCTGCTCGTACTTGACCGCTGACATCGGCGCCTACCTGAAAGGGGTATCGCCCCTGGCCAAGGCCTACCCTGGCATTGAAGCCCCGCCTCGCCCCGACATACTGGTCTACAACACCAACCAGTGTCGCGACGTTCAGGACTGGTTCTCCTGGTACGCAAAAGAGCTGGATGTGCCCTGCATCGGCATCACTTCGCCGAAAAACTTTACCAATGTCACCGACATCCTGATCGACGACGTCACCAGGCAGATCGAAGCGCTGATCCCCACCCTGGAAAAAATCTCCGGACAGCCGCTGGAGTTGCAACGGCTGCGCGAAACCGTGGCACTCTCCCGCGAATGTACCGAACTCTGGCGTCAGGTCCTCGAGACCGCAGCGGCCTCCCCTGCCCCACTGACCTTTTTCGATGGCACAATCCACATGGGCCCGGCAGTGGTGCTGCGTGGCACCCGGCAGGCGGTCGACTATTATCAGCAACTACTCACTGAACTCACTCAGAGGATGACTGACAAGGTTGGTGCGGTTGATAGCGAAAAGCATCGTATCTACTGGGAAGGAATGCCGGTCTGGGGTCGCCTGCGCCAACATTCCGAACTTTTTGCCGAGCTGCAAGCCAGCGTGCTGGTTTCAACCTACTGTAGTAGCTGGATTTTCCCCGACTTCGACGCCAAAGACCCGATCCGCAGCATGGCCAAAGCTTATCTTGGACTCTTTATCGTCCGCTCCGATTCTTACAAAGAAGAGTACATCAAGGAGATGCTGAGGAAATTCCACATTGACGGCATCATCTATCACGACGCGAAGACCTGCCCCTGCAATTCCAACAGCCGCTACGGCATGCCCCAACGGTTGGAAAAAGAGACCGGCATCCCGAGCCAGGTGATTTCCGGTGACCTCAATGACCTGCGCTGTGTTTCCGACGAACAGACCCGGACCAACGTCGAAGCCTTTATCGAGCAACTCGAGGAGAGAAGATAAGATGTTAGACGCCTTATTCAAACCGAAAGCGGTTGCCCTGATTGGTGCCTCGACCAAAGAGCTCTCCATCGGCAATGTCATCATCAGGAACCTTCAGACCTACGGCTACAAGGGCAAGATCTACCCCGTCAACGCCAATGCCGCCGCAGTATGCGGACTCAAATCCTATCCGACCATTGGCGACATCCCCGGAGAAGTTGATTTGGCGCATATCATCATCCCCAGCCAGTTCGTACCCCAGGCGATTGAGGAATGTGGGCAAAAAGGAGTCAAGGCAGTCATTATCAACTCGGCCGGTTTCAGAGAAATGGGCGATGAGGGGGTCAGGCTGCAGGAAGAGTTTTTGGCCAACGCCCGCAAATACGGGATCCGCTTGTTCGGCCCCAACTGTCAGGGGATTATCAATTCCGACCCGGAGCTCAACGCCTATTGCAACTTCACCTTCACCTTCCCCAAACCGGGCAGCATCTCGGTGGTAGCCTTAAGCGGTGGCGTCGGCGCACTGATCATGCAGGTGCTGGACGACCTGGATATCGGTCAACGCCTGTATGCATCAAACGGCAACGCCTGCGATGTGTCAATTCCGGAAATTCTCCACTATTACGGTGAAGATGAAGGAACCAAAGCGATCATTCTTTACACCGAGGGCTTTGACAATCCACGTGAATTCCTTGAGGTAACCCGCAAGGTGGTTGCGAAAAAACCGGTTCTGGCTATGAAAGCTGGCCGCACCGAAGAAGGCGCCAAAGCTGCCTCCTCCCATACCGGCTCACTCGCAGGTGTTGATATTGCGACCGAGCTGATTTTTGAAAAAATCGGCGTCCTCCCCTTCAAAGATGAGGGAGAAATGGTTCGAGCGGCGATGGCTTTCTCCAGCCAACCGATCCCAACCGGCAACCGGGTCGGCATTATCACCAACACGGGCGGACCGGCGGTAATCGCCACCGACGTGCTGGTTGATTTCGGCCTCGAAGTGCCAAAGCTTTCCGAAGCGTCGATCGCCCGTCTGCGGGAGACCCAATTCCCTCAAGCGGCACTGGAAAATCCGATTGACGTAGTCGCCACAGCGGGTGGCCCCCAGTTCCGCGCGGCCCTCGACGTCTTGCTGGACGATGACCAGATCGACTGCATCTACATCAACTTTGTCACCGCACCTTTCACCGACACAGATGCAGTCGCTCGTGAAATTGTCGAAATCAGCCGCCAACGCCGCAAACCGCTCGTCTGTAACTTTATGACCAACGTGAAACTTGAGCGATACCAGAGGACTACGGCGATCCTCAAAGAGGGCGAAGTGCCCTACTACGCCAACCCCGGTGATGCCGCCCGTGCCCTTGGTGCCCTGGTGAACTATGGTCGTATCCAGCAAAGGGATATTGGCCAACCGCAAACCTTCGATGATGTCTTCGTCAATCAAGCCAGGGCAATCGTTGAACAAGCCCGCCAGGCCGGACGTGAAGTCCTTTCTGCCTATGAAGTTTACACTATCTTCGAAGCCTACGGCATCCCGATTGCCCCCTGGCAAGTCGTTAAAAATGCTGAACAGGCGGCCGCCGCAGCCACTGAGATCGGTTATCCGGTGGTAGTCAAAGTCGACTGTGGTGAGATCGACCATAAAAGCGATATGGGTGGAGTCGCCATCAACCTCAAAGATGCTGCCGCAGTGCGCAGCACCGTTGCAGAGATGCAGGACCGCCTTGGTCGCTTTGGCGAACTTGGCTTTCTGGTGCAAAAATTCCTCCCCGGCGGGCGTGAGCTGATTATCGGTGCCAGCGCTGAACGGGAATTGGGCCACCTGGTCATGTTCGGCCTCGGCGGTATCTATGTCGAAATCCTCAAAGATGTCGTTTTCAAAGTCGCCCCGGTGACCAAGGTCGAGGCTGAAGAAATGCTCGCGGGAATCAAAACCTCTGCGCTGCTTGATGGTGTACGTGGCGAAGCGGGAATCGACAAGCTGGCAGTGATTGAACTGATCCAAAGAGTCTCGCAACTGCTCGGCGATCTGCCAATGATCCAGGAAATGGATCTGAATCCGATCATGGCCTTTGCCGACAAGGCCTTTGCTGTTGACGGCAGAATTCGCATTCAGATTGAAGAGTAACAAAGGTGAAAACGATGCTTTTAGGATCAAACAGAGCAAATATCCACTGGCAGAAGACTTGTCAGTCACGCATCACAACCCCGGACGAGGCTATCAAGACAATCAAGTCTGGTGATCGGGTCTTTTTGACCGGCAACGCTTCTGTGCCACTACCATTGCTTGATGCCCTGGTCAAACGAGCACCAGAACTGCAGAATGTTGAAGTCTGTCATCCGTTGACCATATGTCCCGCTGACTATGTCGCCCCGGAGATGGAAGGTCATCTACGCATCAACTCCATGTTTATCAGCCCCAACGTGCGTAACGCTGTTAATCAGGGTCGAGCTGACTTTACTCCAGTGATGCTTTCTGAGTTCCCATTGCTCTTTAAAAACGGCCATCTCCCCCTGGATGTTGCCTTGATCCATGTCTCACCTCCGGATGAAAACGGCTTCTGTTCCATGGGTGCAGAATCCGGGCTCACAATCTCGGCGGCGGAGGTCGCCAAGATTGTCATTGCTCAGGTCAACGAACAGATGCCACGCACTCTTGGCGATACTGCCATGCATATCGACAAGATGCACTACATCATACCGTGCGACACACCCTTGTTTGAGATGCCGATGGGAGATGATGCGGATCAGAATGTGGTCGAAAAGATCGCTGCTCATATCGCCGGTTTGATCCCCGACGGAGCAACCATGCAGTTGGGCATCGGGGCGCTTCCCAACGCCGTCCTGAAATTTCTCTTTGAGAAAAAAGACCTCGGCATCCATTCCGAGTTGATCTCGGACGGAATCATTGACCTGGTCGAAGCTGGCGTTGTGAACGGTTCTTGCAAAACCCTTCATCCCGGCAAAATCACCTGCGGCTTTCTGCTCGGCACCAAACGTCTCTATGACTGGGTCAGCAACAACCCACTGGTTGAAATGCACCGTACCGAATATGTTAACGACCCCTTTGTGGTAGCGCAGAACGATCGCATGGTCGCGATCAACTCAGCAATTGAAGTCGATTTCACAGGACAGGTCTGCGCCGACAGTATTGGCACGAAGATGCATTCGGCGGTTGGCGGCCAGGTAGACTTCATTTACGGCTCTTCCCGTTCCAAAGGCGGCGTACCAATTATTGCTCTGCCAAGCATTTCAACACTGCGCGACGGCTCTGTCGTCAGCAAGATTGTGCCGACGTTGAAACTCGGTGCGGGAGTCGTCACCAGCCGAAATCATGTCCACTACGTGGTCACCGAATTCGGTGTTGCCGCACTTTACGGCAAGACAGTCCGCCAGCGGACCCAGGCACTGATTAATGTTGCCCACCCGCAGTTCCGTGCAGAACTCACCGAAAAAGCGAAAGAGCTGAAGTACCTGCAAGGAACAGGCAAAGACGCAATTAAATAGCGCTAACCTATCGAACGTTTTTCAATACTGACGTCAATTTATGCTGAGAGGTGGAATTTATGGTCTGGAATAAAGAAGAGACATGTAGACGTAGCGAGATGCATGCCATTCAACTCGGTCGACTGCAAAAAACGGTCAGTTACGTCTATGAAAAAAATCCACACTACCGGAAGAAGCTCGACGAACTAAAAATTCAACCAAACGACATCAAGTCTTTAGATGACATCCGCAGACTCCCTTTTACCACCAAACAGGACATCCGCGACAATTATCCTTTCAAACTCTTCACCGCACCGCAGAAGGAGATAGTCGAGTACCATGCGACCTCCGGGACAACCGGCAAACCCGTAGTGGTTGGCTATACCCGGCAGGATTTGGAAAGCTGGAAAGAGGTCATGGCCCGAGCCTTTACAGCTGCCGGCATCAACGATAAAGACGTTGTGCAGAACATCTACGGTTATGGCCTTTTTACCGGTGGCCTGGGTGCCCATTATGGTGCGATCCATGTCGGTGCGGCTGTCATCCCGATCTCCGGCGGTAACACCCAGCGCCAACTGATGCTGATGAAAGACTTCGGCAGCACCGCTCTCACTTCCACACCTTCGTTCCTGATGCATCTGTATGAAGCGGGCAAGGAGCAGGGGATCGACTTCCACAAACTCAAGCTCCGCGTCGGCGTCCTTGGCGCCGAGCCCTGGAGCGAGGCGATGCGCCACCAGATCCAGGACAAGTTCGGCATCAAGGCCTGTGACATCTACGGGCTCTCCGAAATCATTGGACCTGGTGTTTCCTTCGAATGTCTGGAGTCGCAACATGGCCTGCACATCAATGAAGACTACTTTTATCCGGAGATTATTGATCCGGTAACCTGCGAGGTCCTCCCTGCAGGCGAGCTTGGCGAACTGGTCTTTACCACGATTGCCAACCAGGGGCAGCCTTTGTTACGTTTCCGCACCCGCGACATCACCCGCCTCACCTACAGCACCTGTATCTGTGGCCGGAACCTGGTAAAAATGCAACGAGTCTCCGGGCGCAGCGATGACATGTTGATTATTCGCGGAGTGAACGTTTTTCCTTCGCAGATAGAAGAGATTATTCTCAAGCGCGAGGGGGTTTCCCCGCACTACATGATCATCGTCGAGCGCAAAGGCGCGATGGACTCCCTGCGCGTCAAGGTTGAGGTCACTGATAATTTTATGGTAAAAGCCTCTGCTGACATCCTCAAGGGTGCTGAATTCGATATTCTCGAAGATGTCGCAACGGTACATAGCAAAAAACGCAATCTACAGCAGGACATCAAGGACGTTATCGGCATCAGTGTTAAGGTTGATTTGGTACCGCCCGGCACTATCGCGCGCAGCGAAGGCAAGGCGAAACGGTTGGAAGATCGCCGGCCCAAATAAACGACGATTGAGACAAACAACACGACTTCGGCTCCTTCACAGCAGCCAGTCCACAAGGGAAGGTTTTTAATGAAAAAGATAATTTCCGGCAATGAAGCCATCGCCTTGGGTTTCGGCGATTCTGGTGGCGTCTTCGCCTCCGGTTACCCTGGCACTCCCAGTACCGAAACCCTCGAAGAAGTCGCCCGACTGGGCGAAGTCTACTGCGAGTGGGCACCGAATGAAAAAGTGGCTCTTGAGTCAGCAATTGGCGGATCTATCGCTGGTGGGCGATCCCTCTCAACCATGAAACATGTCGGGGTTAATGTCGCTGCTGATGCTTTACTGACACTGACCTACACCGGTGTCAACGCCGGCTTGATTCTTATGGTCTCTGACGACCCTGGCATGCACTCCTCACAAAATGAACAGGACAGTCGTAACTATGCCAAGTTTGCCAAGGTACCGATGCTTGATCCATCCGATTCTCAAGAGGCCTACGACTTCGTCAAGGTCGGCTTCGAAATTTCCGAGCAATTTGATACGCCACTGATGCTGCGCACCACGACACGAATCTCACACGCCAAAGGTGTGGTTATACAACAAGATAAAATTGCTCCGCAGATTGGTGAGTGGGTCAAGGATGTGCCTAAATACGTCATGCTGCCTAACTTTGGCAAACTCAAACATATTGAAGTCGAAGCACGGCTGCTCAAACTTCAGGAATATGCTGAGACCACGCCTTTAAACCGAATTGAGATGAGAGAGACCGAATTAGGTATCATCACCTCTGGTGTTGCATACCAGCATGTACGCGAAGCATGCCCTGATGCCTCAGTACTGAAGCTGGGAATGATTCATCCCCTCCCGGCGCGGAAGATCCGCGAGTTTGCCAAGAGTGTCAAGCGTCTGGTGATCGTTGAAGAGATGGATGCTATCTTCGAAGAACAGATCCGTGCCATGGGCATCGACGTTGAAATCGGCAAGAACAAACTGCCGCTCTGCGGTGAGATTAATGCCGACATCATCCGCACTGCCCTCGAACTAACCGTGACCGGGGCCACCCCCCCTGTGGAAGGGCTGCCACAACGCCCGCCGGTGTTCTGCCCCAGCTGTGCCCACCGAGGCCTTTTTACCATCCTCAGCAAACTCAAGGTCTTTGTCTCCGGTGATATTGGTTGCTATACACTGGGAGCGCTACCGCCAATGAGCGCCATGCATTCGGTAATCGACATGGGTGCCAGTATCAGCGCCGCCCACGGTATGGCTAAGGTCAATGCGATTGCTGGGCGTGATGAAAAGCCGGTCGCTGTCATCGGCGATTCGACCTTTTTCCATTCAGGAATGACTGGTCTGATGAGCATGGCCTACAATGGTGGCAATGCCCTGGTTATTATTATGGATAATCGCACCACCGGCATGACCGGTGGTCAGGAAAACCCCGGTAGCGGTGTGACCCTGCAAGGCATTCCGGCTCGTCAGGTCGAAATGGTCCCACTGGTTAAAGCACTGGGCATCGATAATGTCGCAGAGCTCAACGCCTATGATCTCAAAGAGACAGAAGCGGCGATCAAAAAAGGATTGGAGACTCCAGGACCCTACGTACTGATCGACAAGAACCCCTGCATTCTGCGCTACAAGATCCGCAAACCCGCCATGAACGTTGACGAGGAGAAGTGCACCGGGTGCCGGGCTTGCCTGAAAGTAACCTGTATGGCCCTGGGTCTGATCACCGTTGGCGAAAAACAGAAGGTGCGAGTCGACCCCAACGTCTGTAACGGCTGCGGTATCTGTATGCAGATGTGTAAATTCGATGCGATGCACACGCTTGAGGGAGAAAACAATGCAAATCTTTAATATTGTTATTGCCGGTGTCGGTGGTCAGGGCGTTTTGATGGCTTCCAAGGTTCTCGCCGAAAGTGCCCTGGTCAGTGGCATGGACGTTAAGCAGAACGAAGTTCACGGCATGGCCCAGCGTGGCGGCAGCGTCATCAGCTTTGTTCGTATCGGTGACCAGGTCAACTCGCCGGTGGTTATGCCCGGAAGTGCCGATCTGCTCATCTCCTTCGAACCTCTGGAGGCCTTGCGCTATATTCACTATCTCAAGCCTGGTGGTCGTCTGATTTACAGCAAGGTTTCGATTAACCCCAGCACTGTGGCATCCGGACTGGCGATCTATCCCGATGATGTTGAGCAACAGATTGCTGCCATCTGTGCCGAAGCACAAGGCATTGAAGCCCTCGCCATAGCCCGTGAAGCTGGCAACGGCAAGGCGGTTAATATGGTGATGGTCGGCTCAGTCATGAAACATCTCCCTCTCAAGGAAGAGGTTATCACTGAAGTTGTGAAAAAGATCTCGCAAGGCAAAGGGGTCGAGGTAAATTTGAAGGCTCTGGCTGGTGGTGCAGCAGCGTAATTTTTGAGGCATGGATAGATCAAAAGTAAAAAATAAAAGCGAAACGCAAAGTCGCAAAGGGAAAAGAAAGGCGCAAAGTTTTTTTGATTTTAAAATAAAACCTGTTTTTCTTTGTGTCTTTCCCAGCTTTCCTTTGCGTCTGGTTGAGCGCAGCGAACGAGCGTTAATCTTTAGGTTGGTTTAAACTGTTTCTAAGCAGGAGAAAAGGGAGTTTATCATGAAACAGACCTTAAAACAGATCTCAATCTTCCTGGAAAATGCGCCAGGCCGGTTATACGAAGCAACCCAGGCCCTTGGCGAGGCAGGTCTCAATCTGAGGTCGCTCTCGATTAGCGATGTTTCCGGATTCGGGGTATTGAGAATCCTGATCTCCGATGTTGCCAAGGCACGCCGGGTCATCATGGAAAAACAGCTCCCGGCCCGAGTGGACGAGGTGGTAGCAGCGGAAATCAGCGACACCCCGGGAAGCCTGGCAAAGACCCTCAAGGTGCTGATGCAAAACAAAGTCAACGTTGACTACATGTACGCCCTGGCGGGGACCTCTTCGGGGAAGGCCGTCATGGTTTTCAGCTTCAGCGACAATGACCTGGCAATCAAATTACTGCAGGACAACAACATTAAAATCCTTGATGCCGAATCCTTCGGGATCCTCGAGAGTCCAGTCTAGTCACGGCCCGAAGTCCGGGCTGACGATTCAAGGAGAAGATCAGATGGGTGAAACGAACTACCGTCCGAAAAAATTTGCTGTCATCGGTGCTGGCCCCGTCGGAGGAATAGTCGCAGCCTTTCTTGCCAGGGGTGGGTACGAGGTCACGCTTTGCGATATTCTCCCGGAATTGCTTGCTCCGGCCCTCGAACCAGGGATCCTGCTCGAAGGTGCAGATAACTTTCAAGCCAGAGTGACTCGCACGACAACCCGGCTCGATGAGCTTCTCAATGATCCACCGGATGTCATTTTCATTACCGTGAAAGCAACGGTGCTACCACTGATTGCTTCAGCCCTTGAGGACTTTGCCGCCGAAGGACGCTACGTCGTCAGCTGGCAGAACGGTATTGATACCGAGCTGGAACTGGCCAAGCATCTTGGCAACAAGACAGTGATGCGCGGGGTCGTTAATTTCGGCTGTGTTCCTCTCTCTCCTGCACACATCCGTCTGGCCTTTCATAACCGTCCCCATTACCTGCAGGAGCTCGACCCGGCATCCAAGGCCGCGGCTGCCGGTATCTGTCAGGTTTTGACTGAGTGTGGTCTCGACACCCAGCACAGTGACCAGATTACTAATATGGTCTGGCGCAAGACGGTCCTCAATGCCTGCATGAATCCAATATGCGCCGTAACCGGCATGACCATGGTTGAGATTATCAATGACCCAATCACTTTCAACCTGGTTGATGCGCTAATCAAGGAAGGGATTGCGGTTGCCCGTACCAATGAGTTTTCTCTCGGCTCAAATTATTACCCTTACGCTATCAACTACATAAAAAATGCCGGTAATCACAAACCTTCGATGCTTCAGGATATCGAGGCAAAGAGGCGCACCGAGGTTGATTACATCAACGGCAAAATTATCAAATATGGAGCGCAAGCCGGTATCCCTACCCCCTACAACAACATGATCCGGGGGCTGGTCAAGGCCCTTGAGCCGAAGTGACCCGAACGGCTCTCCGTGAATCATGCAGAGCAAGGAACGTTGTCATGAAATTAAAACAGTTATCGATTCCCCTGGAAAATTCCCCGGGTCGATTGCACGATGTCACCAAGGCGTTGGGCGAGGCAGGTATCAATCTCAGGGCTCACTGTATCTGCGATTCGACTCACGACTTCGGCGTGCTGAGGATTCTGGTCTCTGACCTGTCCAGAGCGCGAGGCGTCATTATGGAAAGGTATATTCCGGCCCGTGTTGATGATGTCATCGCCGTTGAGATTGAAGACACTCCTGGCAGCCTGGCGCAGCTCCTCAGCCTCTTTCTGGGAACCAAAGTCAATGTCGAGTACATGTATGCAGTCGCTGGCGCAAACCTGGAAAAAGCGATCATGGTTTTTCATTTTAGCGCTATTGATCAGGCCATTACGATTCTCGAGAAAGCTGGAGTAAAGCTGCTTGATGCAAAATCCTTTGGCATTCTGGTAGGAGAGGAATAGCACCCGGTTGCCAGGCTAAAGACTTTTCAATAGATAAAGGGTTTCTTTGCCAGACCATCCGATTGTTCATGGTCTGTTCGTTGCACCAGGTGACTCAGGGAGTCTGATATGCAGGAAAAAACCGATTACAGACCACAGAAATTTGCCGTGGTCGGCGCCGGACCGGTCGGTTGTATCGTTGCCGCGTTTCTCTCCCGGGGAGGCTATGAGGTCACACTCTGCGATGTCCAGACGATCCTTTTGGAAGAAGCGATGGATCCGGGGATCCTCCTTTCGGGCACTGATAGCTTCCAGGCCAGAGTGGCGAAAGTGACAACCCGGGTCGATCAACTGGCCTATGATCCGCCAGATGTCGTCATCGTCACGGTCAAGGCGACAGCCCTGCCGATCATTTCCTCCGCCCTGGAGGGCATTGTTGGCGAGGGCTGCTACGTGGTCAGTTGGCAAAACGGCATTGACACCGAACTGGTTCTTGCCGAACGGCTCGGGAAAAAGCACGTGATGCGGGCGGTGGTCAACTACGGCTGCATTCTGGATGGACCAGCAAAGGTCGAGTTGGTCTTCCACCATCGTCCCCACTACCTGCAAGAGCTGGACCCAGACTCAAAAGAAGCTGCACTTGGGATCTGTCATGCTCTAACCGAATGTGGCCTCGACACGCACCACACCAACCAGATCCGCAACATGGTCTGGAGCAAGACAGTCAATAACTCCTGTATGAACGCTGTCTGCGCTGTTACCGGCAAGACCATGTTCGAAGTCATCAACGACCCGATTGTTTCTAGTCTGGTTGACTCTTTATTAAAGGAAGGGGTCAAGGTAGCCCGAGCCAATGAAATGATGCTGGGGCCGGATTACTACCTCGATTGTCTCGACTACATCAAGGATGCCGGGCATCATAAGCCATCCATGCTGCAGGATATAGAAGCGAAGCGCCAAACTGAAATCGATTATATCAATGGCAAGATCATTGAATATGGCGACCGGGCTGGTGTGCCTACACCTTACAATTCGACCTTGCGAAGCTTGGTCAAGGCACTTGAGACATGAAAGCGGAAGTGCACGTTTTGATTACTTAAAGTAAAAATAAAACATTGTTTTCATTATTGAGAAGGCCTTTCTTGACTGGAGCGGTATGTAACGTTATTCTGTTCAGGATTAAAGCGATAATTGTTCGTTCTGGCCATAACTGTCACAAAGCCTTGCGCCAAATAAGTGGCCCAGGTCAACTACCCGCTAGGAGGTTCGTAATGAAAAAAATCTTTGTCGTGTTTCCTCTGCTTGCCCTGCTGATTGTCAGCATGTTGGCCAGCCCTGTGCTCGCTGCCGAAGCCAAAAAAGACCCATTGGCTAACTGGGCGACCAAGTTCGACTTTTCCAAGGCCGAGTACACCTACATTCTGTCAAACATCTCTCATCCTGTTATTCAAGGCGTTGCCAACGGCTACAACTTTCGTGATTCGCTCTGGGAAAAATCTAACGGTCGGATCTATGTCGACTACCGCCCGCTGGCACAACTCGGCGGCGAAAAGGACGTTATCTCCAAGCTGAAACTTGGTGCGGTCCAGGGAATGCTGTCCTCTTCCGTTGCCTCGGCTAACATCGCCGACAAACTTGGCATCGTCAACCTGCCTTACGTTGTCGACACCTACGATAAGCTCGACCAGTTCCGCGGTGACCCTGCTCTCTGGGGCCCCTACAGCAACTCTGCACAATCAGCCGGCCTGATGGTTGCTGATATCGTCAATTACGGTCAGTACGGCTGGGCCACCACGACTCCGGTGCGCAACCTGGATGATGCAAAAACCGTTAACTTCCGTATCGCTGAAGCACCAGTCAACATCGATGTGTACAATGCATGGGGCGCTAAATTTACGGTCATGCCTTGGCCAGATGTCCCGCAGGCGCTGCAGACTGGCGTGATCAACGGTCTCGACCATACAGCGATCGTCTGCAATATTACCAAAAAATTCACCATCGCCAAATACTTCACCGAGCTCAACTATGCGCAAGGACTCTTCGTCCACCTGGTTAACAAGAAATGGTTCAACAAACTCCCGGCTGACCTGCAAAAAGTATTCATCGAGGTCCTCGAAGAGGAGAGCGCCAAGACCCGTGCCCTGACCAGGGTGCAGCATGATGAGCAGATCGCCAAAGCCAAAGAAGCTGGCGTCGAATTCATCTCCCTGTCAGCAGCTGACAAGGCGCAATTGATCGAAGACGCCAAGCCGGTTTACGCCAGCTGGGGCGAAAAAATCGGTATGGATTACCTGAATACCGTTCGTTCAACTCTCAAATAATATTAATCATTTTCATCACGCCGGGGAGCCTTGCTCCCCGGCGACTTTATATTTAAAGGGCCTGCATGTTGAGAAGAGTCTTTGATAAGGTCGATCGTTCCTTTACCATCATTGAGGACTGGACGTTATTGTTGTCGGTCTGTATTGCCCTGGTCGTCGCCATGGCCAATGTGCTGCTGCGCAAGTTGACGTCTGATGTCAACCTCTACTGGTCAGACGAGGTGGTACGCAAGACGATCTACATCACCACCTACATCGGTTGCATTGTGGCAGTGCGCAACCGCTCTTTGATCTGCATCGATGCCCTGCCGCAGATGGTGCCGGGTCTAAAGAAACCTCTGGCCTTCTTCTCCCATCTGGCGGTGCTGATCTTTGCCACCTGCATGATCTACCTTGGCGGAACGATGACCTACTTGATGTACCTCGACAAATATGCCAAGACGTCCAGCCTGCAGCTCCCCGAGTGGATTTTCTACGCAGTGCTGCCCCTGATGGGAGTGATGATGTTCCTGCGTACCTTGATGGTGGCGATTGACGACTGGAAGGAGGGGGCAAAGAAGTAAGCCGGATGGATTGCCCTCCTGCCTGCCCTGCCTGAATCCTTATGGATACCAATTACTTAATTATTCTACTGTTACTGCTTGGCCTGATGGCAGCGACGGTTCCCGTTTTCATGGCCTTGTTTTTCACCGGGACCGTCGGCCTGGTCTTTATGATCGGCATCGATGCGCAGATTGTCATAGAGGTGCTGTACCGCAGCATGGACAAGTTTGCCCTGGTGGTGGTGCTCTTCTTCATCCTCTGCGGCAACATCATGACCACCGGTTCCATCGTCCATAAACTGATCAAGACAGCTAACGTTCTGGTCGGTTTTCTGCCAGGCGGCCTGGCCATGGCTGGAGTCCTCGCCTGTGGCTTTTTCGGCGCGATCTCTGGATCAACGGTTGCCACTGTAGTCGCCATCGGCGGCTTCATGATTCCGGCACTGATTGAAAATGGCTACGATGAGAAGTTCTCTGTCGGCATCATGACCACTGCCCCCAACCTGGGGATCATCATTCCACCTTCAATCGCGATGATCCTTTATGCCATGGTCAGCAACGACCCGATTGAAGCCCTCTTTCTGACTGGCTTCATCCCGGGGATCATGATCATGGTGGCGATGAGTCTGTACGCTTATTTCTATTGCAAAAAGAAAAGCTACAAAACTCTGGACAAACCGAGTTTCAAGGAAATTGTTGCGGTCTTAAGAGAAAGTGTTTGGGCCCTTTGCCTGCCGTTGCTGATTTTTGGCGGCATCTATTCCGGCATGTTCACCGCTAACGAAGCAGCTGTGGTTGCATGTTTCTATGCCTTCTTTGTCGAGATTTTTATCCACAAGGACATGAAGTTCAAGGATATTCAGAAAATTATTGTTTCCTCAGCGGCCACCTCGGCAACCCTTCTGGTGATCGTTGCCGGAGCTTCGGTGTTCGGTGAATATCTGACCTTCGAACAGATTCCAAACAAAATCGCAACTGCGGTCGTCAGTCAGATCCAGTCACCCTGGGTCTTTCTCATGGCAGTCAATGTTATGCTACTGATTGTCGGCATGTTCATGGATATTATTTCTGCGACCCTGATCCTGACACCAATCTTCCTGCCACTACTGGCCTCTTTCGGTATCGACACGATGCATTTCGGCCTGCTGATGACGATCAATCTTGGCATCGGTTACTGCACGCCACCGCTGGGCGTCAGCCTCTACATCGCGGGTGCTGCGATTGACCGCAACCTGGTTTACGTCTCCAAGGCGGTGATACCTTTCGTCTTAATTCAGATTGCAGTCCTGCTGATTCTGACCTATTGGGCTGATCTTGTGCTCTACTTACCACGCCTGGTTTATGGCTGATGGCTCCATCTCAGATGAAGGAGTTTGGCATGACCCCCAAAACACTGATTCCGGTCGACGACTCGGAAACAACACGACAAACAATACAGGCCGTTATTGCCAATCAGAAGCTGATATCGCGAGACATCATTCTGCTCCATGTCGTTGATGTCCATTTGATCCAGCGCCTGCTCCCTGAAATGCAAAAGCAGATGGTCTACGAATCGTCTGTAAAATCGGGAAATCGCATCCTTGAGAGACTTGCAAAACCTTTCCAAGATGCAGGCTTCGAACCGAAGTTACTGCTTGAACTTGGGACCCCTGAAGCAGCAATCAATAAAGTTGTCGAAGAACAGAATATTCAACTGGTGATCATCAGTCGTCATACCGGTGGCGGAAAGCTCCGAGACATTTTGTTCGGATCTGTGGCAAACCATATCGTACATTCAGTCAGGTGCCCGGTCTTACTCTTTTGATTATCCCAAAACAAAGGTTCCGGATCTGATGGATGCGCAGTTTCTGCAAAGTGCTGAGTTCATCGACAGCAATTCTGTCAATATAAGAGATTTTGCGGAAGAGACGGTCCGCACCTCACCGTCACATCACGACAAGGCCATCGCTCTTTACTACCGGGTACGCGATGGAATTCGTTACACTCCCTATCTTGATTTTGGCGACCCGGAGATATATCGAGCCAGCACTGTATTGCACGCTGGTTATGGCTTCTGCATTTCCAAGGCATCATTACTGGCCGCCTGTGGTCGCGCAGTAGGGATTCCATCACGGGTTGGCTTTGCCGACGTCAAAAACCACCTCAACACCCCTCGTTTGCGTGAAATGAACGGTGGTGATCTGATGCGCTGGCACGCTTTTACAGAATTCTATCTGCATGGGATATGGGTCAAATCAACTCCGGCTTTCAATCAGGAACTTTGCACCAGATTCCGCGTCAAACCCCTTGAGTTCAACGGTCGTGAGGACTCGATTTTCCATCCTTTCGACGCCGATCAGCGCAAGCACATGGAGTACGTCCATGAGCGCGGCTCATTTGCTGATATCCCTTATGCAGCGATTATTAACACTTACAAGAGATACAGCCCCAAGCTGCTCGGGAACAACAGTGGCGGCGATTTCGGCGCCGAGGCTGAAGAAGTCTAAATCCTTTTCATTACAGAGACACTGAGCACACAGAGGAAAAAATGGGTATCAGACAACGGGTTAAACGGCTATTGAGCCGTATGCACCAGACGCCTCAGTACCGCACTCAAGGTGCGGTTCTCTTTGTTGATCTTGAACAGCGCAGTACGCTGCGCGGATACCTGTCACTCGATGCGGTCCAGCACTTTCTGGCCGGCCGCGGCGGTAACATGTACCTGCTCTACAATCTGTTGCAGGAAGAGAAAGAGGCTCTCGATCCAGAAGTGCCTTTGATTTTCGGCGTCGGAGTTCTGACCGGCAGAACGCCTGGGGCCACTCGCGGCAACATCACAAGTCGCTCACCGGAGAGCCGGGCGATCCTCGACAGTAATGCCGGTGACTACTTCCCAACCTATCTCAAACGCAATGGCTACGACCATCTGGTTCTCTACGGCCGCAACCCGGAATGGACATTACTCAAAATCGAGCAAAAGCAAATCAGTTTTATCGATGCCACGGCTTATTGCGGTATGGACAACATTGAGTTTACTGCGGCAATTGAAGGTGATTTCATCGGTACCGAACGCAAAGACATAGCCATGGCGCGGATCAGCAGCGCTGGAGAAAACCAGGTGCTCTGCAGTGGCATCATGGCGGGTGAGAAATCGATCTGGGCCCGTGGTGGTGGTGGTGCCAAGATGGGAGCCCTGCATCTGAAGGCGATTCTCATCCAGGGCAAGCTGCCGGAGCTTGACCTTTCGGAACCTTTCAAAGTGGGCAACCGGAACATTGGCAAAAAGATCCTCGCTGCGAGTGTCGTCCAGAATGCACTGAAAAAAGTCGGTACGCCTTTTCTCTACAAACCGAGCCGGGTGCTCGGCGCCATGGGAACCAAGAACAACCAGGAAACCACCTGGCACGACAGCCTCGATGCAGACAACTTTGATCCTTATCGTCCGGGAATGAGCCGCTGCTACCAGTGCCCGGTCGGATGCCGGGCCAACAACGACATGCTTCCTGGCGGCAAAGGCGGCTGGGGTGCCAGCGCCCTGACCGGCCTCAGCGGTAATGCCAGTTACGATAAAACACAAAGTGCCCTTGAGCATCACAAACAACGGAGCTACAACGGCATCAACAATGACGGCCACTTCGACAAGTACGACAAAGGAGAAGGCCCGGAATACATTATCGTTGGCAAGTTTGGCCCCAACATCGGCATCAAAGAGCCTGAGCAAGTCCTGCGCCTTAACAACATCCTCAACGATCTGGCCCTCGATGCTTCAAGTACCGGCAGCGCTATCGCCTGGGCCATGGAACTCTATCAGCGCGGCATCATCGACCAGAAGACGACCGGCGGACTGGAGCTGACCTGGGGAAATTATCCGGTCATCGAACAATTACTCTTCATGACCGCAAAGCGCGAGGGTTTTGGCGACACCATCGCTCTTTCCAGCCGCGCTGTTGAGCTGGGGAAATATCCACCGGAAGCACTGAGCTACTGCATGGCGTCGAAAGGGCTGTTTCAGTCTGATCCGCACGACGCCCGCATCCTCAAAGCCTTTGCCCTGGGGTTGGCGGTTGCCACCCGCGGCATGGATCATCTGCGTAATCGTGCCACTCTCGAGATCAACGCCCGCATCAACGATGATGCCACGTTCAAGACCGACCTCTACGGGGGTGTGGTCTCCCCCGAACCAACCTCTTACGAGGGGAAAGAGTACGCGGTCCGGCGCTGCGAAAACACCTTTGCCGTTGGTGATGCGATCGGCATGTGCCGTTTTAATACCAAACTGTTCAACTCACCGACAACACCTGACCTTGAGGACTTTGCCGCCCAACTTAACGCATTGACCCAACTGCATTTCGATGCCGATCAGCTGGATGAAATCGGCCGAGACATCACCGGATTGGAGCGAATGCTCAACTTTCGCTTCGGTCTGCGCGGCGAGGATGACACCCTGCCCGTCCGTTGGTTCGATGAACCGATTGCAGTTGGCCCCTTCAAAGGGGAAAAGATCGACCGCGAGCAGTTCGCCGCACTTAAGCAACGCTTTTACCTGCTGACCGGGCTCAATCGCGAAGGTGTTCCCTCCCTCGACTGGCACGCCAAACTCTCGAAACGCGTCACCAACTACAGCATCAGGGTCAAGTTCCCCTGTGCTCTACCCGGAGCGCCTGAACAGTCTATTGTCGTCGATGAGCCGATGGCACACCTGGGAGAGCTTCGCCAGCACCTTCGGTGTAAACTCCCTGAAGCGGCAAGAATACTTGATGATCCGAACCTCAACATCGTCATCGACGGCAAGATGATTCTCGCTGGCGAAAACCAGACCGACATTCCTGACGGCAGCGAGGTCACCCTGATTTCCTACGTCTCTGGAGGGTAAGTCAGCTATTGCGAGAATCTTGCGGTTTTTTCAACATTAATGGCGACAATCTGGAGTATCAGTCGTTTGCCCCCTGCCGAAGCGATGTCACGACGCTGGTCTTCCTGCATGAGGGGCTGGGCTGTTTGGCTATGTGGAGGGATTTCCCTCGTCAAGTGGCAGAATTGACCGGCTGCAGGGTGCTGACTTACAGCCGGGCGGGTTACGGCAGGTCGTCCCCATGCGCGTTGCCGAGGCCCCTCACCTTCATGCATCATGAAGGGCTCAACGTCCTGCCGCAGATTTTAGATATTGCCGGGATAAGCAGGGCCGTGCTGGTAGGACACAGTGATGGCGCCTCCATCGCCCTGATCAATGCTGGCGGCATTGCCAATGATCGCATCCAGGGGTTAATCCTGATGGCTCCTCACGTTTTTGTCGAGGAGCTCACCATCAACAGCATTCGAGAGGCGAGAGCCTCCTACCAAACATCAGAGTTGCGCGCACGACTTGCCCGTTATCATGGCGACAATGTAGACAATACTTTTCTCGGCTGGACTCAAGCCTGGCTGGATGAAGGTTTTTTGGCATGGAACCTGGAAGCCTTTCTGCCAAAGATAGAGATGCCAACCCTGTTGATCCAGGGTGAGCTGGACAACTATGGCACACTAAAACAACTGAAAACAATCAGTGAACAGATGCAGGGCAAAACAGAGACAATCATTCTGCCCGACTGTGGCCACTCGCCTTTCCGCGAACGTCCGAACGAGACGCTGCAAGCGATGACCGGATTTCTGGAAAAGCACC
The DNA here is from genome assembly GCA_024636155.1 of Deltaproteobacteria bacterium. Taxonomy (GTDB): domain Bacteria; phylum Desulfobacterota; class Desulfuromonadia; order Desulfuromonadales; family BM103; genus M0040. The sequence continues at coordinate 32,622 of JAGXHM010000056.1, forward strand.
TCAAGTTACAGCTCAGTTCAAGCATTGATGCAAACGGCGCAGATAGATGACGGCTACGTTCTTATCATTCAAGTCACCCGGTAGAATGTAAACAAGTGGAGACAAAGCACAGAGCCAATCGTCACCATCATATTCACTACAACCAGATGGCTTCCGGGTAAAAGCCTTATGCCAACGATTCAGCAGACTCTGCCTGCATGGCACGGCGCTTGCTAAACAATTGGGATTAAAACAACTCTCAAAGGTTACATACGAGACATCGCGCACCAAGCCTGTCATGCCAAAGGAGAAATATGATGTCAAGCTCTGTCTACAGACCCACCCACCCGATTCGCTTCGTTACCGCCACAAGTCTTTATGACGGACACGATGTCTCAATCAATATCATGCGCCGCATCATGCAGGACTCCGGAGCCGAAGTGGTGCACCTGGGACACAACCGTTCGGTCCATGAAATAGTTAACGCGGCGATCCAGGAAGACGCTCAGGGAATTGCGGTCAGCTCCTACCAGGGCGGGCACATGGAATTTTTCAAATTCATGCACGACCTATTGCAAGAACAGGGGGCCGGGCATGTACGCATCTTCGGTGGCGGAGGCGGGGTCATCCTGCCGGACGAAATTAAAGAGCTTGAAGCGTATGGCATCTGCAAGATCTTTTCTCCAGAAGACGGGCGGCGCATGGGTCTGCAAGGAATGGTCAATTACGAGTTGCAACAGTGTGACTTTGCTCCACCGTATCAGCTCGCAAACGACCTGACGAGATTGCCACAACGCGACCCGCAGGCGGTGGCCAGACTTATAACCGCCGCAGAACAGCTGGTCGAGCACCCTGATGAACTGCGACAGGCAACACAGCAGCAGATTCGCGAACTGGCCGGACCAGTACCTGTCCTCGGCATTACCGGCACTGGCGGCGCAGGCAAAAGCTCGTTGACCGACGAATTGGTACGCCGCTTCCTGCGTGACTTTGAGGAAAAGAGTGTGGCGATCCTCTCCGTCGACCCAACCCGCAAGCGCACCGGCGGAGCGCTGCTTGGCGACCGCATTCGCATGAATGCCATCGACACCCCCAGAGTATTTATGCGCTCACTGGCGACCCGCGATTCGCGCACGGAACTTTCAACCGCTATCAACGAGGCTGTCGACGTACTCAAGGCGGCCTCGTTTGACCTGATCATCGTCGAAACCAGCGGTATCGGTCAGGGCAACGCGGGAATTGTCGAGGTCTGTGATCTCTCGCTCTACGTCATGACCAGCGAGTTCGGTGCGCCAACCCAACTGGAGAAGATCGACATGCTCGACTTCGCCGACCTGATCGCACTGAACAAGATGGAAAAACGTGGCGCCGAGGATGCCTTGCGCAACGTTCGCAAACAGTACCGGCGCAACCGTCATTTATTCGAAGCTGACGACGGGGAACTGCCCGTTTTCGGTACGATCGCCAGCCAGTTCAACGACGTCGGTGTTAACCGACTTTACCGTGCACTGCTCGGCAAACTCAATGAGAAGTGCAAGCTCGACTGGCAGTCACAACTTGTGGTCGGCGAGGGTCAGAGCATGAGTCAGCTGATCATTCCGCCAGAGCAGATCGCCTACCTGTCTGAAATCGTTCATACCGCCAAGGCCTATCGCAATCAGGTCAAGGTTCAGACGCAGGTCGGCAAAGAGTTTTACCAACTTTCCGGAGCTCGCGAACTGCTGGCAAAGAAATGCGATTGCCAGGTTGCGGATCTCGATACGTTGCTTGAGCAGAGCGAAGCTGCACTCAGCGAGGGGAACCGTAAGTTATTGCAAAAGTGGCCGGAGTTAAAGAAGGCCTATCGGGATGAGGTAATGATCACCAGGGTGCGCGACAAGGAGATTCGCACCGAGCTGACGACAACAACCCTCTCTGGAACAATCATTCCCAAGGTCTGCCTGCCTGATTTTACAGACTACGGAGAGATCATCCGCTGGTGCATGAAAGAAAACGCTCCCGGCTTCTTCCCCTATACCGCCGGACTCTTCCCCTTCAAGCGCACAGCCGAGGACCCCAAGCGCCAGTTTGCTGGCGAAGGCACCCCGGAGCGCACCAACCGCCGCTTCCATTACCTGACCAAAGATGATGATGCCAAAAGGCTCTCGACCGCATTTGACAGCGTGACCCTTTATGGTGAGGATCCAGATGAGCGTCCCGACATTTATGGCAAGGTCGGAATGAGCGGGGTTTCGATCTGTACTCAGAATGATATGGACAAACTTTTTGCCGGCTTCGACCTCTGCGACCCGATGACCTCCGTCTCGCTGACCATCAACGGCCCGGCGCCGATGCTGCTGGCGATGTTCATGAATACCGCGATCCGCCAGCAGGTGGAGAAGTTCCGCAGCGAAAACGACCGCGAACCATCAAATGAGGAACAAGCCGAGATCCAGAGCTGTACTCTGCAGACGGTGCGTGGCACGGTGCAGGCTGACATCCTCAAAGAAGATCAGGGACAGAACACCTGCATCTTCACCACCGAGTTCGCGCTGCGTATGATGGGCGACATCCAGCAGTACTTCATTGATCAGAAAGTGCGCAACTACTACTCGGTCTCGATCAGTGGCTACCACATCGCTGAAGCGGGCGCCAACCCGATCAGCCAACTGACCTTTACTCTCTCCAACGGATTCACCTTCGTCGAATATTACTTGTCGCGCGGCATGCATATCGACGATTTTGCTGGCAACCTGTCGTTCTTCTTCAGCAACGGCCTTGATCCCGAATACACAGTTATTGGTCGGGTCGCACGACGCATCTGGTCCGTGGTGATGCGCGACCGCTACGGTGCAAACACCAAGAGCCAGATGCTCAAATACCACATTCAGACCTCCGGTCGTTCGCTGCACGCCCAGGAGATGAACTTCAACGACATCCGCACCACCCTGCAGGCACTGATGGCGATCTACGACAACTGCAATTCGCTGCACACCAATGCCTATGATGAAGCGATCACCACTCCCACCGAGGAATCGGTGCGCCGGGCGATGGCGATCCAGATGATCATCAACAAGGAATTGGGACTGGTGAAGAATGAAAATCCTCTACAGGGGTCCTTCATTATGGAGGAACTGACCGACCTGGTCGAAGCAGCAGTCCTGGAACAATTTGAACAGATCAGCCAGCGCGGTGGCGTACTCGGGGCGATGGAGACCCTTTACCAACGAACCAAGATCCAGGAAGAGTCGATGCTCTACGAGCACCAGAAACACACTGGAGAACTGCCGATCATCGGCGTTAATACCTATTTAAACCCAAAAAGTGAAGAAGAAGGATACACGATCCCGGGCGATGTGGCCCGCTCGACAGAAGAGGAGAAACTTCACCAGATCACCAACCTGCGCGCCTTCCAGAGAGAGCACGCTGCAGAAGCTCCTGAAGCGCTCAAAAGGTTGCAGCAAGCCGCGGCGGATGGCGGGAACATCTTCGCCGAGCTGATGAAAGCAGTCAACGTAGCTTCGTTGGGACAGATCAGCGCTGCGCTCTATGAGGTTGGTGGCCAATATCGACGCAACATGTAACCCGCCCTCTTGGTGAGGAAATAACTTTGGACATTTTTCAGGTTTTCAGAGATCGTCGCAGCATCCGCAGATACAAGGACACGCCTGTCGAACCGGAGAAAATCATACAGGTGTTAGACGCTGCACGCCTGGCTCCCTCATGGAAGAACCTGCAGTGCTGGCGTTTCCTGGTCATTAACGAGCAGGCTCACAGAGAGGCGCTGCTCAAGGCGTTCCCTGAAGACAATCCCGGCTTTCAGGCAATCGCCACGGCGCCGGTAGTCATTGTTGTCTGCGCTGATCCATCGCAATCAGGCTTGGAAAATGGCATCGAATACTATGTTGCCGATACCGCCATCGCCTTTCAACATCTCTGTCTCGCAGCTCATGCGCTCGGCCTGGGAAGCTGCTGGATGGGTTGGTTCGACGAAACAGCCGTCAAAGCGGCCCTCGCTATTCCGGACAAATTCCGGGTCGTTGGGGTAACGCCACTGGGCTACCCGGATCAGGAGCCAAAGGCCAGACCGCGTAAAGCGCTCACAGACATGACCTTCTATAACCAATGGGAGAACAATCGTGAAGAGCAGGGATGACGGGGCGAAGGCATCGTCTGCCTGCAGGAAGAATTACCTCAGCAAGAGCTCTAAGGGTGACTGATAAACCATCCACTCACAGCTTGCTCATTTATAGCATCACCACCTTATGAAGAGCATTGGCAGAGAAGTATCATCAACGCTGTCCGTCACTGGTGCGTAAAGCTCCCTCTATCATCAAAAAGAAACTTCCGACTTGACGGCTCCTTCAAATTTAGGCAATTTGTTACAACTTTTCTGTGTAGACCGTTTGAGGGAGGAAAAATGTCTGTTGAATACAAAATTGGCGAGAAGCTGCGTCAACTGCGTGAGTCCAAGCAAATGACAATTGAACAACTTGCCGAGCGGAGTCAATGCCATGTCGACCAGATTCGACAAATTGAGGATGGGGCACTCGTCCCTTCTCTCACCCCGCTGATGGAAATTTCCCGTGCTCTGGGCGTACGCCTCGGCACCCTGCTGGACGATGACCCGATTGAAGGACCGGTGGTATTCAAATCGGCCGAATCACCCAACGTGATCCGTTTCTCCGGCAAGGACCCCATGGCGACCAGCAGCAATCTTGATTTCTACTCCATGGGCAGTGGCAAACGCGACAGGCAGATGGAGCCTTTCATGATCGACGTCAAACCGCGCAGCGGAGAAGCCCCGCCACTCTCCGCTCACGAAGGGGAAGAATTCATCTTTGTTCTTTCTGGCGCTATTCAGATCAACTACGGCAAAAGCACTTACCAGTTGGTAGCAGGTGAAAGCATCTACTACGACTCGGTCGTTCCCCACGATGTCCACGCCAAGGGTGATGAAAACGCTCGCATCCTGGCCGTCATTTACGCACCAAGCTAATCGGAGTTATCACAATGCCCTATACAGATAAAACCATTGGTGCGTTTTTAGAAGAGCAAGTAAAGAACTTGCCGGATCATGAATTCATCGTCTACCCCGACCGGGACCTGCGTTTCACATTCAGCCAGTTCAACGAGCGCGTCAACCAGTTGGCCAAGGGGCTGCTGGCGATCGGCATCGGTAAAGGCGACAATGTCGGCATATGGGCGACCAACGTGCCTGACTGGACCACCTTCATGTTCGCTACCGCCAAGATCGGCGCTGTGCTGGTGACCATCAACACCCACTACCGCAGCTTCGAACTGGAGTACCTGATCAGGCAGGCCGACCTCAAGACGCTGGTTCTGATCGACAGTTTCCGTGACCACGACTACCTGCAGACGATCAACGAACTGATCCCGGAACTCACCAGCAACCAGCGCGGCCAGTTGCGAAGCGAAAAATTTCCAGAGCTACGCCACGTTATTTTCATAGGCCAGGAGAAGCATCGCGGCATGTACAACACGCGTGAACTGATGTTGCTCGGCGACCAGTACGACAACCGCGAACTCGACACCATCAAAAACTCTCTGAGTCCGCATGATGTCATCAACATGCAGTACACTTCGGGGACCACCGGCTTCCCGAAGGGGGTTATGCTCAGCCACTACAATATCCTGAATAACGGCTACTACATCGGCGAGCGGCAGAAGCTCACCGAGAAAGACCGCCTCTGTCTACCGGTGCCGTTGTTTCACTGTTTCGGTTGCGTACTCGGGGTGATGGCGGCGCTGACCCACGGCACAACCCTGGTCCCTCTGGAGCTGTTTGACCCGCTGCTGGTACTGGCCGCAGTGCAGAAAGAAAAGTGCACCGCGGTCTACGGCGTGCCGACCATGTTTATCGCAGAACTCTCTCACCCGATGTTCGACATGTTTGATCTCAGCTCCCTGCGCACCGGCATCATGGCCGGCTCCCCCTGCCCGGAAGAGACCATGCGTCAGGTTATGGAAAAAATGCACTGTACCGATATCACGATTGCTTACGGTCTGACCGAGGCCTCGCCGGTCATCACTCAGACCCGTACCGACGATTCGGTCGCCCAACGTACTGGCAGCGTTGGCGCCGCTCTGCCCGAGATAGAGGTCAAGATCATCGATCCGGAAAGCGGCAAGGAAGCCGGTGTTGGAGAGCGAGGCGAACTCTGCTGTCGCGGTTACAACATCATGAAGGGCTACTACAACATGCCGGAGCAGACGGCCGAGGCGATCGATGCAGACAACTGGTTGCATTCAGGCGACCAGGCCGAAGTCGATCACAATGGCTATTACAGGATTACCGGCCGAATCAAGGATATGATTATCCGCGGCGGCGAAAACATCTATCCTCGTGAGATAGAGGAATTCCTCTATACCATGGACGGTGTTCTCGACGTGCAGGTGGTCGGAATCCCGGACGAAAAATACGGTGAGGTGGTTGGCGCCTTTATCATTCGCAAAGAAGGTGCGGACATTGTCGAGGAGGACATTATCGATTTCACCCGCAACCGCATTGCACCCTACAAGAAGCCAAAGTATGTTATCTTTGTTGACTCCTTCCCGATGACTGCCAGCGGCAAAATTCAGAAGTACAAGCTGCGCGAAATCGCCTGCGAGAAGCTCAATATTACAGGAAATGTGTTCTCTGAAGAATCGGCAGAAGCACAGTGTGGCTAAAAAACTTCGGCGACCATCCTTGCCGACTCTTCTTAGGATAAAGACATGCAGAAAGAATTTCCCCAAATGATCCAGATTCGCTGGCACGGTCGTGGCGGTCAGGGGGCCATTACGGCAGCCAAAGTGGTCGCTGAAGCAGCCTTCAAATCTGGTTATACCGGAGTTGTCATGGCCCCGACTTTCGGCACTGAACGGCGCGGCGCGCCGGTCTCGACCTCTTTGAAAATTTCCAGGGCCAAGATCTATGATCTTTCGCCTATCACGACTCCAGATATCGTCGTAGTGCTCGACCATCTGATCATCAATGAGGTTGATGTTACCGCTGGCTTGAAACCGGGGGGGCTGCTGGTTATTAATAGTCCACGCCCGGTTCAGGAGCATCAATTGCCAGGCTACCGCGTGGCCGTGGCCAACGTAACCAAGCTGGGGATCGAGGCAGGACTGCGCAAAGGGATCGTCAACAGCGGAATTATCGGCGCCCTCAGCAAAGCGTCTGGCCTGCTCGACATCGACATGTTGACACGCTGTATCGCTGACGAATTTGCTGCTCGTAAACCGGAAGACAATGCCAGGTCAGCTCAGTTGGCGTATGACGCCACGCAGATCAGCGAGCCGAACAAAGGAGATGCTCATGCCTGATCCACGTTTTAAAGTATTAACTTCAGCCAGCACTTCGGGACCCGGCGACGCCGGACGCACCGGGTCATGGCGGGTGGAGCGCCCGGTGATAGACTACAGTCGCTGCACACCGGCGAAAAGTGGTAAGCCCTCTTGCCATCTCTGCTGGCTCTATTGCCCCGATAATGTCGTGAGCAAAGCCATTGAACCGACCATTGATCTGGAGTACTGCAAAGGATGTGGTATCTGCGCGGAAGAATGTCCGGTTGAAGCAATCAAGATGGTTTCAGAAGAAGAGTTCATTGCAGGGGGCAACGATGAGTAAGAAGTTAATCGATTCAGGAAACGCCGCTGCCGCCATGGCTGTGCAGTTGGCTGCTGCCGAGGTGATTGCTGCCTACCCGATTACCCCGCAGACACCCTTGACGGAAAAACTTTCCGAACTGATCGCTGCCGGTGAAATGGACGCTGAGTATGTTGCTGTCGAGAGTGAGCACAGTGCGCTTGCGGTCTGTATTGGCGCTGCGAGTGCCGGAGTTCGTCCCTTTACGGCGACCTCTTCCAATGGACTGCTCTATATGAGCGAACAATTACACTGGGCCGCCGGTGGTCGTTTGCCAATGGTCATGTGCGTGGTCAATCGCGGCATCGGTGCACCATGGTCAGTCTGGAACGATCATCAGGACGCCATCAGCCAGCGCGACACCGGCTGGATTCAGATCTTTGCCAAAGACCATCAGGAAATTGTCGACATGACTCTGAAAGCTTTCCGGTTGGCCGAACTGGTGCATATCCCGGTCATGGTCAATTACGACGGCTACTATCTGTCGCACACCTATATGCCCTTCGAGCTTCCCGAAGCTGCGGAGGTCAGAGCATTTTTACCTGATTATGATTATAAGCATACCTTGAGCCCGGAACATCCCGAGAGCTTGAATACGGTGACCTTGCCAGATGCACGGAACGACATTAACGGCGTTAAACAAGGTAGTTACATGGACATCCGGCATAATTTACATCAGGAAATGTGCCTTGCGATGGACGTCTGGGAGGAGATCGATGCAGACTTCCAGCAACGCTTCGGTCGTGGCGGCGCACCGATCCTCGATCCTTACTGTTGTGATGATGCCGAATTCGTGGTGGTTGCCATGGGCAGCATCGCTAATCAATTCCGCGACGTTGTCGATCGCTTGCGCCAGGATGACGGCCTTAAGATCGGCGTGCTGGCTTTGCAGATGTACCGACCTTTTCCCATTGCCAGAATCGCCGAGGCTTTGCAATCGTTCAAGGGAGTGATGGTCTGTGAAAAAGGTTTGAGCTACGGCAATCAGGGTGCTCTTTATGCCGATCTAAAATCAGCTCTCTACCCCTACCCGGCTCGCCCACGCTTGCACAACTTCATTACCGGCCTGGGTGGTCGTGAAATCCGCACTGACGATCTTTACCTGGCATTAAAAACGGCTTGTTTGCAAGACGACCTGACCACACCTGTGCAGAATGATACTCCGCAATGGATTGGATTACAGCTATGACAAATATGACCAAAACCAACGTTATCAATCTGACCGACGAAGAATTTATTTATCCCGGAAACCGCGCTTGTAGCGGCTGCGGACTAAGCATCCTCTACCGGATTGGCCTTAAAGCCCTGGGTCGCGACTGTATCTTTGTCGTGCCACCCAGCTGCCTGACTGTTATGCAGGGACTTTACCCGATTGCCGCAACGCAGATGCCGATTCTTAACGGTACTTTTGCCTCAACCGCTGCCATAGCAACCGGGGTGCGCGCTGCCATGAAACGGCTTGGCAAAAAGACCCAGGTGGTTGCCTGGGCAGGAGACGGTGGCACCTCTGATATTGGCATTCAAGCCCTTTCCGGTGCCCTGGAGCGTAACGAAGACATCATCTATATCTGTTACGACAATGAAGCTTACATGAATACCGGTGTGCAGCGGTCCGGGACAACTCCGCAAGGAGGACTGACCACAACGACTCCCTACGGCAAGAAAGAAACCAGCAAAAATGTCCCTGACATCGTTGCGGCCCACAACCCGGCCTATATCGCCACCTGTTCGGCCAGTTACCCGCTCGACTTCCACGACAAACTCATCAAGGCCAAGGAGATCAGCGGATTGAAGTATATCCATATTCAAACCCCCTGCCCGCCTGGATGGGGATGTGACGAACGAATGACCGTCAAGATCGGCAAAATGGCGATTGAATGTGGTTTGTTTGACCTTTACGAAATCGAGGAAGGCAAAAAGAAGTTGTCGGAGCCATCGGCAAAACTGCTGAAGAAAAGCAAACTGCGCCCGGTACAGGATTACCTGAACATGCAGACCCGCTTCAAGGCGCTCTCGAAAGAACAGATCGCTGCTATGCAGGAACGGATTGATCAAAAGTGGGAAGGATATAGAGAGGAATTTGCTGCAAAATAGTTTTTTTCGATTTCATAGACTAAAGAGCCGGACCCGCAATGCGGCTCCGGCTTTTTTATTTGTTGGGTAGACAGCTATCTACCTTTGATTCCCCAAAGAACAAAAGCCAAATCACAACCGCCGGTCCCGGCCGGCAGCCGGGTGACTTTCTTACCAAAGCCTAAGAAAGTAACCAAAGAAGGCTTTGCGCTGCGCTGGGCATTTCTTGCGCCAAGGGTCGGTGTGTTAACCACCTTTTCATGATGAGATCAGCGGTGCGTCTTTGTTTGTTTATTTCTTCCGGTAGTCGTGGTTGGCGTAACGGTCTACTGATCTAGCGTGGTTTGCATTTCAGGAGGCCTGAGAATCTAAGCGATAAACCTACACATTAATTCAGGAGTTATTCCTTTGTTGTTCAATGACACTTAATGGCAGAACTTTTAAAGATTTGAACAGTGCTTGTTAGTAACAAGAACGGGTTCTCAAAGACCCGTTCTCGTAACAATCCGAAAGTATTCTGTCTGTGCGTACATTGTTAATGACGCCGTCTGCATCGCGTATGGAGGTGCCCACCGCAAGGTGAAGGCATTTTTGCTTACTTTTGTTGCCGGACAAAAGTATGTCGTCTGGCGGGACGAGCCCCGCCGGTTCTAAAGGTTTCTGCTTGTATCTCTCAAAACCACTCAAACAAAACCGTCGGTCCCGGCCGACTGCCGGGTGACTTTCTTTCCAAAGCCAAAGAAAGTCACCAAAGAAGGCTTTGCGCTGCGCTTGGCACTTCTTACGCCAAGGGTCAGTGTGTTAACCACCTTTTCATGATGAGATCAGCGATGCGTCTTTGTTTGTTTATTTCTATCGATAGTCGTGGTTCGCGTGACTGTTCTGTGATCTAGCGTGGTTTACATTTCAGGAGTGCTGAAAATCTAAGCAACTCTTGCGCCACACACCTACCTCATATCCAACGGACTCAACACCCCTCTCGCACCCTGATTGAGTACATGCGTATAGATCATGGTGGTACTGACATCCTTATGGCCGAGTAACTCTTGTATGGTGCGAATATCGTACCCAGCTTCAAGCAAGTGGGTTGCAAAGCTGTGCCTGAACGTGTGTGGCCCTACAGGTTTGGTAATCTTGGCAACTCTGACGGCATATTTAACCGTCTTCTGCAAAACCGATTCGTAGCGGTGGTGTCGCCGGGCCAAACCACTTTCTGGGTCTTTTGAGCGGCGTGATGCAGGGAACACATATTGCCATTTCCACTCCCGGTCTGCACTAGGGTATTTACTTGAAAGTGCCCCTGGTAGCCAGACCTGTCCATAGCCAGCATTCAGGTCATCCTCGTGGATAGCCTTCACCTTGTTCAAATGTTTTGTCAGTGGTTCCACAAGAAGTTGCGGCAACATGCTGCGGCGATCCTTATCCCCTTTTCCTTCTCTGATCACCACTTCACCCTGGGAAAAATCAAGGTCTTTAACGCGCAGGCGCAAGCACTCCATCAACCGTAAGCCTGATCCGTAAAGCAGGTTGGCCATCAGCCATTCTTCACCGTGCAGATTAAGCAGAACCGCAGCCACTTCCTCTCGCGAGAGAACAACGGGCAGACGTTTTGGTTTCTTTGCTCGTACAACGTCACCGAAGTCACCCGGATCGGCTTTCAGTACCTGATGATACAGGAATACCAACGCATTCAATGCCTGGTTTTGAGTGGCAGCGGCAACATTTTTCGTCACTGCCAACCAACTCAAAAAGGCATTGATCTCATCGGCCCCCATATCTTTAGGATGGCGTTTGTTGTGAAAATAGATGTAGCGTTTAACCCAATGAATGTAGGCTTTTTCAGTGCGAATGCTGTAGTGGCGGACACGGCACACTTCGCGCACCTGGTCCAGTAGACGTGGTTTCTGCATGATCCCCTCCAGGTTAAACAAATGAATAACATTGCATAAGGTATTAACATTGGCTAAGATACTGTAATTAATCGAGTTTGTCATCCACAAATAGTGGTTACAAATCATGGGGGAATCAGCAAATTGAACCACAGATAAACAGGTTGCCTTAACCTTGATTTTGTCTGTGGTTATTTTGTTTGATATACAAGATTTAAGCTGGTTTTCTGAGGGTTTTGTTCGCCATACTTAAACTTTTACCTGTCCGGCGATATTCACCATATCTGCAGGTATACTCGAATTGCTCTTGGCACAACTTGACCAGATCAAGTACGTGCAGCGCATCACTTCATCACCGGAAGTGAACTTTTATACCAGTCGGAAGGGTGGCGAATGGAAACCAGACTCGCTCCTCCCAAACCGGGGTGAGGTGCGGATCGCCGATGTCGCGGCACGCATTAGCAGACGGGACCACAAGGGGACCGTTGACGCCGTCTCTGGCCACCTGTTTAGCCTGACGCTCCGTCCGGCCGTGATCGATGTGAAGAAGGCGATGCTCGAAGCGATCCATGTGCGCGTCGTCGACCCATCTGCGCTCATGGATCAACATGCGGCGCTGGACGTAGCACCCCTGAGTTTCGTGCGCGAGCCAGACGAGGATCCGACGGTTTCCTCAGATACGTGGACGCCCTGTGCCCAGGCTGAGGTCTATCTTGTCGCGTTGCCTGAAGCGGATTGGGCGGTCCTGGCTCACGGTCCACGTGGTCGTCTTCTCGTAGGCCGCCGTTCCGAGGCGGGCGAACTCTTCAGCATCGTCGATGTCGACAGTAACGAGATGGCTCCGATCGCCGCATCTTCGTTCCGGGACGCCTTGCGCGAGGCAGAAGAGGGTGCTGTCTAACAAGGGTTTGAACCTGACGGGGTAAGCAGGAGGGTCGAGCGGTTGTTCGTCTTGCAACTCACAACCGCTGGTGGGCATGTTGCTCCCGCAGGTTAAACCCAGTGTCGTTAGGCCACATAAACGTATGTCCAAGAAACAAAGAATTTTTCTATTAATCGCGGCAATTTTAGGACTGCTGTATGTAGCGTCTACGCTTTGGTTTCGCTTTGGGCCCGATATCCGTCATGACGAGCCTTTTGTGAGCGAACATCCTTATCTTTTTGCCGTGGTTTTCATCACGTTTAATGGCACCTTCTCATGGATTTGTTCTCGGATGGCAAAGCGTCGTGGCCTGTCTCCTGAGAAATGGGCTCGTTACGGCTTTCTAGGAACTATTTGGTCTTTTCTATGGCTTTACTTTATAGAAGATGTGGAGGAGAGGCCTAACCAGTCGCCGGAGATCGACGCGTGAAGCAGGGGTGGTTCACGTAAAATGACTACATGCTGGGAGGTAGCTACTGCGCGTCTCAGCTCAAAACCGTTAGGCAAAGTGAATAATGGACAAACCGAAAATTGCAAAATATGGGATGGTGGCCTTCTCCTTTTTTGTATTGATCCATCTGTACAATTATTTTCGATCCATAGAAAGTGGCATTGAGCTAACTTATGATGTGGAATATTTTTCTAAGCTAATATTCTATTCCGCCCTAGGTCTAGCTGCCTTTATTTTTAGAGTAGGATTCGGCAAAAAGGATAATGACAATAGCTGACTACTGGCCTTGTTCCAATAGGCTGTTGCCTAACGAATAAGGATAGATTGTGAGAGGAACGAACCACGATCTTATCTATGGTTGAACAAGCCCGGCCAAAGAGGGGCACACTATATAAAGCAAATATCTCTTTTGGTTTTTCAGGTGGGGGATGTGCTGATTTGCAGCACAC
>JAGXHM010000011.1 GCA_024636155.1 Deltaproteobacteria bacterium
AGGGCACGACCTATAATGGTCCGAAGATCAAATCATCTGTAATCCGTCTGGTCAAAGGGACTTTTGAACAGCACGGCATTTCGATGCCTGATGAAGCTCGCGAAGTCATCTTTCCACAAGGGGTACCTGTGCATATGGTCGAGCAGATCACCCAGGCGCCGGCCGAAGTTGATAAAGCTTCGGAACAACAGGCCAGCATCAAACCGGATATGGTCAAGGTCTCCGGCGAAGGCGATTTAACCAGCGAAGAGAAACCGCTCCGGAACCAGGCACGCCAGGCCAGAATCCCTGAAGAAGGGGTCGATCTGCTTGAATAAATGACTGATTCGGATCAAGTGGTAAAACGATGCAGCCGGACTGCTATCTGGAAAAGCTATGAAATTGTTGGACTATACGGTCTGATTTGTAGCCGGCTCATGGATAGTCCGACGGTCTCCAGAGCAGGCAATAACGGGCTGAAACGTGCATAAATTTTAGCAGCTTGATTCTCTTCTGTCAGGTGATCAGGAAGCTGTTTCCTTCCACTTGATTGCATCCACCGGGCAGACATCGTCACATGCTCCACAATCGGTGCAGGTTTCTTTGTCGATCAGGTAAATTAGATCGCCTTCGCTGATGGCATCCACCGGACAGACCGGCTCACAGGTACCGCAACCCGTGCAATCATCGATAATGTAATGAGTTCCCATAAAGTTTCTCCTTGATAGCTAAGTGTGACGGAAAGTTAGAACACCAGTATTTCCCGTGGTACAGCACCAGTAAAAGCACCTTACTGCCAGGCGGTTCGAATTCCAGTTCCGCCGTGTCTGGAGTTGACCAGTTTCCAACACCCGCTCTATTTAAACGCACATACTTGAATTCATTCTCATGAAAATGGTGTTGGCAAAGCTCGTTGTGCCAAGAGCATTGTGGCATATGCGCCTGTCCGCATCATTTCCCCACGTCTTTCAGCTGTTCTGGATTTGTGAACGGGTCCGTGTTTGTCGATAATTCACCGCTGAGATTTTGAAAATCCCATTTAAAAAGGTAACAAACGCCATACAACTAGGCTATGGGCATAAGTCTACTTTTTCAGATAGATAAATTCTTTATGGCAACGGGACCAGAGAGGAGGAGACCCAGAAAGAGGTCTCTGGAAAGTCACCTCTATGATGACCATCGATAGCCTGGTTGTTGGAGCAACGAGTCGGTTATTGGTGAAACAGCAGCAACATCTGTGAACAGACGGTTCCGAATTTGCTGTTTTCTCCCTGATTCTGTGCGAACAAGCTCTTTGATGAGGCTCGCAACAAGGAGAGCATCTTTTGCAGGTAGATTTTTTCTTCTCAAAAAAGTAGCAGCTAGCTATCTAGCCACTTTTACAAAGGATGTTAGATTTTCAGTCACAGCAAAGCTTGACACAAAGAGAAAGAGAGGGAGATTCATGTTTGATCAATTGGCCAGGAAGGTGTCTGGACATGACTCAACTGTCCAGAAAAGCCTTGATTTCTTGACCAAACTATTTCATGGAGCAGACGTCAAGCCCTTTGCTATCAGGTTGCGGGACGGCTCCGAATGGTAAGCCAGCGGCTTGCCCCTTACCAGAGCGAAAGAGGCAATTAATTGATGATAGGACAGGCATTACTGACATCCTCCAACAGCTGGCAGAGGCCCAAGAAACTGTGTAGCTACATGGTGTTTAGATTCCAGCGTCTGGTAGCAAAAATCGAAGCAGAAAGGTGTCTGAAATGAAAGATACAGGCAAAATGGTTATCCTTATTACCGGCGCCACAGACGGTCTGGGCAGACAGGTCGCAGAAGATCTAGCCTTTACTGGAGCAAGCGTTCTTCTGCATGGCCGCAACAGAGAAAAAGGGGAGAAGGCCCTTGAGAAAATTCAATCTGCCACCGGTAATGGCCAACTCCATTATTACAACGCTGATTTCTCGAGCATTGCAGAGGTAAATCGACTTGCTGCGGCTATCAAAGTTGACCACCCACGGTTGGATGTCCTGGTCAACAATGCCGGCCTTGGCGCTGGACTTCTACCAAAACAACGCGAGCTGAGTGATGACGGTTACGAGCTGAGGTTTGCAGTTAATTATCTTTCTCCTTTTCTGCTCTCCCATCGATTGCTGCCGCTTCTGAAGCGCGCAAGCGAGGACAAGGGGGAGGCACGAATCATCAACGTCGCCTCCGCCGCTCAAGAGCCCCTTGATTTTGAGGATCTCATGATGGAGGAAGACTACAGTGGAATGCGGGCTTACGCACAGAGTAAGCTTGCCTTGGTGATGTTCAGCTTTGACCTGGCGCTTGAGCTCGGAGAGAGTGGGGTCACCGTCAACACCTTGCATCCAGCATCGTTGATGGATACGAAAATGGTCCGTGAATGGTTTGGATCGCCAAGGAAGACTGTTGAAGAAGGGGCCAGTGCTTTGGAGCGCCTGATAATGGAGGATGATCTTAAAGGTGTGACAGGAGCATATTTTGACGGACAGTATCTATCAAGGGCGGCAGACCAGGCATACGACTTGGAGGCTAGACTCAGACTTCGAGAATTGAGCGAGCGTCGGGTTGGAATTTGATCGCCAATCCCTTTGATTTCGGATCCAGAGCTCTTAACCGGTCAGAAAAACCGTCAACAAAGCGATTAAGGCCGATGCATTTAAAGAGCTGCCTGCCGTGGATGAGGGGGGCGTTTGCGTACCCAAGACCACGAGACTCTCCTGGAGTCTTTTCCGGAGGGACAAGAAGTTTCTTAAAAGCTCCTCCTGGTTGAATAATAGGAGGAGCGAGATATCATGAATATGACTATTACCTGCTTGATGATGCCCCTATCGAATCTGTCAGGGAGGATAGAGCGGCAGAAAATGAGGAAATTTAGCCCCCTGGCGCGAGATTTTTACAAAACCCGAGAAAAGGAGATCCCCATGAAACCATTGACCCGTACCATTCAAAAATTATTTCCAGCCCAAATGACAGCCAGTGCTCACTGCGACGGTCCCTGCGGGGTTTACGATCCCGCTTCAGCCCGTATCGCTGCCGAAGCGGTTCTCTCCATGACCAAGAAAATCCTCGATCTTGACCCCGATGACCGCAGTCACGCCACGGCGAACAGTCTTTCGCGTTTTATCACCATCAAGGAAGAACAGGCTCAGCTGGCCAAAGCCGATCTTCTGATTTTGTGGACCGATTATTTCAAGCCGCCGCACCTGGAAGAATACCCCGACCTTCACGACACTTTCTGGCAGGCTGCCAAGCTCTGCTCGGCGGTCAAAGTGGAGGTAAATATTGAAAAGGCAGAAGGATTGATGGCGGCCATCAACAAAATTCACACCATCTTCTGGGCGACCAAGAAACGTGAGGTCCCTTATTATACGGCGAGCTGATCGAGCCCAGGCAAAAGGTTCTTAAAGACCCTGGAAAGTTGTGGCATGCAGGAGAGCAACTGGAAAGAGATTTTATTGTGGTTGACCAGGTGCCGACGGCGTTGTCGGGTCACGGGAGCGTCGATGCTGCCCTTGCTCGCCAGCGATGATGAAGTCCTTGTTGATCTGCAAGCCTATAAACGCCACCCCCCACTTATCGGTGATATCGTTATTGCCCGTCATCCGGGCCAGGCCGGTCTGCAGGTTATCAAACGGATAAAGGGGGTGGATGAGGAGGGTCGCTACCAACTGCTGGGGGATAATCCAGATCCGACCCTGAACAGCTCAGTTCTACTGGACTTTTCGCTGATCCTGGGACGTGTCACCAGCCGTTTTGCAGCAGTAAAATGACCACAGCCCCGGGACCACGAGCGGGTTCCGGGGCGCTGCATTTATTACTCAAGCGCCCCTGAAAGGCATGCGCGGAAAAGTTTCTGGCTAGCGAGTGAGTTACGCATGGCGGTTAGGATATGTCGGCGAGAGAAATGCTCTGTCGAGGTTGTGGCTCATGATTGTTGATGATGTTTTATCTGCAAGGAGAAGAGGGAAAGGTCAGGCGGATCAGTAGGCTACTGATGCCGATCAGTAGAATACCACCGATCACTTCTGCTGCGAGAAACTGCCAGCCGAGAAAGATGAGAATGAGAATCCCCAGTTCGATGACCAGATTGGTCGAGGCGAACATGAACGCCACCGCCGCCACGAAATGGGCGCCCTTGAGGACCAGCGAGCGCGCCGTGGCCAGGGCGGCGAAAGAACAGGACGAAGAGATGGCACCGAATACCGACGCCAGGGAGAGACTCTTGAACCCCGGATTGCCCAGGTAAGGAGTCAGGCGCCCTTTTGGGACAAAAGCCTGGATCATGCCGCTGACGTAGTAGCCGAGGACGAAGGCCCAGCCGGCTTTCCAGAAAAAACCAACAGCGGTTTTAGTGGCTTCGCCATAGAGATCCATGAAACTCGGTGTCATTGGATTCGCGGCCACTCTTCCTTATCGCGCGTCAGTTCGTCGAGTTGCCGGTAATCCCAACTGCGTTTGGCACCTTCTGCAGTGCGGACATACACCTTGTCATCGGCACAGCTTTCAACTAGCCCCTCTTCGTCTGTTTCAGGGTTTTTGACAAAGACATCACGCCCTTGCTCACTCTGCACGCGAAGATAATCATATCGCTTCCTGTCCATGAACAACCTCCTTTCTACCGATTCCAGAACTTAGAGTCCGAACGGCATCGGCACCCGCTCTTGGACTTGCTTTAATGTTTCCTCTCATCACCTCATGTTCTTTAACAGGGTCTTTTTTAATCTTGGTCATGAAAGATCCCTTTCTGAAGTAAAAACTACTGCCTTATATACTGTAATGCTATCAACCTTGTCCGTCTAAACAATGAGCATTTTGCTACTTTGAATGGTAGACATTCTTGACCGAAGTGTGTACGGAATTTTTCATAAAACAGACAGGTCCTGTATAAGACAGAGACTTTTGGCTGGAAAATTGTGAGTCGTTATAGGCAACAACAAGAAGGCTGAAAGTCTTGCCGCCATCCTGGTTTTCGAAGATTACTTCTCGCGCGAAGAGCGCTTGAGTCGCAATGAACATAGAAAGTTTTTGCTGGACGTCTCTCAGTAAGTGTTCTGACATTCCATCTATATTTTCATAGCGATCTATCCTTTCTTGAGGACTACGTAAAAGTAAGAAACGATATCTTTCTTTCCCGGAGGCTTCTTTTAGATAAGAAAGCTGGTAACAAATTGTGTCATAGAAAAGTAGGCATTTGCTCATTGTGGTACTGCTTTGGGTTGTTAGGATTTGTTGGAAGGGCGGATATCAAGTTCATCTCTTCTTTGTAACAGTTCGAAAAATAAAGGAAGAACAGATGAAGGTTTTTGTCACAGGCGGAACGGGCTTCGTAGGGAGTGAGGTTGTCAATCAATTGACAGAAGCTGGGCATCAAGTCGTTGCTCTGGTTCATCATACTTCGCCAGAGACATTTCCTGACGCGGGAGTGGTCAAAATCCACTTCGGAGATGTCATGGTTCCGGAAGATCTTAGTTATGGCATGCGCGATTGTGACGCTGTAGTCCATTTGGTCGGCATTATTCGCGCGTTTCCAGGCCAAGGAATAACCTTTGACCGACTGCACGTAGAGGCAACAAAAAACGTTCTCAATGCAGCGAAAAAAAACGGCATTAAGAAATATCTTCATATGAGCGCCAACGGTGCGCGCCCTGATAGCGACATCGACTACCAAAAAACAAAATGGCGAGCAGAGCAGATGGTTCGAGAATCCGGGTGTGAATGGACCATTTTTCGACCTACCGTGATTTTCGGCGCTGGTGGAGAATTTATTGAAATGCTCGGTAATCTTGTGCGGAAAGCGCCGATCATACCGGTTGTCGGTGACGGTCAATACCGCTTACAACCAGTCGCGGCTGAAGAAGTCGCTCGGACCTTTGTCAAAGCCTTGAAGAAAACTGATGTGGTCCATGAAATCTACCATCTTGGGGGCGCGGAAAGTTATTCCTACGACAGGATCCTCGACCTGATCGGTGAGGCTCTTGGCAAAGACAATCTCCACAAGGTCCATCAGCCGCCTGCCTTGGTAAAGCCGATCGTCAACCAGTTGGAGAATTTTGAGAAATTTCCGATCACTTCAGACCAGTTGGCTATGCTCCTTGAAGGAAATGAATGTGACCAGAAACCGTGGGCGAATGCTTTCGACATTAAACCAATCAGTTTCGCTGAAGGGTGCAAGAACATCTTCAGTGAGACAAGTTGAAGAGCCCAAAAGGATTTTGATTTATGAATAAACCTTCTGAGCAGCAACCGAATCCGCCAAGGCTGGAAACAGATCCCGGCAGTCGAGCATTTCTGTTTATCGGAGCCAGCATTATTTTTTCTTTTATTTTCACCGGTTACGGTGTCATCACGTTGGCGAGCGGGAAGGCGAGCGTCTGGGGTATCGCCTTGGCATTGATAACAGTCATTTATGGTCTGTACGGTCTTGCAATCGTGGCTTATGCGTACCAAAAGGGAGGGCGCAAACCGGTTATTGCTATCCAGATTGGCGCGGTTGGTTTTCTGATCGCATATGTGTTTATTGTCATCATGAATTCGCTCATTGTTTCCGGTCTAGGCATCGGCTTCCTTGCCATCGGTCTCTGGTGCAACTGGATCGCCGTCGTGAAGACCGTCAAGAAATCGCCGACCGCTGTGACGAGGAAGCGGTGAAAATATGCCTAGTAAAGATAAGGCGGTTAGCTTGAAGACCGCTGTCGATACAAACTCTGGAATCATCAGTGTGGAGCCGAAAGCACCGCTGAAAAAAGAAGATTTCGTCGAGCTAAGCATAATGCCGTACTGTTCCGGAGGATCAACAACGATCTCCGGGAAGTTTTCTGTGATGCTTTAGGCAGTCATAAATGACACTTCCAATCCTTGCACTTGTAGTGGGACTGATTCTCCTCGTCTGGAGTGCGTCTCGCTTTGTCGATGGCGCGGCCTCTGCGGCGCGCTATTTCGGAATGCCTCCGCTGTTAATCGGCATGGTCATCGTCGGCTTTGGCACCTCTGCCCCAGAGATGGTCGTCTCTGCCTTTGCTGCATTACAAAACAATCCCGGCATTGCTCTCGGTAATGCCTACGGCTCAAATATCACGAATATTGCCCTTATTCTCGGGGTGACTGCTCTGATCAGCCCAATTGCCGTTCATTCGCTGGTCCTGCGTAAAGAGTTGCCTATCCTCACCGCCGTCACCATACTTGCTGCTTTCCAGCTCTGGGATGGTGCCCTCTCACGCAGTGATGCCTTTGTTTTATTGGGGGTTTTTGCTGTCTTGATGATCTGGACCGTCTGGCAGGGCCTGCAGAAAAAGACCGATTCTCTCGGCAATGAAATCGAACAGCAACTTGAAGAGCGGATTATGCCCCTTGGCAGATCTCTGTTTTGGCTTGGTATTGGCCTGGTGCTGCTGATTGCGAGTTCCCGGCTACTGGTCTGGGGAGCGGTAGAAATCGCCCATTTATTTGGAGTGAGTGATCTTATCATCGGTCTGACGATTGTTGCCGTAGGGACCTCATTGCCGGAACTGGCCTCATCAATCATTGCTGCCAGAAAGGGAGAGCATGATATTGCTCTTGGCAACGTGCTCGGGTCAAACATGTTTAACACTCTCGCCGTGGTCGGCATTGCCGGGTCGATTCAACCGATGAAAGTCGCTTCCGAAGTGATTTACAGGGACATGTCCGTTATGCTCCTCCTGACAGGTTCTCTTTTTATAATCGGATATGGATTTCGTGGTGCCGGCCGTATTAATCGTTATGAAGGCGCAGGTTTGCTTGCCTGCTATCTCGGCTATACAATTTATCTGGTGATAAATAACTTCGCTCAGTAAACACAATCCATAAGACAACATACTCATAGTCTCATTGGTTGAGCTGTTTAGCATGGTCACTTTTTATTACTCCAAACTGTTTCGATTTCTACCCGCATCACATAGCATGCCTCCGTGACAAAATAGCGGAGGCTCGGATTTTCTGGCCGCAAAAATCAATTCCGCCAGGGATCTTCTTTTGGATCAGGAAGCCTGAATATAGTTTTTTCAGATAATTCTCGAATAAGGAAGATCTCCGCTATGATGACCGTAATAAAGATACGATCACGGATCAGTACCCCCATTCAGTGAGGATTGGGCCGTTCTTCTGAATGTAAGTCAATAACCTCACGTCTCTCAATCGGCGTGCCCCCAAAAGGGAATTTTCTACCAGCGACACAATGATCTTTACCTGACAGCTATAGCCACGTAAAATATGCAGCTATGTTACAAAAAACGGTCAAAACGTACGACCAACGCCCGCATTCCCACTGAATACGGAGAGTTTCAGCTGTGTTGCTACTCCAACTCGGAAGAGGCCAGGGATCATCTGGCCTTCTTTCTGGGCGAGATAGTCCAGGGGGAAGATATCCTCGTCCGTGTTCATTCAGAATGCTTTACCGGTGAGCTGTTAGCTTCGACGCGCTGCGATTGTGGTGAACAGCTCGACCGAGCACTGCAAATGATTTCCAAAGAGGGGTGGGGTGGATTGATTTATCTGCGCCAGGAGGGTCGCGGCATAGGGTTGATGAAAAAAATCGAATCCTATAATCTGCAGGATGCCGGTTATGATACCGTTGATGCCAATCTGATGCTCGACCCTCTTGCAGATAAAGGAATACGCTCAATACGTCTGATAACCAACAATCCTTCCAAAATTGAGGGATTCTCTGGCGAGAGTATTCATATGTCTGAACGAATCGGTTTCGAATCAACGGTCACTCCTGAAAATAAGCGTTACCTGCAAACCAAAGTGGAACGCATGAGCCAGGTGTTAAGCCTCATAAACTTTAAAACGGTAACAGCAAGCGACACACTATATGAACCTCAATCAAAGAATTGAAGACTGGCTAACGACCCGCAAAGAGTCATTTCAATCGGGTAACCGCCCCTTTGTTACCCTCTCTTATGCGCAAGGCTGGGGCGGCAGCATCACTACAAAACAGGGTCAGGCGGTGGCTCTAAGTGGACCCGATTCCAAATCTCTAACCCACCAGCTCAGAAGCCTCCATGATGGCCTTCTGGTCGGGATAAAGACTGTGTTGTCTGATGACCCACAATTGACTGTCAGGGAGTGGCGGGGAGAAAATCCGCAGCCCATCGTTCTGGATACTTCGTTAAGAATGCCGAAATCCGCCCGCCTTTGTCGACATCCAGACAGACAATGCTGGAT
>JAGXHM010000057.1 GCA_024636155.1 Deltaproteobacteria bacterium
CGCCCATCGTCTCGGCCACCTCTGCTACTTGTGGTTCGCGATTATAGGCTCTCACCAGTTCACGGGTTATTTTAATCAGCTTATTGATGTCGTCAGAGACATGCACCGGTAGACGAATCGTGCGACTCTGGTTAACCAGAGCACGTTCAATAGACTGTCGAATCCACCAGGTTGCGTAGGTTGAGAAACGACACTCTTTGCTGAGTTTGAAGCGCTCAACCGACTTAATCAGACCAAGATTGCCCTCCTCAATAAGATCGAGAAACGGCAAACCGCGATTCATGTAGCGCTTGGCAATTTTCACGACCAAGCGCAAGTTTGACTCAATCATAAGGTTGCGCGCAGCCATATCACCATTATCTATGCGTCGAGCCAGCGCCTTCTCTTCCTCAGCAGTCAGCAGATTGGTTTTTTGAATATCTTTTAGATAGAGCTTGATCGCATCCATCGTAAAATCTTCATAATCGTCGCCAGAGTCTTGCTCTTCCTCGAGTTCAACTGCGGCCAGGCTCGCGTTATCAGGCTCATCTTCTTCACCTGTCTGCGGGGTGGCCTGGGCATCTTCCTCAAACTCGATTTTTTCATTGTCCTGCAAAGCATCATTCATGACATAGGCTCTTTCTGCACGGGGTTTAAGAGGAGTTGAGTCTAAAGCGAGCACGCGCTCTAAGGCAAGTACAAAATAGGGTTCACAGCTGACTTCCCCTTGCGAATTTCGAAATGAAGTCGGGCACTTTCTCCGTTTGGCGGCAAGCCACTCAAAGCGATCTTTTCTCCTTGCCCAACATGATCATCCATCTTGACCAAAGTCTTTTGGTTGAAACCATAAACGGTGAAAAAATTATCAGAATGTTCGAGGATAACAAGGTTGCCATAGCCTGCAATAGCGCTACCACTATAAATAACTTTCCCGGAGGCTGCGGCAAGCACTGCAGTGCCCTTTGATACCCCGATTTCGATTCCTTTATAAACGTTCTGTCCCTGCTTGCCGAATTTATTCAGCACTTCACCTTTAAGTGGCCAGACAAAAAATCCTTTAGTTGGTTTGGCCGTCTGGATTGGAGTCGATACCACCGGGGGGGATACTGCTGGCTTTCTGGTTTTCGGCGTTGTTTTTTTATGGGTTACGGGAGCAGAGGAGGAGACACGTGATGACGTACTAACAGAGCCGGTTGCAGCGGCTGTTGGGACTTTGCGAAGTTGGGTAACACCAGGGATATAGAGTTTCTGACTGACCTTGAGTTGCCTGGGGTCCTTGATCCGATTGATGCTCGCCAGTCTGGCCTCATCGACCTCATAGACCTGGGCAATGCGGTACAACGTCTGACCCGGCTGAACAGTGTGATAGATTCCTGTTGGAGCACAGGAGACCATCAGCAACAGAGTGCCGAGCAGAAGAATCAGACTATTTATCAAAACATTTCGCGACATCAAAATAGAGAGCACTTGAGGTTGTTTATCTTACTTCTTTCGCCACGCTCCACGCGCCGCTCACATCACGCTACTCAGTGTCATACATCAGAGGACATATTGCAACAACAGGAATCCACCGAGGAGTAGCACCAGGAAAAAAATAGTGAGCAGATTGAAATAGCGGTCGATAAACTCGCGCATGCCTGGGCCATAGCGTTTCAACAGCCAGGCAACCAGGAAAAAACGCAGACT
The DNA here is from genome assembly GCA_024636155.1 of Deltaproteobacteria bacterium. Lineage (GTDB taxonomy): Bacteria > Desulfobacterota > Desulfuromonadia > Desulfuromonadales > BM103 > M0040. The sequence continues at coordinate 1,666 of JAGXHM010000057.1, forward strand.
GCGACTGACCAGAGACGCAACCAAAAAAACCAGGAGGTTAACTTGAAAGACTCCGGAGCCAATAGTGATGACCTTGTACGGAATTGGCGTAAATCCAGCGGTAAAAACCACCCAGAAACCATATTCGGCAAAAAGCTCCTGAACCCTGGCAAAAAGCTGGGGAGTAAAACCGGGGATGTAATGAAAGAAAAAATCGTTAACCAGCGGCCAGGCACCCCAGCCGATCCCATAGCCGAGCAACCCACCAAGCACGGAGCCTAGTGAAGCCAGCATCGCGAATCGCAAGGCCCGCGTCGGCAGAGAAATACAGAGAGCGATCAAGAGGACATCAGGAGGCACAGGAAAAACCGAGGATTCGATCAGCGCAAGAAGGAAAAGCGCTGGACCGCCATAGGGAGTCTCAGCCCAGTGCAGAACCCAATCATAAAGGCTGCGTATCAGTCGCATAGATCAGGCTCTCTCACTTTGCCAACCATGATTGCCGATCAATGGTACGAAACGACATCCCAGCAGCTGCTCTTCTTGATATTCTCGCTCACCGGTCCGCGTAATACGCATTAAAAGCTGAATATCACGATCACCAACCGGGATAATCAAGCGACCGCCAACAGCTAATTGGTCGAGATAGTCCTGGGGGATCTTCGGTGCTCCAGCCGTGACGACAATGGCCTTGAATGGTGCCATCTCCTGCCAGCCATGAGTCCCGTCAGCGACACGGATATTGACCTTGCTGAAGCCACAGTCATCAAGCACTAAGCGGGCACGACGCGCCAGAGAGGGAATCCTCTCCAGCGAAAAAACCCTATCAGCAAGCAACGCCAGAACTGCCGCTTGATAACCGGAACCGGTACCGACTTCGAGAACCGTTTCAGAACCGTCTAAAGCAAGAGCTTCACTCATAACCGCAACCATGTACGGTTGGGAGATTGTCTGTTTCTCACCGATTGGCAACGGCGCGTCCTGATAAGCTTTGCCTTCCAGGGCTTCTTCGACAAACTTGTGACGGGGTACCTTGAGCATGGCATCAATGACCCGCCTGTCCTTGATACCTCGCCCTATCACCTGATCCTCGACCATTCGCCTGCGAGCAATCGCGAAGTCCCTCATGAGGAAGATCCTGCATCGTCAAGGTCCAGTGGACTCGCCTCTAATTGCCATTGACGCAATCGCTCCATCGCTGCGTAGTTGGTCAAATCAAGGTGCAACGGGGTGACTGAGACATAACCGTGCTGTACCGCATGAAAGTCTGTCCCCTCGAGATTCTGAAAATCAAGGTTGCCGGTACCGAGCCAGTAGTATGAGCGACCTCTCGGATCGCGATTTTCAACCACGACATCTTCGTAAATCCGTTTCCCCTGACGTGTCAGACGAATTCCGAGCGGCTTTCGATCAGGGACATTGATGTTGAGAAAGGTGTCGGCTGGTAAACCGTGTTCGAGAACAGTTGCTGCAAGCTGCTTTGCAATCTTTGCGGCATTAGCAAAATCATCAAACTTGAAACTCTGTCCGGCAAGAGAAACTGCAATGGCCGGTACTCCCATCAAGGTCGCTTCCATGGCCGCAGCAACGGTCCCGGAGTAGGTCAGATCGTCCCCCATATTGCCGCCCTTATTAATACCGGAAATCACCAGGTCGGGCTTCTCTTTTAAAAGACCGCCAATAGCGAGACTGACAGCATCCGTTGGCGTGCCACTGACAGCCCAGTGATCTTTCGTGATTTCTTCTGCACGTAAAGGGGCATGCAACGTTAGAGCATGGCCAATGGCGCTTCGTTCACGGTCAGGAGCGACCGTAACAATCCGACCAAAGGACTGCAGTTGCCCTGCAAGAGCCTGCAAACCTGCGGAATGAATGCCATCATCATTAGTGAGTAAAATCAGCACGGGGATTGTTTCAGGTAGAGGCTAAAAAAAGCTGTCACTGCTCAAGGCCTGACACCCAGACTTTCCTTGAGACGAAGAATGTCCTGACGAATTTCCTTGAGGATTTTGGGATTGACAGAAGCAGCAAGAGATAACGTCAACTGCTCATCAGTCTCTGTTGTTGCTGTACTTTTTACAGGTGGTACTTCAACCGTCTTGGCAGGTTTCTCGCGTAGTTTTTTGCGGGCACCGGCAATGGTAAAGCCTTGGTTGTAGAGCAGATCTTTCAGGTGCAGGATGAGGTCAACGTCCTGCTTACGATAGAGTCGCTGGTTGCTGCGGCTCTTGTTGGGACGAATTGTTTTGAACTCAGTCTCCCAATAACGGAGGACATGAGTTTTGATACCAGTGAATTTCGCAACTTCACCGATCTTATAATAGAGTTTGTCCGGGATTTGAAAGTCCATGCGCCGAGCTCCTGAAAATGGCGGAGCAGATGAGTCTAGTCCTCCGAGCCGTTAATCGCAGCCTTGAGTACCTGGCTCGGCTTAAAGGTCAGAATCCGACGAGAAGAAATCTCAATTTCGTCGCCAGTCTGGGGATTACGGCCACGGCGTGTAGCCTTGTCCTTGACGACGAAATTCCCGAAACCAGCGATTTTTATCTTATCGCCGTCTTCGAGGGTGGTTTTCATGATGTCGAAAACCATTTCGACAATCTCAGCGGATTCCTTTTTGGAGAAGCCGGTCTTCAGATATACGTTTTCGACAAGATCCGCCTTAGTCATTTAAATCCACCTCCTGTTGATATCTACCCGAATTTTCAAGCTTTTATACCACAGCCTAAAAGTGTGAAGCAACTGATTTTTTCACGAATGTCTAATCGGTATAAAGGCCAAACTTAAAGAGTGCCATGAACGACATGGTCGCAGCAAAACATGCTAGCGAAGCGCTGCCCCGAACTCTCTCTCCATGGCCTTAATTAACTTACCATGAAGATTCTGGACAATTTCATCGGTCAGGGTCCGATCCATGGCACGGTAGCAAGCACGAATGGCCAGACTTTTTTTGCCAACAGGGACACCTTCACCACAGTACACATCAAAAAGCTCAATACTCTCCAGGTCTGCAATCTTGACCCGATCAAGGACGGCAAGCGCCTGCTGTGCAGAAACATCGGTATCGACGAGAAAGGCAGAGTCACGCTGAACGTCCGGAAAACGTGACAGTGGCTTAAATTTTACCGTATCATTACTTAAATCAAACAAAGCTTCAACGTCTAAATCACAGAGTATTGCGGATTGGCCAAGATCAAAATTGCGTAAAACTTCAGGGTGGAGTTCACCCAGAGTACCAATCAGGCGTTCTCCGTGATAAAAGGCACTGGATTTTCCTGGATGATAAAAGGCCTCATCATGTTCGGCTTGCCAACTCACGCCACCGATTCTAAAATGGGCCAAAAGTTGCTCAACAGAGCCCTTCATGTCAAAGAAATCAACCTTTTCAGTTGACTGAGCCCAACCCTGCGGTTCACGGCGGCCGCAGAGTACCGCTGTCAGGCGCAGCTTCTCACAAGGCAGTTCGGCACTATCTACGGGCTGGAACACCGGTCTCAGTTCAAAAAGAGCAAGATCTTCACTACGGTAAGCTTGGTTACGAGCAGCTGTCTCCAGCAAACTTGGCACCAGCGTAGTACGCATACTTCCCTGCTCTTCTGTTAACGGGTTGAGAATTTGAATGTTCTGGCGGCGCGAATCATCAGCCGCAAGCCTTATCTTGGCAAGACAATCAGCATTAAAGAATGAATAATTGATGACTTCGGCATACCCCATCTGCACCATTTTGTCACGAACCTGGCACGCCAGAGCAAGATGAGCAGGAAGCTGTTGGCAAGTCAAAGTGCTGACCGGCATGGTCGATGGGATCTGATCGTAACCGATCAAACGAGCGACTTCTTCAATCAGATCGATCTCGCGCTCAAGGTCAGGACGGAAGTTGGGGATGGTAACACTGACTGCTCCGTCACGACGATCAACCAAATGTTCACATTTCAAGCCAATCGAACTGAGTTTTCGCCGGATATCATCGGCATCAACATCAAGACCAAGGACCTGACTGGCAGTCGAAGCGGCAACAGTAATGACCCGACAGGACAATTTTTCCGGGTAGACATCGACCATACCAGAGGCAATCGATCCTGCGGTTAATTCGGCAATCAGAGCGGCCGCTCGATCAAGCGCGGCCGGCACCATGTCGACATCAGTACCACGCTCAAAGCGATGTGAAGACTCGGTGTGCAGCCCTAACCGCTTACTCGTGCGACGGATAGCCGTAGGATTGAAGTAAGCACTCTCCAATAGAATGTCAGTCGTCTCCTGGCTGACCTCTGAGTTTCCGCCACCCATAACACCAGCGAGGGCAACGGGTCCTTCACCATCACAGATGACCAGATCGGATCCCATCAGAGTCCTGAGCTGACCATCAAGTGTCGTAAACTGGTCACCATCCTGAGCACGACGTACTACAATTCTGCGTTCACGCAACAGATTGAAATCAAAAGCGTGTAGAGGTTGCCCCAACTCCATCATGACAAAGTTAGTGATATCGACGACGTTATTGATAGAACGCATACCTAACGTATCCAGACGTTGTGTGAGCCATGCAGGTGATGGGCCTATCTTTACATTTTCGATCAGTCGAGCAGCATAACGTGGGCAAAGATCAGCATCCTCAATCACCACCGAAGTCTTGTCAGAAGCAACACAATCACTCTCAATGAAGAGAGGAGTCGGCAGTTGCAGTTCAGCCTCGACCATCGCCGAAACTTCTCGTGCCACCCCTACGACACTCAGGCAATCGGATCGATTCGGCGTCAGACCGATTTCATACACAACATCTTTGAGGCCAAGTTCCTTGAAAACCGGCTGTCCTACAGCTAGACCATGCGGCAATATTAAAATGCCATCAGACTCGCCAGCCAGCCCAAGTTCACTGACAGAGCAGAGCATGCCAAATGATTCCTGACCGCGAATTTTAGATTTTTTTATTTTGAAATCACCAGGCAACACGGTTCCGATTTGGGCCAAGGCGACCAGATCACCGGTCTTGTGGTTTTGCGCACCGCAGACCACCTGTTGAGTCAGGCTACCCGTTTCTACTTTACAAACAGTAAGACGTTCTGCATCGGGATGCTTCTGAACATCAGCAAGCCGGGCAACAATGACAGTGTCCAAACCCTCACCGAAACGTTCCATGCCATCGACCTCCAGCCCGGCCATGGTAAGGCGGTGGGAGAGATCGTCAGCAGACAGGTCGAAATCAACATAGTCCTTGAGCCATTTCAAGGTGACTTTCATACTTAAAGTCCTTTGTGAAGCAAGAAGCTGTAAAGAGCTAATCAGTGGTCAATTATCAAGGGACAGATCACGGTTATAGGTTCACGAATCACGGATCGCTAAAACTGTTTCAAAAAACGTAAGTCATTTTCAAAGAAGAGTCGCAAATCGTTGACACCATATTTGAGCATAGCGATTCGCTCGATCCCCATACCAAAGGCAAAGCCGCTGTATACCACTGGATCGTAGTCAACGGATTTGAAGACCTCTGGATCAATCATGCCACTGCCAAGAATTTCCAGCCAACCCGTCTGGCCACAAACTCGGCAACCACTACCGCCACAGATCACGCACTGGATATCAACTTCTGCGCTTGGCTCCGTGAAGGGGAAAAAAGAAGGACGGAAACGAACATCAACGTTCTGCCCAAAAAATTCAGTAATAAAGGTCGTCAGGATCCCCTTAAGGTCGCCGAAAGTCACTTTACGATCAACCAGGAAGCCTTCTATCTGGTGAAACATGGGGCTATGAGTAACGTCAGAGTCGCGACGATAAACCGTACCTGGGGCGATTACTCGCAACGGAGGCTTTTGTTTGAGCATGGTGCGAATCTGCACCGGCGAGGTATGGGTACGCAACACGACCTCTTCCGAGACATAAAAAGTATCCTGCATGTCACGAGCCGGGTGGTCTTTGGGAATATTCAGGGCTTCAAAGTTATAGAAGTCTTTTTCAATTTCCGGGCCTTCAACGACACCAAAGCCAAGCGCGGCGAAAATCGCGACAATCTCCTCAGTCACCTTGGTGATCGGATGTTTGTAACCACGACCCAGCTTTCGCCCGGGCAAGGTCACATCCAGGCGCTCACTGGCAAGATTCTGCTGCATAAGTTCCTGGCGCAAAGCGTCCTGACGCACATCGAAAGCCTCTTCCAGGCGATCTTTGACTTCATTAGCAAGGGCACCAACCAGAGGGCGCTCTTCTGAGGACAGCTGTCCCATACCCTTCATCACCATGGTGATTTCGCCTTTTCGGCCCAGGTATCGAGCACGCACCTGCTGCATCTCAACTTCGGTCGTAATCACAGACGCTGCCTGCAAAGCTTCTTCTTCGATTTTATTCAGTTTGTCTTTCATGATATTCCAGAAGAGCATTCTGTCGGGTTATTAATAAGCTGGCTGCCGGGAGCCTATCGAAGGTATCGTAGTGTAATTTTGTGAAGTCCGACAATGCATAAGAAGGAGACTGATAGCAGCCTGTCGGACAATCAATGAACTGGCTGTAAATTCGCCTGTTTGGCCCATATCTCAGCTCCTTTTCGACCAATAGCTACGGCTATTACTCTCAAATGAGCTAAAATCTGGTCTCAAACATCC
>JAGXHM010000058.1 GCA_024636155.1 Deltaproteobacteria bacterium
AAGGTTAAAGGTTAAAGGTTAAAGGTTAAAGGTTGCGATTTGCCTTTTACTTTTTACTTTTTACCAGATTCAATGATGTCGCATCCCCTCTACCGGAGTAATGCGTCCTGCTTTGATTGCCGGGTAAAGGGCGGCCAGTAGCGTCAAACCGACCACGTAGAGGGCAATCTGGATCATCCAGCCAAGGCTCCAGCTTGCGCGCATAATCGGGTTGAAGACAACGCCACCGAATTCAAGCGTCTCCGGGACAAAGTCAGCCAGATTGATCCCCACTGAGACCAGGTACCAGGTTGCCAGGCTGCCGAGCAGTGTGCCAAGGGTGGCAGCGAGCAGCCCGAGTACCAGTGCTTCCAGCATGATCATGCCACGCAGAACCATCGGCTTGCTGCCCAGAGCGAGAATGACGCCGAACTCCCGCATGCGTTCCATGACTGACATGAGCAGGGTGTTGACCACACCGATCGTGACGATCAACAGGATGATCAGAAATATGAATTTCTGGCTGGCGTAATCGAGCTTGATTGCATTCGCCAGATTCGGCATTGCGCGTTCCCAATTAACGGCCTCGATGCCTGGATGAGCACCAAGCATAACTGTGATTTGTCCACGCACAGGCTCTTCATAGCTCGGGTCAGATAAAATGACGGCCAGTTCATGCACTGAACTGGAGCTACCGGTAAGCAGGGCGGCACGTGTACGGCCTATCAAGATCAGTGAGCCATCAATATTCTTCATGCCTGTGCTGATTACCCCGCGTACATGGAGTAGCTCGCTGTGCAAGGTTCCGTCCCGGTGCTGTGCAGTGACGACGAATTTTTGCCCAGGTTTGATTTGCAGTTCGTCAAGCAGGCGCGCGCCGACCACAGCATCGCGCGAATCGGCAGAACGGACCATGGTGTCTTCGGCAAGAGATTTGAGAAAGGGATTGACTAGACGTTCACGTTCAGTATCTACGCCGATCAGCATAATGCCGCGGCTCTCACGACTTGATTGAGCCAGAGCAGGAATATAGAGGCGCGGCAGAACGTGCTCGACGCCATCAATCGCCTCAATCTCAGTGACTAAATTATGATCCTCGAAAGACAATGATTCTTCACGGCTCTCAAGGTAGTTTTGCCGATAAACTGCGACATGTCCGGAACCGGCTCTCACGCCGCTATCAACCATGCCGGCATAGACGCCAGCTGAAAGATTGTGTAATGCCTGAACCAGCATGATGCTGAAAGCGATTGCTGTCAGCGTGATGATGGTACGGCGCCGGTTGCGCCAGAGGTTTTTCCAGGCCAGATGCAGGTAGTCCATAGTTGTGCTCGAGTTTTCTCTTTAGAAGCTAAAGGTTCAGGCGAAACGCTAAGGTGCAAATCAAAGGCTAATGCGAAACACAAAGGCACAAAGGGTAAAAGCAAGACGCAAAGTTTTTGATTGAACGATAAAATAGTTTTTCTTTGCGTCTTTCCTGGCTTTTCTCTGCGTCTTGAGTGAGCGCAGCGAACGGGCGTTACGCTTTTGACCTTTCAAATGTCCCTCACCGCCACCACCGGATCAAGCCTGGCTGCACGATTGGCCGGCAAAAAACCGGCAAAGAGGCTGACGAGCAGCAGCATGCCCGCAGGGACCAGAAAATTTCCCGGCTCGAAGACCGCATGCAGGCGCGGCAGGATGGTGCCACCGGCGTAGGTGACTGGTGTGATATAGGCAGACAGGTCAATGCCGATCTGCTGCATGTAGAGTGTCATAACTGCTCCACAGAAGAGTCCAATGGCCAGGGCTATGCCGCCTAGCAACGAGGTTTCCAATAACACCAGATTGCGGATTGTCCAGGGACGCATCCCCTGCGCCATAAGAATGCCAAATTCGCGAGTTCGCTCCATAACCGACATGAAAAAAGTGTTGAGAATGCCCAGGCCAGTGGCCAGGTAAAGTATCGTGACAATGATCATGCGACTCACATCATAGGCTGCAATGACCTCGCGCATCTCCGGTAGCAGGTCGCCCCAGTCGAGAACCTCGATGTTCTCTGGCAGTTTCGGAGCAAGTCGGTCAGCAACCAGCTCTGCGGCCATGGGGTCAGCAACGATCATGGCAACTTCGTGGATACGCCCAGGCAAGACCAGAACCTGTTGTAGCCACGGTAGCGGTGCCAGCACCAGGTTGTTGTCATGCCGGCTGTCGCCGGTGGCGAAGATGCCGCTGACAATCAGCAGGTCATTGCCAATCGATCCGTCTGCGGCCTGGGTCACAAAAACCAGTTCATCTCCCGTCTGCACCTTCATCTTGCGTGCAAGCCCCTGACCGATCAGGGCTCCGTTACGTTCTTCTGCCAGCAGATAATGCCCTGATGTTAATTGATGCTGGAACGAGGTGACCTGTTGCTCCAATTCAGGGATGATGCCGAGCAGTTCGACCGGTTGGCTGATCTCCGGGCGCGAGAGCAGACCGAAGCTGCGTAAACGTGGCGATTTGCCGATGATTGCAGACTCTTCCTGCAGCGCGGGCTGATTTAAAATGTCGGCAGGAAGATGAGCAAAAAGATCGCGGCGCAAGTGGTATTCGGGTTGGGCAATGACCAGATGACCGTAATATTGCTCGGTTGCAGAGGCCAGCATGTCCTTGAACATCCCGGAGAAAACGCCGAGGGCAAGAATCAGCAGCGCCGCAGAAACCACCATTGCTGAAAGAGTCAGCAGGGTGCGTCGTCGGTTGCGCCAGAGATTGCGGAAGGCCAGCGTTAGAAGCATGGTTATTCGCCTGTCGGTCTATTGTTAAACCTGAGAGTTTCCTTGTGTTGTTTGAGATTACGCAGTGAGAAGAAAGTCTCATCCAGAAGCAGATCGTAAACCAGTTCCCGGTAATGGAGAATCGTTCTCTCTTCAGGTTTTTCCAGAGGGAGAAATGTCAGACGCAAAGGAACGATGCGATCGCCAATTTGTTGAACGTCATCAAAATGAATTTCGCGTACCCGGATCATTTCTTCATCATAATAGTCAACCTGCTCGGGCACCCGGGGATTTTTGCGGACATGATAGACAATCTTACCCCAGACGACAGCGGCTTCGGCTTTTGGCAGGCACTCGACGGCATAATGAGTCTCTGTCTCCTCAAGCAAACTGAGATCATAGTCCTCGTCAATATGATTGGCCTTGACCAGATCATCGTTGGTGATGTGACTCCCCATCCAACTGCCACCCATCATCGATGGTGGAACTTTGATGACCCGGTCAACCTTGGGCAGGTAATTCCAGACTTCACGATAACGCTTGAGCGTGGCGACATCACGTTCTTTGGCCGGCTCAAGAATCCGAATCAGGAAATAATCGCGCTCCAGTGACCAGGCCTCCATCTCCAGAGTTCTCTCCCAGTGGGCGGTTTTGACCTGCATCGTGGTGCGAGCCCGGGAGGATGTGCCGCTGTACTGCTGCTCGATCTCGCGGATGAGTGACTGGACATCCAGGGCTAGCGCCGTGCTGGAAAACACTAATAACAAGGCCGACAGGGATAGGAATGTTTGGATTTTATTGGCGGTGCACAAATTCATGTTTTTGCCTTTCTTGCTAACTTTTCAAGAGAGAGACAGGATAACATAAAATATTTCGTTGCAGGTTTTCAGTTGTCAGGCTTTACAGTCCTACAGGTCTGCCCCGTGCCAATGAAAAGGCGCCCCGGATGACCGGGACGCCTATTTATTGTGCAATCAATATGTAGAATTGAGTTACTTCTTCGGTGGTCGACTGGCGTAAACCAAAACCTTGCGGTCGGTGTACGCCTCAACTTCGCCGGCAAAGGTTTCGATCTGGAAATAATCTTGAACTTTCTCTGGAGCATCCACAAAAAACTTATTGAGCATGGAAATGTCGTCGCGCTTCAGGCCGGCTCGTTTTGCCCAGGTCGGAAAATCATGCGTCTTCGGGATGATTGCAGTTTCATGCAGAATGAATCCGGCCTCTTGTATCATTTCGCGCCAGGCTTCTTCGGTAAAAGCCTGGATATGCGTCGGGTCACGCATCTTTTCCATGGTTTGATACCATTCGGCAATTTCCGGATCGACAGGGAGAGCTGTGTCGACGATGGCGATGCGCCCGCCACGGCGCAATACGCGATGAAACTCGCTCAAGGCTCGCGCAATATCAGGAAAATGGTGGGGGGCAACGCGACAGGTCAGCAACGTGAAGGCACCAGCCGGGAAAGGCAGGTCTTCTGCATCCGCTTCGCGAAAAGTGATATTGTCCACGCCGCCTTCTTCACTGATATGCTCCTGGGCTTTTTTCAGCATGACCATGGTCAGGTCTGAGGCAACGACACTTCGAACCAGAGGAGAGAAGCGCAGAGCGGTGTGTCCTCCACCACAGGCAACATCGAGCATGTTGTCATCAGGTCTCGGCTGCAGCAGACGGATCATCGTCTCCAGATCGTCGCCAGTAGAAAAGCCCTTGTCGTGGATGTATCCATCCGCCGCCCGGCCAAACTGTTCCCTGACCTTATTCTTAAATTCGCGCGTCATTTTATACTCCTCTTCAATTGACAATGGATTATAACACCAGTTAGAAAAAAAACTTGTCAGGAAATGCACCCTCTGATAATAAAACTCGTTTGCTCTGGAAGTTTTTAATGCATAGAATCCCTCTTGGCAAGACGAATCTGAAAATTCATATGTTGGCTTGCTCGAATTTTATTGTTCGGATGGCTTAACTTACAGCAGGTCAAACAAATGGGAACGGCTTTTGCTACTGTGAACAGGAGCTGTTTTTTTATGGTAACTTGTCGGACTTTGCGGGCTTTAATGCAGATGTTCACTGGTCAGAAAGCTGTCCTGCGCATGCCTGCCAGACAGAAACCTGACCTTACCCGGGATTAATCAATGACCGACTTTCTAAATACGCTACTCGAACTCGCCAAGGCAATTGGCGAGGAATTCCTCTATATCCTGCCTTATCTGGCGATTGGTGTTTTCTTTGAAGCCGTCATCCGCACGCTGAAATGGCATGTCAAAATACGCAAGGCCTTGACGCATTACGGGATCCTGGCGATTCCAATGGCGACGCTACTCGGAGTGGCCAGTCCCCTCTGTGCCTGTGCGACTTTGCCACTGGTGATTTCTTTGTTGGTTGCTGGTCTACCTTTGGCTCCGGCCATGGCTCTGCTGGTAACATCACCCTTGATGAGCCCTGCTTCTTTTGCCATGCTCTCCGGGATGTTGGGTGGCAACTGGGCATTGACTGTTCTGGTCTGTGCCGTACTGCTTGGCTTGTTTGCCGGTTACGCGACCCATTTTTTGCGGAAAAAAGGCTTTGCTGAAAAGGACATCTTCCGTAAGGCTTTGCCCCAGGGCGATTTTCACGATCCCGATTATCCCGTGGAAGAGTTGCGCTGCGAGTGCGGCCAGCAGCTTTCACATCGAGTCAATCGCTGCACTCACAATAAATTCCTGGTTTTCTTGGCGCGATTTTGGGAAGGCAGCCTGAAAATCAGCAAGTTTGTCTTAATCGGTCTGGTTATTGAGATCGTGGCCTTATTCTTTATTCCCAACGGTTGGATTACCGGCCTGCTTGAAGGGCAAGGGATTTTGCCGATCTTTACTCTGACCCTGGCCGCCATTCCTTTGCACCTGCCACAAGTGACAGCTGCTTCAATGCTCTTTGGTTTTTATCTCCCCGACCCGGGACAGGTGATTCCGTTGGCCAAGGGTGCTGGTGTCGCCATGCTGATTGGTGGACCTGTGACGGCTTTGCCGGTCATGGCAGTTTTTATCTCCATGTTTAAACCGCGCGTGCTCATCCTTTACATTTCACTCTGTGTTGGTGGCACAATTGTGTTGGCATTGATTTTTCGTGCCTTGCCAATCACGCTTTAGCTTCTTCCCCACTTGATGGCTGTCTGCTTGTCTTCCATCGGCACTTGTGTTAACAGTGCGCAACTTTATCAATATACCCGATCAGGGAAAGGATTATTTATGGCACAGGCAATTAAGCAAGTGAAATTGGGCGACCGGGTCAAAATCAATTTTAACGGGACACTGGAAGATGGCACCGTCTTCGATACGACTTACGCAAAAGAAGAGTGTACAGATGATGACTGTGGTTGTGATGACGACGGCAACGGGTGTGATGAAGATGACTGCGGTTGTGGGAGCGAGAGAGGGCCAATGGAGTTGGAAATTGGCGCCGGAGAGTTCTTCCCCCAGATCGAAGAAGCACTGATCGGTATGTCGCCCGGCGACAAGAAGACTCTCACCATCCTGGAAGCAGATGCTTTTGGTGCATATGATGAAGAGATGGTCTCTACCGTGCCGCGCAGCCAGTTCCCGGCCGAGATCACGCCGATCGTCGGTGACGATCTCGAGCTGATCAATGACGATGATGAAGGCATGGTTGTCACGGTGATCGAAGTGGATGATGTCGAAGTTACCCTTGATGCCAACCATCCGTTGGCTGGTGAAGATCTGACCTTCGAAGTGGAGTTGGTCGAGATCCTCTGAGTTTTGTGACAGGGACTATATCTTAGGGACTGTCCTCTAATGGGGACGGTTCCTTTTTATGTCTGCAGGCCAAATTACCTTTGAACCGAGGACAGTCCCCTAAGAACCGCGGGTCGCGTCCCGCAGCCGCCATACTCTTTTGAGGGCCCAAAAGAGTATGCAGAAAAGGGCCTTGCGCTGCGCTTGGCATTTCTTGCGCCAGGTGTCGGTGTGCTGAACAGCTGTGAGTGATGGGATCTGGGGTGCGTCGTTGTCTGTTTATTTCTACGGGCAGTCGTGGGTGGCATGCCTGTCTATTGATCTAGCGTGGTTTGCATTTCAGGAGGCCTGAGAATCTAAGCGATAACCATTTCATGCCTTGCTGACACACAAAATAACGGCGTTGCATTACGTTATTTCATTATTGACACGACACTAGTCCTGCGTCTCTTGTTTCCCCTCCAAAAATCCAATCAAGCTCTTCACTGCCTGAGACAGTTCGGCAGGCACATCTGAAATCTCCTGCAAACTGGTCGACAATCGTCTGGCTGCCATCAGGGCGTTACGGTGTTGATGGACCGTTTTTTGCTCTGGCAGGTGGCTGTGTGTCATGTCGCGGAACTGTTTGGCGATCAATGGATGGTTGCGTTCTTCTTCAATGACGGCCTGGCGCAGCTCACTGTATTCTGCCATGCTGAACTGCTTCTCATCGTCGGCCTGGCGAAGCAGGTCAACGCAACGATAGTCGGGGAGGGGACGGCCCTCTTTGCGCTCCAGAAGCCCTGGCTCTTTTCGTTCCAAAAACCGGAAGGCAAGCAGCAACTTCTCCGCCGTCTGCCGGCGGATACGAACTTCTTTGGTGCAATAATCCGCAAACGATGTGAACCCCCATTCAGAGAATCTCCTGCTGTTGCTGACTTTAGCCAGCCATTCACCGAGTTCAACCCACGACGATTTGAACTGCTTTGCTGTGGCGAGCACCTGATAGCGTTCCGACTCAGGCGGGAGTTGTTGCATGAGCTGTTCGATATGTTGCGCGCCTTTGTTCCTCTTCTCCTGTTCCATCGTGCCCTCCTGTGACATGGGCAAAATGATAGCATAGGCGATCATGGCTCGGAATCCTTTTCCTTGGTCGAATACCAAGTAAGTCAAAAGCTTTTTTTAACGCAGAGGCGCAGAGGAAATCGAGTCGTAAACGATTAACGGTTGGAGGCTTGCGTCATGTCGTGATAGTTACAGGGCAGTAACAGGGCAGATTAAGTAATATTCTTGGCCTGAATTGTTGGGTCCTTTACGCCTTGGCGTCTTTGCGTTAATAGCTTCGAAAGGTTTTTTGAAATGTCTGGTAGCAAACGTATTCGTTGTATCGTCGGTTCTGAAACCGTTCGCATGCTCAATCTTGGTCATCCCTGGGTGATCGCTGACCGTTACACCTCGCGCTGGCCGCAAGTGAAATGCGGTAGCTTGATAGAGCTGATGTCAGAAAGCGGTGAATCCATGGGGACCGCGCTCTATGATTCAGATTCTCGTATTATCGCCAAACGGTTGTCTGCCAAGGTTGTCGAGCTAGATCGAAACTGGTTGGTAGCTCGATTGGAACAAGCCCAAAAGAGTCGTAACTGGCTCGATTTCGGTGATACGACTGTTGCCCGACTGGTGAACGCCGAGGGGGATGGTTTGCCTGGCCTGACTGTGGATCGTTACGGCGACTTTCTGATGGTGCAGTACTACACCTCGGCCTGGGAAGGCTACTTGCCATTGCTTGCCACTGCTTTGCAGGAGGTCTACGCTCCGCAGGGGATTTATAGCAAATATCGTCCGCAGGAGACCCGCAAGCTTGCGGCCGGGAAAAAAGGGCGCCCACCTCAGGGTCGTCTGTTGGCCGGGCAGGCAGCGCCTGCTGATCTGACCGTACGCGAAAATGGGCTGCTCTATCGCATTGACCTGGCTAAAGATCTGCACACCGGATTGTTTCACGATCAACGGAAAAACCGTCTGGAGTTCCGCCGCCTGGCAGCCGGTTGCCGGGTTCTCAACCTGTTCGCTTACACTGGAGCCTTTTCAGTCGCTGCGGCTGCCGGTGGTGCTGTGCAAGTGACCAGCGTCGATGCAGCCGGACGCTATCTGGACTGGGCCTGTGAAAACTTCCGGCTCAATGAAATTACCCCTGAGGGGCATGAGTTTATTACTGGCGATTGTTTTGTTGAGCTTGATCGCTTAGCCAAGGCGGCGCGTTCTTTCGATATCATCCTCATGGATCCGCCCAGCTTCTCAACTACCAGTAAAAGCCGTTTTTCGACCAGCGGCGGCACTGCGGACCTGGTGCAGAAATCGCTCCGGTTGCTCACTCCGGGTGGACTTCTGGTGACCTCATCCAATCTGCAAAAAATGTCTCTGGAGAATTATCTGAAGGAACTGCGCAAGGGCAGTCTGGCGGTCGGACGGCAACTGCAAGTTGTCAGCGTCTCTGGCCAGTCGGATGATTTCCCATTCACAGCCAGTTTCCCGGAAGGGAATTATCTCAAGTATGTGGTGTCAGTCGTGCAGGATAAAGTCTGAATTGAGTAAATGATGGTTCAAATTGCGAGGGGCTTCCTGAACGGGAGGCCCTTTTTCTTCAGGGAGATCCTCACCGACTTGAGCGCGGAAAATGTCCTGATAGATAAATTCATAACCAGTGAGGCGTTCCTTTGTCAAAACCGGATGATCGAGAGGAAGAATGATGAACGGTCGGGATTGCTCGCCTCCCACTGAGCCATGACCGCCGACTTGATCATCAAAACATGCGACACCCTCTTTATCCATGGCTCCAAAGAGGACGAGATCGCCACAACGTGATCCAAGTCCGAAGCGGTGCAATTCTTCCAACAGGTCATAGGGCGCACCATACGGTCTGAGAAAGGCCAGCTCATGCTGGTGGAAATGTGGGTTGTCAGTCACGCAAATCTGTCCACCCTGATGGAAAATTATCAGCTCCCCTTCGTTTTCCCCGCGCGCCAGAACAAAACCAATACCTTTGTGCTTTTGTAGAAAACGCAATAGCATTGGTTGTGCCTGTTCGACTTCTTTCCAGTTGAGGGGGGCTTTTGAACCGGTGATGTAGAGGTGCGCCAGAGTGCTGGAATAAGTGATGACCACGCTACCCTCCGGGTCGATTTTAATGGTTTCCGGCACCAGAGCATGGATCTTCTTCTGCAGATAATCCCTGGTTCGTTGATAGAGCCGATGTCGCCAACCTTTCTTCCGAGCTTCAAGTTCGTTCTGTAGATAACCGAACTGTGCCCTGGTGGATTCAAGGGCTCCGGAAGAAACCGAGGCAGTCTGGTTCTCACGTAGAAAAGCGCTGATGACATCGCCGAGGGTGGCGCCAAAACGGTTCTGGAACGGGTAGCCCGGAGTTTGGCCGTGGTCAGAGAGGATGACCAACAGGTAGTCAGCCCCTGGTACATGATCCAACGCGCGTATGATTTCACCGATCCGGCGATCTATGTACTGCAGGTTCTTCAACGCTGGCCAGGAGGCTGGCCCGAAGTGGTGAGCGATCTCATCATAGCCACTGTAGGTGGTGTAGATGCGTGGTGTACCCGCGTAGACTTCGGCAATCACACCGAAGGTCTGCATTTCCCGTAGAATCACGTTGCAGATAATGCGGATGAAAGTGAACAGCCCTTCCTGGGTGCGCCAAGTTTTCTTGCGTCGATGGTGCCATTCGTCTTTACGGTTAGCCCAGTACTCCAAGAAACTGGCAAAAAACATGCGGCAGCTTCGCCAGGGGTTGACCAGTATCAGCAGGAAAATGCGCGAACCACCAATGCGGCCGAAAAGTGTCTGCGGATGGGGTGAGGAGACCGTAAAAATGCTACGTTCAGCGTCGCCGTCCAATATGTTCGAATACGAGGCACCACCTTTCAGCAGCCCTTTCTCTCCGGAAAAAAGTTTTTCCCGAAAGAGTTGAACATGATCCGGATCGTTGCAGGAGATAATTTGCCCGCTTTCCTTTTCAAACCAGCGAAAAGAAGGGATTCCATGGTCGTTGCCGTAGAAATAAGTTGATTGCGCTGCAGGTGTGGTGCTCGGTAGGCCAGCACGGTATTCGGTCAGTTTGTGGCCGCGGCGCAGATAGCGTTCCAGGTGGGGGAGATAGCCCCGGTCAAGGGCTTGCTGGAGATAGGGGAAGGCCAGGCCGTCGATCTGGATGCCGACGAACCCTTTCTGCAGCCCTTCAGACAAACGTTCCAGGCGTTCCTTGCGGAAAGGGAATAGCTTGATGCCGTAATAGCAACTGGATAGCCATTTGGGTAGCGCTCTGGGTGGCATTGAACCTCCTCTAGCAGTCTGTCGGACAATCAGGGCTGGAGCGAAAATTTGGATGTTTGAGACCAGATTTTAGCCCATTTGAGAGTAATAGCCGTAGCTATTGGTCGAAAAGGAGCTGAGATATGGTCCAAACAGGCGAATTTGCAGCCAGTTCATTGATTGTCCGACAGACTGCTAGGGGCTGAGTATAACAGATGATCCCGCAAGATTGAAAAAGGAAAGCTTGTTACACTAAAATGAGGATTGAGACTACTGACATGAAAAATGACTGGCTCCTTAAGGAGTCAGCCATTTTTTTGTGAATAAAAGTGTAAAGCGTTTGGATACCAGTTGTCAGCCACCAGCCTCCGACCTAGAATCTACCCCACAGTAACCTTCTGGATGGTAATCGTCTCCACGGGTACATCCTGATGCATGCCGCTGTTGCCGGTCTTGACCTGGCGGATAGCATTAACCACATCCATGCCGTCGGTTACTTTGCCAAAGACCGCATAACCAAAACCTTGCGGGGTCGGTGCCGTCTGGTTGAGGAAAGTGTTGTCGCCGACGTTGATGAAAAACTGGCTGGTTGCGCTGTCAACAACATTGGTGCGCGCCATGGCGACTGTGCCGAGTTCATTCTTCAGACCGTTGCCAGCCTCATTCTTGATCGGAGCCATTTTGCAATCCTTGTCGCGCATATCTGCGGTAAGGCCACCGCACTGAATCATGAAACCATCGATAACCCGGTGGAAGATGGTGCCCTCGTAGAAACCGTCATTGGCATAAGCGATGAAGTTGGCCGTGCTGATTGGAGCGTTGACTGCATCGAGTTCGAGGACGATTTCGCCCATGCTGGTTTCGATGCGGACGGTTGGGTTGGTGCTTTCGGACATATTGTTCTCCTTGATATTGAGGTCAGATTTGGCGCAGGTATAACACGAGCTGTAGGCAGGGGCAAGGTTTGCGACAGTGTAAAATACCTGTTACCACTGGTCAGTTGTCGTGCGACTCGTACTGTTTAAGAGGTTTCCTGCAAATCTTTGTCATTGATCCACGCGGTCATCAGGGTATAGCAGACCGTCAGGAGGACCGGGCCGATGAAGAGGCCAATGACGCCGAAAGCGATCAATCCGCCGATGACGCCAGCGAAGATCAGGAGCAGTGGGATATTCGCGTTTCGACGGATCAATATGGGGCGCAGGAATCCATCCATCCCCATGACGATAATTGTCCAGACCAGCATGGCGATCGCCCATCCGCTGCTGTCTTTCCAGAACAGCCAGATAATAACTGGAATCAGAACAGGGCCAGGCCCGATCTGCGCGATTGTCAGCATAAAAATGAGAGCCGTCAATAAGGCCGCAAAGGGGATGCCCACGACCGCAAGGCCGATTCCGGCCAGAATCGATTGAGCAAGCGCGGTAATGACGACACCCTGGGCAACGGCTCGAACGGCCATGGCCGCGAGCATCGCTGCATCCTCGCCACGCTCATCAGCGATCCGTCGGGCTAACTTACGAACCATTTCCGCAGCCTCTTCACCATTCATGTAGAGCAGCGCGGTCAGGATTAATGTCAGCAGGAAGTGAATCAGAATCATGCCGAAGCTGCCTGCCTGCGCCACAAGCCAGCCACCTGTGCTGCGGATGTAAGGTGCAATTTTTTGGGCAATCTCTTCAGAATCTGTGGCTGCAGCCTTTTGCCAGAACTCTGTTGCTGAGTTGCCGATGAGCGGTATTTCCGCAATCCACTCGGGAGGCGCAGAAACTTTGAACGTGGTCACCTGCTTTCCCAACGCGGTTATGTGCGGTGCGTTCTCGATAATGGTGCCCACCGCCAGGCTGAAGGGGATAACGAAGACGAGGGCTAATATGCCCATCATCACTAGGACTGCAGGGAGCCGACCACGGACTTTTCTTTGCACAATAGTGAGTAGCGGCCAGGTCGCGATGACGATCATGCTGGCCCATATCAGCGCTGGCAGAAACGGGCGCATGATCCATAAACTGGCCGACAGCAGGGCAGCTATGAGGGCAATAATCAGAGTATTGCGAACCAGATCTTTTTGAGGGGTGCTGTTCATTGGAGAGTCCTGCGCGCCAGCAGCCTGTCAGACTATCAATGAACTGGCTGCAAATTCGACCGTTTGGCCCATATTCCAGCTCCTTTTCGACCAATAGCTACGGCTATTACTCTCAAACGAGCTAAAATCTGATCTCAAACAGCCAAATTTTCGCTTCAGCCCTGATTGTCCGACAGACTGCCAGACGTCCCACGATGTCTATGAGTCTATAACTTCTACGGATTATGGCATGAGATGTGATTGATTGTAGCTTTGATTTAAATTAGTTACAACGGTTTAGGCTGACAGACTGATTCCGGCAGGTCCGCTTTAGCCCCACACTTGGCGCAAGTCACAGTCGGGTTTGCAGAACGTTGGTCGATTTCCATCATCATGCTTTTATTGAAAAGTTTACACATGTGCTTGGGGTGTTTTTTCGGTTCCCAACAATCTTGCTCTTTCTTTCCCATCGTTTTCGTTCCATCTGTCTGTGGTTTGATATACATACAAATCTAGCACAGTTCTTGTGCGTCGTAAGTATTACTCTATCCCAATTCCAAGGTGGCGGAGGCAGTCGAATTATTTAGATTACTCCTACTTTCTGATGCGCAGAGCTCGGAACGGCACCATGCCCCGACCGGTCACCGGCGCTACGAAGGCTTCCTTGACGAAGCGCACATCCTCGATCGTGTAGAAAGCGTTCGGGTTGAAGCGCTTGATGACGCCAATGATCTTTTCAAGCTTGCGTCGCTTGGCCACAGTGAAAATCAGCTTGACCGGGCCGCTCTCGCCGGTGGCGTCGACGCTGGTCACCCCGTAGCCTTGCTCTTGCAGGTAGCCGACCAGTTCGGTGGCGTCGTGACGGGTGATGATGCGGATGATCTGACTGCCGATGGCGATACGCTCTTCGATCAGCATCCCCACGTAGTTCCCCACCGAGAAACCGAGCGCGAAGGCTGCGTAGGTCACCCAGTTGTCCATGTGTTTCATAACCTGGCTGACGGCCAGAATCCAGACCAACGACTCGAAGAAACCGAGTAGCGCTGCGTAGTTCTTGAGCCCCTTTGAGACGAAGATGATGCGCAGCGTGCCGACGCTCACATCGAGGATGCGGGCGAGGAAGACCAGTATCGGGATCGAGATCAGGGCCAGGGTTTCTTCAGACATCGCGAACACCTCCATATGTGGCACACAACAACAAGAATCCTGATATAGTGGCAGCTTAACAAACGTTTTGTTAAACTGCCATTGCATCGATAACGGGAGAGATCGAATCAACAGCTTCCCTTAACACCTTTTTGCTGAAAAAGTACAGGCATGAAACGGATCTTCACAATATTCTGGGAGAGGTTGCTGCGGTTGCGGAAACTTTTGAAATACTCACTTCTCTT
Organism: Deltaproteobacteria bacterium; assembly: GCA_024636155.1. Taxonomy (GTDB): domain Bacteria; phylum Desulfobacterota; class Desulfuromonadia; order Desulfuromonadales; family BM103; genus M0040. The sequence goes on from JAGXHM010000058.1 coordinate 14,204, forward strand.
GCTGGCTGTCCTGGCCCTGACGGTTGGGGCTCTGGCAGCCTGGGTTTTCTACGACCTTCCCGACGTCTCGTTTCTCAAAAACCGCAGCACCACGCTGACAATCGAGGTCCCCGATTGGCAGGGCGAGATGCACCCGTTCATGGTCGGGCCGAAAAACCCACACTGGACACCTCTGGATTCAATTCCGGACGAGCTGAAATGGGCGGTGATTGTCGCCGAGGATGCCAACTTCTACGAGCACGACGGCATTGATGTGGCTGCGTTGAAGGAAGCAATCAAGTATGACCTGAAGCGCAAACGCCTGGCCCACGGCGCTTCGACCATTACCCAGCAACTGGCCAAGAACCTGTTTTTGTCTCGTGACAAATCCATCCGCCGCAAAGTGCGGGAAGTGGTGATTGCGCAGCGCCTGGAAGGAGAGTTGACCAAGGGGCGGATCATGGAGCTTTACATGAATGTGGTCGAGCTCGGTCCACTCGCCGCCGCTGGTTCGCGAGTAGTGCAGGACGTGAGCCGCGCCCGGCTCCGCGATCAGGATGTGCCGGAGCGTGGCGAGCGCCTTGTACTCACCGACCTTGACGAGCGTGTCGACCCCCTCCGTCGAGGGCGACAGGACCTCCAGGAC
>JAGXHM010000059.1 GCA_024636155.1 Deltaproteobacteria bacterium
ATCCCCTGGCGGCTGATCTCCAGCAAAGCATCATCAGAGATCTCCAGGCTGACAGGACGAATAGCCGGTTTGGCGCTGCTGGTCACCTTTGGAACAGTAACCTGAATGCCTTTACTGCGATCAAAATCGCCCCGGGCAGCGATATCCCAGCGCTGAATCAGGCCGTTGCCGAGAAAATCACGGGCGATCCGCTCGGCATCCTCAACGGTGATATCGCCGGAGAGGAGATACTGCACCGAGGTGTAGACACCCTCATCGCCCACAAAAGCTCGACCGGTCTGGTACTGGATGGCTTCACGGGCAGTACGTCCGATGTTGTCTGTGACGCCAGGTCGGTAGCCAACTTCAACCAGCACATCGAAATCGTGAGCAAGCGGTTGATTGATGGCATAGTCCTGAATGATCGGGTCGCTAAACGGACCTGCAGCGGCAGCAGCAACTTCCTCATCGGCAAGCTGCGCATCAACGGTATACACATCAATGGTACGAACCGACTGTAGTTCAATGCCGAGATGCTCCCGAATCTCGCGACGGACACGTTCACCACGAGCATCACGAACATTATCTTTAAGACCGACTACTATTCGCCAGGCCATGAAAACTCCTTATCCAAGGCAGCTGTAAGCTGTAAGCTGTAAGCGATTAAACCTCTTCCAAACAACAAAACAACGACTTTATTGATTTTTCTTACAGCTCTAAGCTTACAGCTGCATTTTCTTCTTTATGCTTCTCCAAAGACCCTTTTGAAAATCGTATCGACATGCTTCAGATGATAATTCAGGTCGAAAGACTCGCGGATCTTCTCTTCCCCGAGAGCCTTGACGACCGCCGTATCAGCAAGCAGTTCTTCCTGAAAGTCTTTCCCCTCGTCCCACACCTTCATGGCGTTACGCTGTACCATCTGATAAGACTCTTCACGCGAGACACCAGCCTGGGTCAGATCAAGGAGAATTTTCTGTGAGAAAACCAGGCCACGCATCTGGTTGAGGTTGCGCAGCATATTGTCAGGGTAGACCACCAAATTTTTGATCAATCCGTTCAGGCGACGCAAGGAGAAGTCGAGAGCAACCGTAGCGTCTGGAGCGATATAACGCTCCACGGCAGAGTGCGAGATGTCGCGTTCGTGCCAGAGCGCAATATTCTCCATTGCAGGGATTGCGAAAGAGCGGATATACCGTGCCTGCCCGGTCAGATTCTCGGAAAGAATCGGATTACGCTTGTGCGGCATGGCCGAGGAGCCTTTCTGGCCTTTACTGAAGAATTCCTCAACCTCTAGGACTTCGGTCCGCTGCAGGTGCCGGATTTCTATGGCGATACGTTCCAGAGAGGACGCTGTAATCGCCAGCACACAGAAGAATTCAGCGTGACGGTCACGCGGAATCACCTGAGTCGAAACCGGCTCTGGTCGCAGACCGAGTTTTTCACAGACATATTCTTCAACAACCGGGTCAATATTGGCAAAGGTACCGACAGCACCGGAAATAGCGCCGGTTGCGATACTTTCACGGGCAGCCTGAAGACGTTTCCGATTGCGCTCCATTTCGGCGTACCATGACGCCAGCTTCAAGCCAAAGGTGACCGGTTCGGCATGGATACCGTGTGAACGACCTATACAAACCGTGTCCTTGTGCTCCACGGCGCGCGCCTTGATCGACTCAAGCACCATATCAAGATCGGCAAGCAGTTCGTCCGCGGCCTGAACCATCTGCACCGACATGCAGGTATCGAGCACGTCAGAAGAGGTCATGCCCTGATGGATAAAGCGGGCCTCAGGACCAACATATTCAGCCACAGAGGTCAGAAAGGCGATGACATCATGCTTGACCTCAGCTTCGATTTCATCAATCCGGGCAATATCAAAATCACCTTTTTCACGGATAACCTTCACGGCCTCTGCGGGGATAACACCGAGCTCAGCCTGTTTTTCACAAGCCAGTGTTTCAATCTCAAGCCAGATACGGAAGCGATTCTCCGGTTCCCATATTTGGGCCATTTCAGGTCGTGTGTAACGTGGAATCATTGATAAAACTCCTTAAGTGATAATCGATAGCTGGTAGCTGGTAACTGCTGAGATTGCGTGGTTATAACCCAAAAGAAGCTACAAGAATTTAACGCAAAAGCGCAAAGGAGAAACAAGGACAACAAGGTTTACCCTTTGTGACTTTCTTTGCATTTCTTAGTGTCATTGCGTTAAAAACGACCACTGCGCCTCAACATTAACACAATGGCGGCAGCTCTAAGTTGCGTCTCCTCATTAAAGGGATTCAAGGTTATTAGTCTTTCGCGCGACGCGTTCCTCGCTTCACGCTGCCCACGTCATCGGCAGATGTTGCCGTCCGACGAGAATTTGCGGTGCGCAGGCGTTTTGTATATCCAACACCTTATTGATCGCATTCAGAGCCAGTTCGGGACGATTGTTGGTTTCACTCAAATGTCCGAGGAAAACCGTTTCTAGCCCATCCCAGAGCAACTCTTGCAACAAAGCACCACCGGCAATATTCGAGAGATGTCCGTGATTGCTGCGTACACGCTGTTTCAGTTTCCAGGGATATGGTCCGTCGCGTAATAATTCTTCGTCATGGTTGGTCTCTATGACCAGGGCCCGACAATCCTTCAGACAATCTGCCACCAAACGTGTAGCAACACCGAGATCGGTGGCCACCCCTATCTTGCCCTGCTCCCCGGAGAAGCTAAAACCGACTGGAGCCAGGGAATCGTGAGTGATAGCAAACGGTCGAATAGTCAGATCGTTCACGGTAAAATCTTCGCCATCGGCAAACTCATGTACGCATTCCTGTTTGCCAACATCAGGCAATTTCCCAGCCAGATCAGTTTGCAAATAAACCGGAAGATTAAGTTGACGGACCAGCGGGCCCAGACCACGCACGTGGTCTGTATGTTCATGCGTAATCAGTAATGCGTTGAGACTCGCGGCATCAACCCCTATCATCTCAAGACGTTTACGTAATTCACGTGCAGAAATTCCGGCATCGATCAAGAGCCGGGTCTGACCCGATTCAATCAGTAGGGAATTCCCCTTGCTGCCACTTGCCAGTAGGCAAATTCTCATATTAAGCTTTCTATCTGGATCCGCAAGTCAGTGGCAGATAAAGAGTTTTAGTGTTTGAACTAAAGGAGTGCTAAAAAAACGCTGCTTGCTATCGGTTGTTTACGGAGTCAGATCATGTTGCATTTGTGGCCGGATACATAACGCAAGAGAGCAAAGGATGCAAGCGAGAAGCACAACAAAAACGACCCTAAGCATTGAGAGCAATCGCGGGTAATAAAATATAGAAGGTGCTCCCGGTCATGGTTTCAGGGTTATAGCCAGGGCTTTCAACCCAAACAGTGCCACCGTGCAAATCGACAATCCCTTTCACGATACTTAGGCCCAGTCCGGCCCCACGGCTTTTAAAAGCCACTTTGCCGGTAGAATGTTCTTCGACATCACCAACCTCGTGGAACTTATCGAAGATCGCCTCATGTTCCGATTCGGCGATACCGATACCTTTGTCACAAACAGCAATCTCAACATAGGGAACCTGTTGATTACCGAGTTCACAAGCACTGTCCATGCGATTGGTTGCAAATTTCTCTGGCTGCCGGGGACGATAGACCAACTTTGTCTGTAGTATAATCGTTCCTTTGTCCGGGGTAAACTTTATGGCATTGCCAATCACATTCCCTATCACCTGGATCATGCGTTCAACATCACATTTAACGAGTGGCAAATCTCGTGTCAACTCCAACTTCAGAGTCTGTTCTCGCTGGCGAACAAAGGCCTCATTTTTATCAACCGCACGTTGGACAAGAATATTAATGTCAACATCCTGACTGATGAGATCTATGGTTTGCCCATCAATCAGCGAAACATCAACCATATCACGAACAATCTCGGAGAGACGCTCGCCAGCCTTGGAGATATGCTTAATCAGGTCAAGCGTGTCATCATTAAGTGGCTCCTCTCGATCTGCCAGGAGAAGTTCCACGTAGCCCATAATGATCGTCAAAGGCGTTTTCAACTCATGGGAAGCCAGCCCGAGGAAAGAATTCTTCATTTGATTAAGACGTTCAATTTCGGTGGCCGTACGTTCAAGATTGAGACGGACCTCCTCTTCCTTGGTGGTATCACGAACGAAGACCTGCATCAAGCGTCGGCCATCTTTAGCGACAATGACAGAAGTGGAAGCACGACCGAGCAAGCTGTGCTGATCCCTTTCGCGCCAGAAACGGATCTCAGACTCGCTTGACTGCCCTGGTTGAACCGCTTGATTCAGCTCGAATTGACTTTCCACATCACGGCAATTAATCAACAATAAAAATGAGTAATAATTATTGCGCTCCATCCTCGCCTTGGGCAGGCCGAAGAAACGCTCTGCAGCCTTATTGGCAATAACAATGTTGTCTTCTTCGTCACAAACCAGAATTGCATCACTCGCTTCATCCAGCAGCGAACGATACATTTCCCGACTGCGCCCAAGCTCAGAGCTGATACTTTCCAGGCTTTCGTAAGATCTCTGTAATTCAAGATTGGTCTGTTCCACTTCCTGATAATTTCGGCTTAATTCTTCATCACGCTCACGTAGTGAATTAGCCATACCAGTCAGAGTAGTACCCAGCATAGCCAATTCCCGGGTCCGCAAAGTTGGGGCCTTAACATCAAACCTGCCTGCCGCAAGATCCTCTGCCATACCACAAAGGCGCCTAATTGGCAGGACCAGGTCATAACGGGAGAAGAGCACAATCAGGGTAAAAGCAACGATGAAGGCAGCAACAAGAACCATGATTGTTGAACCGAGGTGATCCATGACCAGCTGGTTAAGCACTTCATCCTGAAAACCGATACGGACACGACCGGCAACCTTATCATCATAATTGTAGAGAGGGGCGGTATTGTCGTAGACCTTGCCCATGACTTTTGAATGAAGAATAGAGACATTGGAGGAAAGATTGCCGAGGTAGCCTACTGTTGCTATCTCAGGATAATTGGTATCACTATGGTAGAGGACATTGCCGGAGGAATCTTCTATCAGACAGTAAGCAATCTCAGGGTCATTAAGCACGATCTCCTGACAACGTTCTGAAATGCCATCTATTTCATCAAGAGGCAACCCCAGGTTAACAACCGCTTCAATCTGGGTCTTCAAAGCAGCGGTAAAGGTCTGGGCTCTTTGCAGGATACTATCCCGATAGGTGCGCCGGAAACTCTCAACATTAAAACCGGTATTAACCGCAATAGTGAGAGTCAACGCCAACAGGCTGAAGATCAGGATGCGTCTTTCCAGAGAGCTTTTCATGGTCTTTGGGAAAGCCTTGCAACATTCATTAATTGACAGGAAGATGTGTCTTGGTCAGGACGTGGCAAAACACAACGGGAGAGCGACAATTTACATATCACAAATACCGGCATCAGAGCAACCGGCATTGTATAAAAACGATTAAAAACGGTTGACCATCATTATCCGATTCGTTATCATCCGAGCGTCGATAAATTTTCTGCCTGAGCGGTTTTCCGTCAGGCATCTTTCTTTTTTTAAAAACCCACTGGGAGGACGAGTACATGTCGGTAAAAGTAGCCATCAACGGCTTTGGACGCATTGGAAGGAACGTGTTGCGTGCAGCACAGAACACTTCTGAATTCGAAATTGTAGCCATTAACGACCTCACCAGTCCAGAGACTCTCGCACACCTGCTCAAGTATGATTCTATCCATGGCATTTTTGCTGAGGACGTTTCTGTCGCGAACGGCGCGATTCAGATCAGTGGGAAGTCAATCAAGGTGTTCAGTGAGCGCGATCCTGCTGCCCTGCCGTGGAAAGAGCTCGGTGTAGACATCGTTATCGAATCAACGGGTTTATTTACTAATGGCAAGGACGCTGGCAAGCACATTCAAGCTGGCGCGCGCAAGGTCATCATCAGCGCTCCTGGCAAAGACGTTGATCTGACGGTTTGTATGGGGGTCAATGATGAACTTTACGACTCAGCCCAACATCACATCGTATCGAACGCATCCTGTACCACTAACTGCCTGGCCCCTGTCGCTAAAGTTCTGATGGACAATTTCGGGATCGTCAAAGGTTTGATGACCACCGTGCACGCCTATACCAACGATCAAAACATTCTCGATCTTCCACACAGCGATCTGCGCCGGGCCCGCGCTGCGGCCTTGTCGATGATTCCAACGACCACCGGAGCTGCCAAAGCTGTCGCACTGGTTCTGCCAGCGTTGAAGGGTAAGCTTGACGGTCTGGCCGTTCGTGTGCCGACACCGAACGTCTCTTTGGTCGACCTGGTTGTCGAAACAGAAAAAACAACCTCCGTTAAAGAGGTCAACGCAGCGATGAAAGCTGCCGCCGACGGTCCCCTGAAAGGGATTCTCTCCTACTGTGAATTGCCCCTGGTATCCTGTGATTTTAACGGCAACCCTTCATCTTCCACAGTTGATGCTGCGACCACCACCGTGATCGGCGGCACAATGGTCAAGGTGATGAGTTGGTACGATAATGAATGGGGTTATTCAAGCCGCATCGTCGACCTGGTTAAACTGATGGCCAAGGCTTAACACTCTACATCGAGGGCAGGTTATCAACCTGCCCTTTTTTATTTAGATTTACGCAATGGGCAAAGACCATAGATAGCCACAAAGGCTCGAAGGCACAAAGGAGCGTTTGGGTCTCACGATCTCAATCTTTGTCGCTTGGTGGCTTGGTAGCGTTTTTTTGTCAAACAATCCAGCACATACGAACAAGGGCAAATCGATGTTAAAGAAACTCTCAATCAGTGATATCGACTTCCGGGGCAAACGAGTATTCTGTCGTGTCGACTTCAATGTCCCTCTCGACAGCAACAACCAAATTACCGACGATACACGTGTTAAGGCGTCAATGCCAACGATCCGGCACATTA
>JAGXHM010000060.1 GCA_024636155.1 Deltaproteobacteria bacterium
CCGAATTGGTAGAATACGGAGGGGGATAAACAGCGCCACCCCCAGGAACAATCCAATCAGGGCCGCGACTCCGGTTTTCAGCAGCAGCGGCTGCAGGGAACGAGCAATCTCTAACCTGGCCACCGCATGTCCAGCGTCCATCACCTCACGGGTTATCTTGAACAACGGCGGCTGCAGGGGGCTGTCACTGGCCGCGATCAACCGTCCCTGAAGATCTACTAACCGACGGGATTCGCTTTCTCCTGAATCCGGGCGTTTTGCCAGGATTTCCTCCAGTCGCATCTCCTCATAGTGCCATAGGAGTGGATTGGCATTGATGAGATTACTGATTAAGCGACTGTTGATCTCCACCTCGGTGGTTACGCTGCCCTGGAGGTACTGGTAAGAAAAAATCCCGTAGCTCAAGGGGGGAAGACACGTCACCAGTATCGCCACCACCCCCGCCAGCCAGGTGCTTATCCTGGTGATCGTTCTACTACTTTGCATGTTCGGACGGTCCATTTTTAGTCAATCGCAGACTGCCATACATAGACAGTATCTTTTCTACTTGGTCCGAAACAATGTAGTCCAGGAATTGCCGAGCCGCCGGGGAGGTCTCCTGTCCAGTGACCAAATAGAGTGTTTTGCTCAAAGGATATGACCCTTCGCGCAGCGTCTCAACACTTGGGGTCAGTCCGTTCAATGCCAAGATATTTAGCTGTCGTTGTTCGCTTAATAGTTGGCTAAGAGTAGTGGCTCCCAGGGTCCCGGGAATATTCTCCAGGCCATCGAGATTCTCCTGGTCAGTAATCTCCAGAATCATCCCCTGGCGGCCCATGGCGTCAGAAACGGCTACTTTCATGCTCGGTGACAGTCCCATGACGATATTCGTATCCGTCTCCTTTTCCGGGCGAAGCACCAAGCGGAGTCGAGAGCCATCCGGCCATGACAGCGTCTTTCCCCCATAAATCCTTTCCAGCTCTTCGGTGGATATGGACGTCTTTTCCACCTGGGGGTGGACGACAAAGACAAAGGGTGTTTTAAAGAACGCCAATTCCTGCAAGGGCAGACCCTTCTCTTTTTCTTGCAGGGGGCGACTGCTGAGTGCAATATCCAGTTCCCCCGCCAAGAGAGCCTTGATGCCGCCGCTGCTTCCCAGACTGGGGAAAACAACGACTGCCACTTCGGGGTGACTCTGCCGATAGACTCCGGCCAGGATGCGCATCGTTTCCAGAGCGAAGCCGCTCCCGCCGATTTTCACGGTGTCAGCGGCCACCGCCGATGAAACTGGCCCTGAAGAGAAAAGCACCAAGAACACCAGTAGCGACCACATCTTTATTTGCTTCATTTAGTCCCCATTCCCAGAGATCCAAAACCAGCCAACTGCGCCTCGGCAACTCTTATTTAAAGATACCTCAGCGGTCGAGTTGTTTAGCGAGTTTTTAGGTTAGCCTCGTACACCACTCAACCTATATCTCAACCACTGTAAGGGAAATAGTTAAAACCCACAAAGCCTATTATGTATTTCGATATAATACTCTGCCAATTATAACTGGTCATAGGTTGAGGTCAAAGAAGAGGGGTTCTTATTTATCTTCCTACATTGTTCTGGGGTACTTAGATTGGCTGAAATGCGAAATTATTGCAAACCCTGGCTTTTAAGAATGATCAAATTTAACAGCTTTTTGATTACAACTAAATCTGACAATCAGTGTCAGGTCAAGTCTGAGCTACTACAATTAAAAAGGCCAGCGTTGGAAAACAACGCTGGACTTTTTGCTCTTATCACTTGCTTAGCTCGTCAATCCTCCGAAACAGGATCCGTTTCCGTAGTTTTCTTCTTCACGGTTCTGGTCCGTTTCGGTTTGGTTATCTCTTCCTTCACGGGCTCCGCTGTTTTGCTCTTTGCCGGTGTCGCTTTATCACCACTCTTGGTTGTCGCAGCTGTCTTTGTAAGTGCTTTTTTGACTGGAGTCTTGCTCGCGGCGCGTCGAGCAGGAGTCTTCTTGGCTGGTTTCTCCTCAGTAGGCTTCGTTTCTGATACTGCGGGTGCCTCTGTAGCCGGCTCAGTTATTTTGGGTTTTGGTTCTGTACGACTTGTACTGCGGCGCTTCGGTTTTTCTTTCGCTTCGGCGGCAGGCTGAGGTGCTTGAGCTTCCTCTGGTTTTACTGACTGTACAGCAGTTTCCCGAGCCGGTTGCACTTCGTCGCTCTTTTTGCGACTGCGCCGGGCTGGTTTCTTGGTCGTTGCTTTTTCCTCATTCAAAGGCTGCTCATTTATGACTGGCGTCGCAACATTTTCTTGTGGTGTCTCTGGTGTCTCAGCCGCGGGCACAGGTTTCTTGGTGCTACGGCGAGGGCGTCTCGGTTTTAACTTAGCCTCTGCTGTAACTGTTTCTCCAGTCTTCTGCTCTGTCGCAGGCTGTTCAATTGGTTTCGTTGGTATCTCAGATTGAGCCTGCGCGGTTGTTTCCGCGGCCACTTCAGACGGCACTGCGTCAACCGCAGCTTTTGGTTTGCGACGACCCCTGCGACGTTTCGGTTTTGTTTCGACTGCGTCCTGATCACCTGACGTTGCCTCTACAGGCTTGTCTGTGGTTGTGGGAGCCTCTGCCGAATTTATTTCTACCGCAGCCTCAGTTGTCTCTGCGTCTTTTGATGTAGGCTTTGCCTTGCTACTGGAACGCCGACGTCTTTGAGGTTTTTTTGCCGGGGCTTCCGCGTCGGTCTGTTCAGGCACCGTTTCGTCAGGAGAGTCAATAGTCTCATTGTTGTTGACTTTAGGTTCTTCATCCGGTGAGCCTGTGGAATCCTGTTTCGTCGTTTGCGCGTCTTCAGAAGTAGCCGCTGGCTTGCGCCGCCTCCTGCGCCGCCGTTTTTTGCCTGGTTCGGCTTCGGTCGCAGTCGTCTCTGTATCTGTCTCTGCTTTTGCCTCTTTTTGAACAGGAGCGCTGGCCTCTTCCTTGATCTCTTCTGCTGTGGCCATTGGTAGAGTGCCCGCTTCAACATACTCAGGCTGGACCGTTTTTTCCTTTTCTTTCTTCTGGATCTCAATTTCAACCTGGTCAGCCAGGAAATCACGGTTACCGTGAATGTGAATCTGCAACTGGTAGCGACGTTCCATGTCAACGAGCTCTTCACGGTTGTTGTTCAGCAGGTAAGCTGCAACTTCCATGGGTAACTGAGCATCGACGCGGCTGACTTGTCCCTTGGCGGCACTGGCGTGGATTTTTCTCAGCAGAGCAATAGCCTGGGTCTCAGGGCTCTTCAGATGGCCGGAACCGTTACAGTGCGGGCAGGGCAGGTGGGAACTTTGCGTCAAAGTCGCTTTAATTCTTTGGCGACTCATCTCCAGTAAGCCGAACTTGCTGATACGTCCCACGCTGACCCGGGCCTTGTCGTTTTCCAGAGATTTTTTGACCTGATCCTCGACCAGACGATTGTTTTTACGTTCGCGCATGTCAATAAAGTCGATGACAATCAGGCCACCGAGGTCGCGCAGGCGTAATTGTCGGCCTACTTCTATCGCTGCTTCCAGGTTTGTTTTGGTCGCCGTGGCTTCAACGCCTTTCTCGGAGGCCATTTTGCCACTGTTGACATCGACAGCAACCAGAGCCTCGGTTGGATCAATGACAATCGAACCACCGGAGGGGAGGTTGATCTTGTTGTGGTTTAAGGTCTCAATCTGTTCTTCAATCTGGTAGCGTGAGAAAATTGGTCGACGTTCCTGATGCAACTTCACCAGGTGAACCTGGTCAGGCATGACCATCTGGAAAAAATCTTTGGCTTCTTTGAATACCTGTGCGTCGTCAATCAGGACTTCATCCATGTCAGTGGTGAAGTAATCCCGGATCGAACGGATCATCAGGTTGGATTCCTTGTAGATCAGCGCCGGGGCTTTGGACTTCAGCTCAAGCTCTTTGATACTTTCAAAAAGGCGGATCAGGTAGCGGTAGTCGCGTTCCAGCTCTTCGCGGGTCTGGTCGAGAGCTGCTGTGCGGACGATATAGCCGATGCCTTCAGCCAGATCGAGTGAGGACATGGCTTTCTTCAGCTCTTTGCGCTGTGCATCGCTTTCAGCTTTTCGGGAGACACCACGGGTCGTGCTGCCAGGCATGAGAACCATGTAGCGACCTGCCAGGGAAAGGAAGGTGGTCAGTGCAGCACCTTTGGTGCCTCGTTCTTCCTTGGTGATCTGAACCAGGATCTCCTGGCCGCGCTGCAAAAGTTCGTTGATGCGCGGTCGGCGACCATCTTCTGCAGGCTTGTGATCAGGTTTGACAATGGTGTAATTGATTTCGTCGATTTGCAGAAAGCCCATGCGTTCGCCTCCATAATCAACAAAAGCGGCTTGCAGGCCGGTTTCAACCCGGACGACAACCGCTTTATAGATGTTACCTTTGGAGGGTTCCCGGCCAGCAACCTCGATGTCAAGCTCATTGAGGATGCCGTCTTCTACGATAGCCACCCGGTTTTCTTCGGGATGAGTGGCGTTAACCATCATTTTTTTAGACATGTAATTCTTCCCGGCTGTCGCGTACGACAACCTTAAACTGTTGGGGGCATTAACCCTGTCTCAAGATGGTTGGCTCAACCGGAACTGGGAGCTCGCTCGATGACAGGACAAATACCAAATCTGTATATCTGTAGGGCTATTACCAGCCCTTAAGATCGAAAAAACCTTTTAAAAAAGGTGAGATACGGCCGAACTATAACAAATAAATTGAAAATTGCACGGAAATAATGCAAACGGGGCTTTGTCGTTGGTTATATCAGAGAGATCTGCTTGCCGTTACTGGTCAAGATTATAAAAAAGCGATTCACCACAGAGACTCAGAGATCACAGAGAAACACACAAAAAGGAACACAAAAACAAAGGTCTTATGGGTAAACCTTAAAACCAAGCCAGTTGTTGAACGCGGATAAAATCTGAAGGACGCAGATAAAGCATGAAAATCTTTTTATTTACTCTGTGTTCTCCGTGGCTCTGTGGTGAAAGACTTTGCATTAAACAAAGGTTCCGAGCTTTTGTCCCTGTTGCAGCCCTGTTCTTCAGTCAAGCTTGCTATCAATTAAATCAAAATCAAGATCCTGCTCGGCCAGCGCCTTGACCATGTTGATTTTTTCCAGATCCTCTGCCGTGATTTTGGAAACATTCTGTGTCACCATCATGAAGGATGACGATGTGAGCTGCTCTGTCCTCATGAACGGCAGCTCGCTGTCGTCAAGCACCTGTTGGGTCAGTTTGGCAACCTGGTTGGCACCGGAGATCAGAACCCCTGAAAGCTTCGCGCGATATTCGGGAATATGATGGAGTGTGGCGAGCATGACCAGCAGCTCATCACGGCTACTGTTGACCAGGAGGAGGGTTGACTCTTTGAGGATTTCGACAACCTTTTCGGTGGAGGCTGCCGCGAGCTGAGTTTGCTTGATGATTTGTCTCGCTTGCTCCTGAGTTGCTCGCAGTGGCACATTGAATAGCTTGGCGATATGCTGCAACGTGGGGCCAGCGAGGATTGGCGAATAATTGAAGCCGCCATGAACAATGAAGTCCTGGTCGGCAAAAGCCTTGTTCATATAATTGAGCGTTTGCGTCCGTTTTTCGGCAATCAACTTGTTCGGCATGACGATGCGTACGTCAGCACCCTCCATTTTGTAGAGAGCCAGGTTCATGCTCACATCGTCAATCACATGACCGATGCCGCCGCCGCTGATCAACAATACTGGTGCATCAAGCAGTCGCGCCACTCGGGCGTTGCTCAGACCGAGAACTGAACCGACACCGCTGTGTCCTGCCCCTTCAATGATCAGGAAATCGCAACGTTTTTCAAGTTCTCTGCAAGCTGCAACCAGTTGCTGCTCCAGTTGGGCTTTTGTGACCACGCCATCGAGGACCTTGCGCGTGTCACCTGGTTGCACCACCACCGGTGACATCAGACGGATATCGCCTTCAAGCTCAAAAACTTTGGCGACCAGCACCGCATCTTTGTCGACCCAGAAATCATCGTAGCGAGAGGGCTTTGGCCCAATGGGTTTGATGAAACCGACACGTTTATACTTCTGGCGTGCCAGATGCAGCAGGGAAAGGCTGGTGGTGGTTTTGCCACAATCTTGACCGGTTGCAGCAATAAATACTTTACGTGCCATTTTAACCCCCCTTTGTGTTCGTCAGGTGCTTCTGTTTGGGTACAAAAGTGCTTCATCGGCAGCTGGCCTTCTGCAAAATGAGTCTGCACTCAGTCTGCTAATGTTTGAGGCTGCTGTCAATGATGTAGACGTTATTCATATAGAAGATTCTCGTGGCCATGCAAATGTGCTATAACGTTCGCCATGTTACAGCTAAAAGATGTTACTAAACAATTTGCCGCCCAGGTTGTTCTGCGTCACGTTGACTGGCATGTCCGCCCGACTGATCGTATCGGTCTTTGCGGTGAAAATGGTGCTGGTAAGACGACCTTGTTGCGCTTGTTGGCCGGTCAGTCAGAGGTTGATACTGGCGGGCTCCAACTTGCCCGCGGAACCACAATCGGCTACCTACCTCAAGAAGGTCTGGAGCATCGCGGTCGTAATCTCTTTGACGAGGTGCGCTCCGCACTTGCAGAGCTCCTTTCCATTGAAGCTGAACTGCAATCGCTAGAGGGACAGATCAGCCGCAAAGCGGAGCAAGCAGCCCTTGATCGCTACTCTGAACTGCAGGAGATCTTTCGGCAGCGTGGGGGCTATACCATTGAGTCTGAAATTGGTCGCGTCCTTAAAGGGCTTGGTTTCGCTGAAAGCGATTGGCACAAACCATGTGAACACTTTTCCGGTGGCTGGCAAATGCGCATCGCGTTAGCCAAGCTGTTACTGCAAAAGCCCAATCTGCTATTGCTGGACGAACCAACTAACCACCTTGACCTGCCGGCCCGTGACTGGTTGGAAAGTTACCTCTCTGCATATCCTTATGCTGTAATTCTGGTTTCTCATGATCGTTTCTTTCTTGATCAGGTCGTGACGCGCATTGTTGAAATCTGGCATGGCAAACTGACAGATTACCCCGGCAATTATTCCCGCTACCTGACTACCCGGGATGAACGTGTCGCGGCTTTGCGCGAGGGCAAGCGGCGCCAGGATGAAGAAGTCGCCCGCCTCGAAGCATTTATTAACAAGTTTCGCTACAATGCCAATAAGGCATCGCTGGTGCAGAGTCGGGTCAAACAACTGGAAAAAATTGAACGGATTGAATTGCCCCCGGAACGGAAGAAAATAGGTTTTTCCTTCCCGGTACCACCGAAAAGCGGACGGCTGTCAATCAGTCTCTCCGGGGTGTCTCATGGGTATGGTGAGCTGTCAGTACTGGAAGAAGTTGAGCTTGCTGTCGAGCGTACTGAACGTATTGCTCTGGTTGGAGCCAACGGTGCCGGCAAGTCGACCATGATGCGCCTGTTGGCTGGCGTGGAGACACCACTTAAAGGTGAACGCGAGGAAGGCCATAACCTGGATATGGCATATTTTGCTCAGGATCAGGCGCGCACTCTCGATCCCAGCCTGACGGTTCTTGAGCAGATCACTCACGCGGCCCCCTTTGATATGGTGCCGAAGGTTCGTAACCTGCTCGGCGCTTTCCTTTTCCATGGCGACGATGTGCATAAAAAAGTTTCCGTTCTCTCCGGTGGTGAGCGCAATCGCCTGGCCCTGGCAATTCTACTCCTTAAACCAGCGAACCTTTTGTTGCTGGATGAGCCGACCAACCATCTTGACCTTGCGTCCAAAGAAGTCCTCCTGCAAGCACTGAAAGGCTACCAGGGAACCTTGGTGTTCGTTTCGCATGACCGGTACTTTGTCGATGCCTTGGCCAGTCGGGTCGTTGAAGTCGTAGACCGCCGGGCCACTTCATATCTGGGTAATTACGGCGAATTCCTGCGTTCCAAGAGCGGCGAAGGGGATGTTAGTCACTCGTCAATGCGGGTCGAACAGGCAAGCTCGAACAAGGATTCTTCTGCAGAGAGTGGCACGGCTTCCAATGCTGTGTCTCATGCGGACCGCAAGGTGCTGCGGCGAGAGGAACAGAAACGGCAAAAGCAGCTAGACGAGGTCGAAAAAAGAATTGAAGAGCTTGAACAGGGATTGGTCGAGCTGACGACAGAGATGCAGGCTCCAGAGATGGCTGTTGATCACACGTGCCTCGGCAAGTTGATCGATAAGCATACTGAACTGCAATCGGAGCTTGATGACTGTTTGGAACGCTGGGAAACTCTGCAGGAGTTGTTGGCTGTGAATGGTGCATCGTGAGCCGTCCGTTTGTGATTGCTGTTGCCAGCGAAAAGGGCGGGGTGGGCAAGACGACAATTGCCACCAACCTGGCTGTCTATCTCAAGGCTCTTTGTGAAGATCTGCCGGTAACGATTGCTTCCTTTGACAACCATTTCAGCGTCGACCAGATGTTTGCCCTCGGTCCGCGTCCGGAGCACAGTATTGCCGGGCTCCTGGAGGATGTCCCGCCTGCTGAGCTTGCCGTGCTCGGACAGTATGGTGTGCAGTATATGGCTTCGTCGCGTCGATTACAGCCGCCATCCCATGCGCCAGGCTGGATGCGGCAGCGCTTGCACTCTACGGAACTTCCCGGCATCTTGATCCTTGATACACGGCCTATCCTCGACTGGTTTACCGAGGCAGCGTTGCTGGCAGCAGACCTGGTTCTGGTGCCGGTCAAAGATCGCGCTGCGCTGGTTAACGCGGGAGCCCTGCGGCAGATCCTGGCCAGCGTTGATCGCACCACTCGGCTCTGGCTGCTTCCCAGCCTGGTCGATACCCGAGCCAAGCTCAATGCCGAGGTCCGAGTTCACGAGTTTCTTACTTACGCGGCAAGGGAACGTGATTATCAGGTTCTGGATATCTGCATCAGCAAGAGCCCCAAGGTGGAGAGCCTGGCTTCCGGTTTCTCCAGTCGGATTCGACCGGTTCTCACCCATGCTCGCAATACCGCTGTGCATAGCCAGCTCAAGCAGTTGGCCGAATTTGTCCTGTCCCGGTTTGACGCAGAATCAAAGCTTCTGAATTGTCGTCATACCGGGTTGATACCGGATGTATTTCCCGGGATGCCTGTCGGGCATCGCCACCGTCTGATTCTTGAATGCCCCTTCTGTTGTCGACAATCGCTATCGGAAGGTGGTCACTTTTACTTTGACTTACGCAGTCGTCGGCGAGGTTTCATTCATGCGGCCTGTTTCGAGAAGGTCTATGGTGATCTGGGACTGGATGATGATTCCCACGGTTTGGTCGCATTGACAATAGACGGGCCTGGATTGGTCGGGCCAGAGTGCAGGCTTGCGGTACATCTGTTTGATACTGACGGCGGGTTGCTTAACAGTGAGGAAATAGAACTCAAAGGTCGGAAACCTCTGGTTGATCTGTTGTCGATGATGACTGGCCAGTCGCTTGATGAGTCTTACCGTGAATTTATCCTGGTGAATCGTGTCGCTCAGAGTGCTGATGACCAACTGGCAGAGGGCGCTTACCGTAGATTCTCGTCCCATCGTCGACAGGTTGCACGGGAACTTCGTCAAGCTGGACTCTTTTAGCTTTGCCAGCAACTATCTTGACATAAATGCCCGAATATCTTAAAAGCAAAGGTTCTTATTGCAACATTTAAATGTGTGTGAACGGACTCTGTTATTTGACGCGCGGGTTCAGATATGAGGTTTAAATCATGATTTTATTGCCGCGGGGCAATCCTGTTAAAGAAAACATCAATCCGGGTAAAGTCAACCTGGCTGATGCTCTGGGGAAAATGCGTCAGGGCAAGTTTACCGGATACATGCGTTTTGACTTTCCTGAGGGGACCGGTGTTTTTATCTATCAGGAAGGTCGCCTGATCAGTGGCCTTTATGAGACTGAGCGGGAGCACCTGATTGCTTATGATGCCATTGATCGCACGTTTCATGAAGCCTTGACGGGAACAGGAAATCTCAACATCTACCGGCTCTCGACTGAGCTGGCTTACAGTATCCATACCTTGTTGCATGGTGAAATGCTGCACAAGGGCCAGGATTTGCAGCTGATCGATATCAAGTCTCTTCTGGTTCGCATGCGCGAAGAGAAACGTAGCGGTTGCCTGCGGATCTATTCCAAAGAACATATTGCCCTGATCTTCTATCGTGGCGGGAACCCCCTCGGCTTTTTCCACGATGGCTCTACGGATATTGAAACGACAGCGGATAGCTCCCTGTCGGTCGCCAAGGAGCCAGGTGCCAAAGTCGACGTTCTTGTCACCATTGGTGATAGTGAAAAATCGTTGGCAGATCTTATGCAAACGGCTGATGTAGCTGGCCTGTGGAGCAATGCTGTTGCTGCGCGCCGTCTCCAGCGGGAAGAACAGGAGCATGCTGCGAGTAAAACGTTGGAAACGCGTGAAGCGGATCGCAGGCAGAAGACACTGGCACTCTTCCAGCAGTTAGCCCAGGCGCATCTTGGCAAGATCGGTACGTCTCTGGTCGAAAAAGAGTTCGATAAAATGAAACTCAACGGCAGCCAGATTAACGATTCTGTTCTGGACGGCTTTTATCGCAACCTGAGTAAATCAGCCAGGCTGGTGGCCGGTCCGAGCAAGATTGATAAGATGCTCGAAGAAATGAAAAGAGGTTTCAACGGGCTTCCCAAATAACCCCGCTTTAAAATATGGCGGCTTACGAGCCGCCTTTTTTCTTGCCTGAATTCAGGCGATCTCAGGGAGGCATCTATGGAAATGTTTCAAGTTGTACTGGCGCTATTCTGGCTTATTGCAGGCATTGTCTCTTTTTACTTCAGTATCGGTAATGCTCGGGTCTGGACCAGTATCGCTGTTGGTTTCTTCCTGATCCTGCTGGGAGAAATTATCCCCGGCGCTCTGCCGTTTCTGCCAGGCCTTGGCAATCCCTATGTGTTGGCGATGGGGCACATCATCGGGACCCTCTCCATCCTGATCATGAGTCACGGTTTCCAGGAGTATTACGTATTTACCCGAACGCTGGAATTCGAGGGCAGCAAGCTGCATGTCTATCTTGGTGTTGTTAGTGTCATCGGCGCTTCTCTGTTGTTTCTGTTGATCAATCCGACTCCCGATGCAGAAGTTCTCCGTGTTCTTCGCATTGTTGAGAACACCAACTGGGTTTTCCTCTCCTTGATCAATATTGACCTGATCCGTAAGATTTATTTAAACATCAAAGACACTCCGATCAGTAACGGTTTTGCCTGTTTCATGGTGGTTTTTGCCTGCATCTTCCTCTGGAAGGGGTCACAGCTCTATATTGACGTGTTCAGTCTCGATACGAAACAGGACCTGATAAACTACACCATCTCTCACTATACAAATCTTACCGGGAATCTTCTGGCGAGCATCTCGGTTGGTGGTACTTTCCTTTATCTGGGGAAATTGCTGAGATAATTTTCATCATGTAATTTGTATAGAAATCAAAGCGGGGGCGTCCATTTGGATGCCCCCGCTTTTTCTCTCGGAAACATTATGTTAAGGATGATGAAGGCACCTACAATCTGAAAACTGTAGTTGATTATAAATTCTGTGACCACATTGTAGATCTGTTGGATTGTTTCCAACTCATTCTGCATGGGAACCTCCGTGGTCGGGATATCTTTCACTGCAGCCTGAACATTCCGGCAGGCTGCTAGAGATATGCAATGACTGTCGGTGTATCCCCCCAGACCGTAATGTCTCCTCTCGCTGTTGCTCTGTTAATGCTCCTGGGCGGCCAAGACAATCTGGATGCGGCGGTTTTGGGCACGCCCTTCCTTGCTACCGTTTGTGGCGATGGGGTGGTACTCGCCATAGCCGACAGCGGAGAGGCGCTCGCCCGGGATGGAGGCCTTGGTCTGGAGGAAGTGCAATACAGTCGTGGCTCGTGCTGTTGAGAGCTCCCAGTTTGACGGGTATTTTTCGGCCAGAGTGCCACTGATGGGCACGTTGTCGGTGTGTCCTTCCACCTGAATATTTTTGTCTGCTGCTGACTTGAGGATGTCGCCAATCTGTTGCAGAACACTTATGCCCGCTGGTTTGAGGTCTGCTTTGCCGGAGTCGAAGAGAATCTTGTCGACAACGTTCACCGTCAATTTCCCCTTGAGTTCCGATATCTTTACCTCACCTCGCTGGATCTCTTCTTCGAGCTTGCCGACCAACTCATCGTATGTCCCCTGAACTTCTGCGAGGCGGGCTTCGCGAGCCTCGCGTTCGGCTTCGAGCTGTTGCTGCAAGACGCTACTCTCTGCAGTCAGCCGATCAATCCTCTGGCGCATTTCTGTCATGGCTGCACCGGCCTCGGCACTGCGGTCAGCAAGCACCTTCTCCACCCGGTCAAGGTCAGCGCGGGCACGCATGAGGTCTTCCTGTAACAACTTGCTATGTTCAATAGCTTCAAGCAGCCTCTGGCTGAGACTGTCGTTGCGTTCTATCAGCTGGGTTTTGTCTTCTTTCAGCCGTCCGTAATCGGTCTCAAGACCTTTGATGACTGATTGAAGATACTGATTTTCATCAAGTTTTTGCTGATGAACGGATTGACTGACACAGGCGGATAGAGTTGCTGTTATTATGACAGCCAGGCCGAATTTAACGTAGAATTTCACAAGGTGCTCCTTGGCAGGATGAGAGTCAGATATCATGTAAGACGGTTTATTCCTGGCGATTTTAGCACAAATGTAAAGCTCCTGAAATAGGTATAGTTGCAGGGTTTTCAGTTGCTTGTCTAACTTTCGCTATGTTATAAAAAAACACCCTTACTGGAGTCAGAACCTAACCTATGAACTCATTTATTATCGACCCCATTCTGCGCCGTGCCCTTGAAGAAGATATCGGCACCGGTGATGTGACCACCCTGGCGACGATTGAACCGGGCACTCAGGCGAGTGCTGAGCTCGTTGCCAAGGAAGACTTTGTCCTCTCTGGCATTGATGTCGCTAAACGAGTCTTTCAGTTACTCTCTGCCGAAACCGCTTTTGAAAAACTTATCATCGATGGCCAAGCCGTCAAGCGCGGCGAGGTTCTGGCCTGGATCAAGGGTGATGCCGCTGTCCTGCTTCAGGGCGAGCGGGTGGCTTTGAACCTGTTGCAACGCATGTGTGGTGTTGCCACTCTGACAGCAGCTTTTGTGCGTGCAGTCGAAGGCACCCGGGCGGTTGTGGTTGATACTCGCAAAACAACGCCGGGTTTGCGGGTTCTGGAAAAGTATTCTGTGCGCATGGGCGGCGGTGGAAACCATCGTATGGCCCTTTATGACGCAGTCTTGATCAAAGAAAATCATGTAGCTGCGGCTGGCGGGATTACTGCTGCTGTCAGACGTGCCAAACAGCGTGTACCCCACACCCAGAAAATAGAAGTTGAAGTCCGCAACCAGGACGAGGTCGCTGAAGCCCTTGCTGCCAATGCCGATATCTTACTCCTCGACAACATGACGCTCGCAGAATTGAGCGCCGCCGTTGAGCTGGTTGGCAATCAAGCGATTACGGAAGCCTCTGGAGGAGTCAATCTGGAAACCGTTCGCGATATTGCAGAAACCGGGGTCCGACTGATTTCTGTCGGTGCACTGACCCACTCATATCGCTCTGTTGATATCTCTATGTTGTTTGTTTAGTGCCCCTCTGGAAAATCCGATGGGCACTATTTAGTGCCCATCCGGAAACTCCGGATGGTTAAAGTGTGGGTTTCTGGTTTGGAAACCAGCAATTTTTCGTAAGATCAAGGAAATCAAGTATTTGAGCGGAGGCGTAGTGCTTTACGCCGCACAATCAAATGCGCAGATTGACGCTGAGATTGCGGAAAAGGGCGGTTTCCGGACAGAAACTAAATAGTTTTGACACGAATCTTGATAATAAAATAAGGCTCGCCAGAAAGGCGCCAAAACACGAAGAAGTTCCCATCTGTTTGATGGATGCTTCAAAAGACCAAGGCTGAAATGATTGTTTTTACCTCCGATAAGCATTCCCTGGTGTTTTTGTGTCTTAGTGGCCAACGCGACTCTTTTGAAGATCGATGCAAGGGAGCTACAGTCTGTAACTCATGAACAGCCCGTCGCCGCGTGAAACCATCCTGTCACTTTTTAGTCAGAATCCTGACGGCTTCGTCTCGGGTGAACATATCAGTGCGAAATTAGGGGTGTCACGGACGGCGGTCTGGAAGCATATTCGCAATCTGCGGCAATCAGGCTACGTCATTGAAGCGATACCGTCACGAGGTTATCAACTAGTGCAGTCCCCGGATGTCCTGATGCCGGAATCGATACAAGCCGGTCTTGAATGCCTCCGTGTTGGTTCCCGGGTACGCTGTTTCGAAGAGACTGATTCCACCAATCTTCAGGCCTGTCGTCTTGGAGATGAGGGTGAAATCGATGGTCTGGTGGTGATTGCAGATCGACAAACTTCCGGCAAGGGCCGGATGGGCCGTCAATGGGAGTCTCCCGGCGGTGTCAACCTCTATGCATCGATTCTTTTGCGGCCCGCGATCCTTCCCTTTGAAGCACCCAAATTGACCTTCCTTTCGGCAGTGGCGGTTTGCCGCGCAATTACCAGTTGCACCGGACTACAACCGACAGTCAAGTGGCCTAATGACATCCTTTTGGGCGGCGCGAAAGTTGCCGGTCTCCTCAATGAGATGAGCTCGGAAACCGATCAGGTTCATTATGTTGTTCTTGGTATTGGTGTTAACCTGAACATGCGCGCCAACCAGTTCCCGGCCGATCTGCGTTATCCGGCAACATCTCTTGCCATTGTCGCTGGGCAGCCTGTCTCGCGGCTTGATTTTGTCCGTACTCTGCTTCGGGAAATTGATGCGTTATATCAAATTTACCTCGAACAGGGCAGTGCGCCGATTATGGCTGCCTGGACAGAACTCTGTGATCTGACCGGCAAAGCGGTCGAGGTAGATTGCAATCAGCTTAAAATTGCTGGAACCATGATCGGCCTTGCTGAAGATGGAGCATTGCTGGTACGGACTGCGACTGGTAAGATAGAGAATATTTATGCAGGAGATGTCCGGTCAGTTTAAAGGCCAGAACGAGTGACGCGGGACGAGGAACAAAAGATGAACCAACCTTTTTGCTTTTTTAACTTTGAATTTTCCGCGTACCGCGTACCGCGTATCGCGTTCCGGGGTTTTTAATGCTCCTCGTCATCGATGTCGGCAACACAAATACTGTCCTCGGCCTGTATCGTGGCAAAGAGCTCGTGCACAATTGGCGTCTGACCACTGACAAGGCCCGTACCTCTGATGAATGGGCGATGGTGGTGCACGAACTGTTCAGCCTTAGCGGGTTGCATTTTCCTGACATCAACGATGTGATTATCTCTTGTGTTGTGCCGCCATTGCTGAATACTCTGGGGACCCTTTGTGATACATATTTCAAATTGCAGCCACTCGTGGTGGGCCCGGGGATCAAAACCGGCATGCCGATCCTCTATGATAACCCCCGTGAAGTCGGTGCCGACCGTATCGTTAATGCCGTAGCTGCGTACGCCAAGAAACCGTCCAGCTTGATTGTCGTGGACTTTGGCACGGCGACAACCTTTGATTGCATCTCAAAGCAGGGTGAATACTTAGGTGGAGCAATTGCTCCAGGTTTGAGTATCTCTGCTGAGGCCCTTTACGAACGAGCCAGTAAACTGCCCAGGGTTGAGATCTGCTGCCCGCCGCAGGTGATCGCCAAAAATACCGTCAACAGTATGCAGGCCGGGCTGTTTTACGGTTATGTCGGTTTGATTGATGGGATTGTCAGTCGAATGAAACAGGAGTTACGAGAGACTCCCTATGTACTTGCCACCGGAGGGCTGGCAACCTTAGTTGCACCGTACTGCCAGGCTATTGATGAAGTTGATAATTGTCTCACCCTTGAAGGTTTGCGAATCATCTATGAACGCAACCACGTTGTGTAGCGGTAACGAATAATCATCGCGATTATTTGATTATCGGAAAGCATTGTGGAGCATTAAAAGGAGAGGTCATGGCAAAATTTGAAACTAAAAAATTGCGTAATCTTGGTATTATCGGACAAGGGGATGCAGGTAAAACTTCCCTGGTCGAAGCGATCTTGTTTAACACTGGCATGACCGATCGTCTTGGTAAGGTTGACGATGGCTCGTCGAACATGGATTTTGAGCCTGAAGAGACCAAGCGCAAAATCACGATTTCTTCGAAACTACATCATTGCGAATGGAACGACCATGAACTGCATATTGTAGATACCCCGGGTTACACCAACTTTCTGCACGATACCCGTGGCTGCATGCGTGTCCTCGGCGGGGCAGTCATGGTGGTGTCGGCGGTTGATGGCGTTAAAGCTCAGACTCAGACTCTATGGAAGTGGGCTGAAGAATTTGAAATCCCATTCATTGCTTTTATCAATAAACTCGATCGTGAACGTTCTGATTATCTGACAACTCTTGATGATATGGAGAAAAACCTCAAGTGCCGTCCGGTTGCGGTCAATATGCCAATCGGTGAAGCCGAAGAATTTAAGGGTGTTATTGACCTGATCAGAATGAAAGCCCGTACTTACAAATTCGACGAAAAAGGCTCTTACGACGAGGGCGACATCCCTGCCGAGTACCAGGAAGAGGCCGACCGTCTGCATCTCATGCTCGTGGAAGCCTGTGCTGAAGCTGATGACGAACTGATGGAAAAGTACTTGGAGACCGAGGAACTGAGTCATGTGGAAATCCTTCGCGGACTCCGCGAAGGTGTTTTGACCGGTGTTTTTATCCCCGTTCTCTGTGGTAGTGCCACGGCAAATATAGGTATCCGTCAGTTGCTCGATTACATCGTTGTCAGCACCCCGTCGCCAGTTGATAAGGGAATCCAGTACGGTAAGAATCCTAAGACCGGTGAAGAGGAAACCCGTGAACCGGATCCCTCGGCACCATTCTCAGCAATGGTTTTCAAGACTGTCAGTGACCCGTTTACTGGCAAGCTGAGCCTGTTCCGTGTTTACTCGGGCACGGTTAAATCTGACAGCAATGTCTATAACTCAACCAAGGAAACCAGCGAACGCATCGGTCAGATCCTCTTGCCGGAAGGCAAGAAGCAGAAGGCGGTTAGTGAAGCCGTCGCCGGTGATATCGTCGCCGTTGCCAAACTCAAAGAAACTGAAACAGGGGATACGCTTTGCGATGCGGGCAAGCCGATTGTATATGAGAGCCCGATCAGCTTGAAGCCGGTTATCTCCTTTGCCTTGGAACCGAAGAACAAGGGCGATGAGGAAAAAATCTTCACTGGTCTGTCAAAGTTGACTGAAGAGGATCCAGCCCTGCATCTTCTGCGTGACGTGGAGACCAAGGAGATGATCATCTCTGGCATGGGTCAGGTGCATGTTGAGGTTGTTGTCGAGAAGCTTAAACGCAAATACGGTGTCGAGGTTCTCCTCAAGGAACCCAAGGTCCCCTACCGCGAGACAATCAAGAAGTCGGTCGAGCAAGCCTACCGTCACAAGAAACAATCTGGTGGCAAAGGTCAGTTCGCTGACGTGACAATTAAAATAAAACCATTGGAGCGTGGTGCCGGTTACGAGTTTGTCGACAAGGTTGTTGGCGGGGTCATCCCGCGCCAGTTCATTCCGGCGGTTGACAAAGGGATCCAAGAATCTTTGCCAAAGGGGGTTCTGGCCGGTTATCCTATTCAGGACGTTCAGGTTACCCTGTTCGACGGTTCTCACCATTCGGTCGACTCCTCCGAGATGGCTTTCAAGATAGCTGGCTCGATGGCTTTCAAGAAAGCCGTTGAAGCAGCCAGCCCGATCCTGCTTGAACCAATGGTGGAGATGGAAATCAATGTGCCGGACGAATGCGTTGGTGAGGTTATCGGTGATATGAACTCTCGCCGAGGCAAAGTCCTTGGTATGGAACCGCAAGCGGGAAGTCAGGTGATCAAGGCCCAGGTGCCAATGTCTGAAGTCCTGAAATATGCGCCTGATCTACGCTCCATGACATCAGACCGTGGGCTCTTTACCATGGAATTCACGCATTATGAAGAAGTCCCTTCTCATATGATGGCAAAATTGCTGGCGGAGTTCAAAGCCAAGGTTGAGTAGCAAGTGAGTTGTGAATCGCGGTCGCTTGGAAATGGTTACATAAATCGAGTGGGAGGACTTATATGTCTGACAAGGATCAATTCACTTTTGAAGACGATGATGATTTTCCAGAAACCAATCTGGGTGCTAAGAATGAGCCAGAAGAATCAGTCCTGAGCGATGAGGACCCTTCGGACTTCAGCCTGGATGGTCGGGATCTGGATGACCAGGATGAGTCTGCGGAGCTGAACTTAAGTTATGAGGACGACTTTCCGGAGACGGACCTGAGTGCAGCATTCTTAGAGGGTGAGCATTCCGCCGAAGACTCGGGGCTGGACGTGGCCGAGCCGAAAGTGAAAGGTGACGGCAACCCCAGGACGCGGATTCTTCTAGCGATTCTGCTGCTGGTCATTGCCGGTGGCGCAGGTGCTTACTATTTCATGGACCTTGGTGGTACAACTCCTTCTGTGCCAACGGTGCCGGTGCCAGTTCAGAAAACCACTAAGTCTGTTGCTTTGCCCGCAATGTCAGAGAAAGCTCCTGCGACTCCAGCCAACGTCGAGACTGCTGCGAAACCTGTTACTGTAGCAGTCCCCCCACCACCTGCCGAGTCAGAGGCCCAGGTTCCACCCGTCACGAAGTCCATCGCAGTGGCGACTCCGCAGGCAACTCCTGCGACAACGCCTGAGGAAAAGGTGGTTGATGCAAATCCGAAAGTTGAACCTGTTCAGCAACCGGCGACTCAGGTTGCTGTGCCAGCCTCTCAGCCAAAGGTAGCAGAAGCGAACGCGGCTTCCGAGTCTGCTCCTGTCCTTGCTCCGCAAAAGGCAGCGGTTTCGGTTCCGTCAGCAGCTACTCCAGCCGTATCGACAAAAGCTGCGGCGCCACCCAGGCAAGTCGTTGGCGGAGCTTTTACCTTGGATGCAGGGTCCTACCTGTTTGATTCAAGCCGGAATTCTTTGGTAACAAAAATCAAAAAGCTCGGTTATGAGCCGCTTGTTACACCGGTCGATGCCACTCTGGACATGACACGACTGCGTCTTGGAACCTTCAGCAAGGATGAAGTGCAAGAAGCTCTCAACTTTGCTCGTTCGATTGAACCGGGATCTTACAGTGCACCTGCCGGAGACGGGTACGTTGTCTATGCTGGCACATTCTTGAGGCAAGAGAGTGTCGACAAACTGAGCCAGCGCTTCCTCAAAGAAGGTGTTAAAGTTCACCCTGAACCGGTTCAGGTGGTGAGAACCTTGAGTCGAATTCGTTTTGGTAGCTTTGCAACGAAAGAAGCTGCTACCGCTGCTGCCAGCGAACTTAGTCAGTCCGGGCTGAAGTCTACAGTGGTAAAATCTAAATAGTTTCTGTCCGGAAACCGCCCTTTTCCGCAATCTCAGCGTCAATCTGCGCATTTGATTGTGCGGCGTAAAGTACTATGCCTCCGCTCAAATGCTAGATTTCCTTGATCTTGCGAAAAATTGCTGGTTTCCAAATCAGAAACCACATTGTGTGCATCCGGAGTTTCCGGATGGACACTCAATAGCTAATGGAGCTTGAATTGATTTATGACCCAAACTGAGTCAACCGCTGTGCGATTGAAAGTTTCACCTGAAATTGCGCGGATTGTAAAACCGGGGGCCCCCCGTGATGTCCAGATTGCGGCAGCGCGTGGGGCTCTGCCCCTTGCTGGCAAGGATCTCCTGACAGTGCTCTTCTTCCTTTGTCGCAGCAGTGATGCCGAGATCAAGAAAGCGGCGATAAAAACTGTACGTGAAATACCGGAAACGATTCTGACCCTTGTTCTCAAAGACAATACTCTACACCCGCAATTACTTGATCTACTGGTCAGAGCCAGAATGACTGATGCTGAACTGATGGGGGTCATCGTTATGCACCCGGCAGCGACGCTCAAGACGCTTCTCTACCTTGCCGGAAAAGCCTCTTCTGTCGTATTGGAAAGACTGGCGGGCCATCAGAATCTGTTGTTCCAATATCCGGAACTGGTCGAGGCAATCATTACCAATCCTGCTGCTGAAAAAACTCTGAAGTATAAACTGGGCTGGCAGGAGCCCGTACAAATGAGTCTGGCAGATTCAGACCAGAATGTGGCTAAGGATGGTGAAAGTGATGCTGACGAAAATCCCAAAGGAAGCAAGGAACGCAGTCAGGCGGAGATAGAGTCCTTGATGGAAGAGGCGGAGAAGTCTGGCCTGTCGAAATATCAGATAGCCATGGATCTTACGGTTTCTGAAAAGATTAAGATGGGGCTGACCGGTGATAAGGAATGGCGCACCATTATGATGAAGCAATCGAACAAGCTGATTCAGGGAGCCGTCATGAAAAATCCCAGGATCAGCGATGGTGAGGTCCTCATGGTGGCCAAGAGTAAGACTGCCAGCGACGATTTGATTCGCATAATTCTGCTCAATAAAGAGTGGTTGAAAAATTACGAACTCAAAAAAGCTTTGTTGGTGCATCCTAAAACGCCGCCGCCGAAGGCTTTAAGATTTGTCGGTTTCATGACCACGAAGGATATCAAGGTGTTGGCGAAAAGCAAACAATTGACAAATATTGTGGCAAATGCAATTCGGAAAGAATTGCAAATGCGCCTTAAGAAATCTGGTGGTTAAATGAATAAAAATGTAATGGAAATTCTCGCTGTATGCACCAGTAAGGCAAAAGGTGAACGCAAAACAGACGTCGGCCTGGGGGAGTTGCGGAAAGGCTTTGGTCTGGTCGGCGATGCTCACGGTGGCGACTGGCATCGTCAGGTCAGTCTTCTTGCCATAGAGAGTATCGACAAAATGCGTGCCGCTGGCCTCGATGTCGGACCTGGTGATTTTGCCGAAAACCTTACGACTCAAGGAATTGAATTGTATTCCTTGCCAGTCGGGACAAGGTTTCGGATTGGTGCATGCGTATTGTTGGAAATGACCCAGATCGGTAAAGAATGTCATGATCGATGTGCCATCTACCATCAAGCAGGCGACTGTGTTATGCCGAAAGAAGGCGTTTTTGCCATCGTTCTTGAGGGTGGCCCGGTGAAAACTGGTGATGTTGTGGAGATTCTGAAGCCTGTGGGTGATCAAGGGACCAAATGAAAACTTCTGAAGAGTATCGTATCGGTGTTGTTACGCTTTCAGACAAAGGCTCACAAGGCCAGCGAGTCGATGAAAGCGGTCCGATCGTTCAAAGTCTGCTGTCTACGGTCGGCAAGGTGATTCACACTCTCATTCTCCCTGATGATATCGAATCAATCGCTGGTGTCTTGACAGAATGGTCTGACCTGGAGCGGCTCAACCTGATTGTGACGACAGGCGGTACTGGCCTGACGCCTCGAGACGTGACGCCCCAGGCGACTTTGCAGGTAATCGATTATGAGATTCCGGGAATGGCTGAAGTGATGCGCATGCAGAGCCTTAAGAAAACGCCACATGCAATGTTGTCACGTGCGATTGTCGGTGTTCGGGGGCAGACGATGATTGTCAATCTGCCAGGTAGTCCCAAGGCCGCAAGAGAAAACCTGGAAGCGGTGATGCCGGCATTACCGCATGCTTTGGCCAAGCTGGCTGGTGATCCGAGCGATTGTGGGGAGAAGTGAAGAAAGTGAAAAGTGAAAAGTGAAAAGTGAAAAGTGAAAAGTGAAAAGTGAAAAGTGAAAAGTGAAAAGTGAAAAGTGAAAAGTGAAAAGTGAA
>JAGXHM010000061.1 GCA_024636155.1 Deltaproteobacteria bacterium
CCCCTTTTGCAAAACCTGCAAAATCGCTTCACAATGATCAACCACATACAGCCAGTCACGCACATTCTTACCGTCGCCATAAACTGGCAATTCTTTTCCGTTGAGAGCATTGTTGATAATCAACGGGATAAGTTTTTCCGGAAAGTGATAAGGGCCATAATTGTTCGAACAATTCGTCATTAAGGTCGGCAAACCATAGGTGTGATAATAGGAGCTGACCAGGTGGTCCGATGAGGCTTTGCTGGCAGAATAAGGAGAACGAGGGTCGTACGCCGTGGTTTCAGTGAACAGGCCGGTATCTCCGAGCGAGCCATAGACTTCATCAGTCGACACATGCAGAAACCTGTAGCTGGAGACTTGAGGCTGGGGGCTAGTCAACCAAGCCTTTCTGGCATTTTCGAGCAGGGAGAAGGTGCCTATAATGTTGGTTTGAATGAATTCGGCCGGGCCTTCGATACTGCGATCGACATGTGATTCGGCGGCAAAATGGACGACTGTGTCGATTTTTTCATCGGCGAACAGTTTTTCCAGCAACACCTGGTCACAGATATCTCCGTGAACGAACTGATAACGAGGGTTATTCTCAACATCTTTCAAGTTGGCCGGGTTGCCTGCGTAGGTAAGTTTATCAAGATTAGTGATCCGAGCTTCAGGCAAACGATCCAGGGCCAACCTGACAAAATTAGAACCGATAAAACCGCTGCCACCGGTCACGAGAATATTCTGCATGCCCCTACTCCTCCAACGTGAACAGATCCAGTCCACTCGGTTGTACAACTGCAATTGATTGTGACAATAGCCTTCTGTGTCAAGCGGCGTATGGTATACAGTTGCTCTCTTGACGTCAAATTAACTTTTGGTAACAAGGGCGCGGATCCACGCTGCAGCGGAACAGAGGTCAGCGCACTTTACGACCGAGGCCATCGATTGTTCTGCGGCGCACTTTTGACCATAACCGGTTAAAACCAGGAGACTCTGACATCCGGCCCTGTGTCCCGCTTCAATATCGGCTATTTTATCGCCGACCATGAACGACTGGCCCAGATCGATATCATATTCTCTGGCCGCCTGCAGCAACATACCAGGCGCCCCCTTGCGGCATTCACAGGCAAACTTATCGTCACCGACACCATGCTCTGGATGGTGTGGACAGAAGTAGAAGGCGTCGATTGAGGTGCCATAATCGGCCAACTTTGCCTGAATATGGCTGTGAAGAGCCTCAACTTCCCGCTCGTCAAAGTATCCCCGGGCAATGCCAGACTGGTTGCTGACAACAATCACGAGGAAGCCAGCGTCCTTGAGGCTGCTGATAGCTTCCGGCGCTCCAGAGATAAACTCGAAATCTTCGATTTTATGGAGATAGTTCTTTTCGACGTTGATGGTCCCGTCGCGATCGAGAAAAACAGCTCTTTGTGTGCCGGTCATGATGAAGCTCTCAATCTTGAGAAGATTCGAGAATTTTGTTGATGATATTAGTCGTCGATTTACCATCAAAGAAGTGAATCAGTTCAACGCGACCACCGTAACTTTCCACCAGCTCACGCCCGACCACCCCTTCGGGCGTGTAATCACTCCCTTTGACCAGGATATCCGGGTGCAAGAGAGTTATTACCTCCAGCGGCGTATCTTCATCGAAAATGACCACATAGTCGACGCAATTGAGGGCAGCCAGAATATGGGCTCGCTCTTCCTGCCCAATCAGTGGACGGCTGGGCCCTTTAAGCCTCCGGATTGAATCGTCCGAGTTGAGACCGAGCACCAACAAATCTCCGAGTTTCCGTGCAGCTTGCAGGAGTTTGACATGACCGACATGCAAAAGGTCAAAGCAGCCATTGGTAAAGACAATGGTTTTGTCTTTTTGCCGTTCTCCGGCAAGGATATTCTGTAATGATTGAGTCGTCTGAATCTTCTGATCCGTTCCAGACGCCATCATATCAGAGGCGGTGAGTAACTCCTGGGCGCTCACCGTTGATGTGCCAACTTTGCCGACAACAATACCGGCGCCGAGGTTCGCAAGACAAGCGGAAGATTCCAGGGGCAATTTCTGAACCATGCCCAGGCCGAAAAGAGAAAGGACTGTATCCCCGGCTCCAGAGACATCGTAGACCTCACGGGCCACTGTGGGCAGAGTAAACTCACCAGCAGCAGAGAAGACTGTCATGCCCTCTTCGCTACGGGTTATCACCAAGGCTTCCAACTCGAGTTCCGAGCGTAGTTTACGCCCGGCCTCAAGCAGTGAAGTCTCATCCTTAATCTTGATGCCAGTGGCTAATTCAACCTCATTGCGATTCGGGGTCAGCAAAGATGCGCCGTGATATTTGCCATAATCGCCACCCTTGGGATCAACGAGCACGGGGACTTTTGCTTCGCGTCCGATATCAATCACTGCCTTGAGAAGACGATTGGTCAAAACACCCTTTTGATAGTCAGAGACAAAGATCACATCGAGACTGGAGATCGCAGCCTTTACGTAAGTGATAATGTAGTCTTCATTCTCTACCGAGATATCTGATCGAATTTCGCGGTCTATACGTACAACCTGCTGATTGCTTGCAAACACTCTGGTCTTTCTGCTGGTCACCCGGCCTGAATGAGTGCAAACACCGTGTTTCTCCACACCTCGTTCTTCTAAAATTCTAAGCAGAGAAGATCCATCGTCGTCGTCTCCAACAATACTGACAACATCGATATGACAATTTAGGGCCATCAGATTATTAATCACATTGCCAGCACCACCGAGACGTGAGTCCTCATGTTTAACATCGACAACCGGGACTGGAGCCTCAGGGCTGATACGGTCCGTGCTTCCCCAGACATACTCATCAAGCATCAGGTCTCCAACAACCAAAGCCCTGATCTTGGCGGCACCTTCAAGGAAAGACTCCAGCTGTTTTCTATCGAGAGTCATAAGCTTATGCCTTATCACAGATTTCATCTGAATCCGCAAATAACGCCTGTTCGACGAGGTCGCAAAGAATATGCATAATGACCAGATGAGCCTCCTGGATATGCGGCGTGGACTGAGCGGGAACCGTCAAGGCAACATCGCACATGGCAGCGATACGGCCACCATCTCGCCCCAGCAAGCCGATGGTGCGGCAGCCCTTGTCGCGTGCAGACTGTATCGCCTTCTCTACATTCGCAGAGTTGCCACTGGTTGAGATGCCGATGATCACATCACCCGAGGCTGCCAGCGCCTCAACCTGACGTTTGAATACTTCATCATAACCATAGTCGTTGCTAACCGCAGTCAGGATAGACGTGTCAGTCGTCAAGGCGATAGCCGGCAAAGCCCTGCGTTTGAGCAAGAAACGACCGACGAATTCAGCGGCCAGATGTTGTGCATCAGCCGCTGAGCCGCCGTTACCCATAATCAGAATCTTGCCACCAGAATTAAGAGCATCAATCAAGGTATGCACAGAGGTTTCGATATGCGGCAGCAATTCCGATTGCAGTCTGTCTATTGTCGCCTGATGTGTTCC
Organism: Deltaproteobacteria bacterium; assembly: GCA_024636155.1. Taxonomy (GTDB): domain Bacteria; phylum Desulfobacterota; class Desulfuromonadia; order Desulfuromonadales; family BM103; genus M0040. The sequence goes on from JAGXHM010000061.1 coordinate 3,483, forward strand.
CAGATAGCTCTTGATTTTGTTCTTCATCGTCCCCAATTCTTAATCCTGTAAATTTTCAGTAGCAAACTCGCCACAAAGCATACACCATCTCCATGAATGCACCAACCAAACGGTCAGACGGTCTGGTTCATGACCCATACCTCAAGACAGCACATTAAACGGCCTCCGTGCTTGAATTCCTCTCAAGACCAGATTGACCTTTACCAGCCAACATGAAGGCAAAAGCAATCGCCAGGGTCCCTGGGAAATAGACGTCGAACAACTTCATGTCTACCGACCCTCGCACCAGGAGAAAAACAGCCAAACCAAGACCCAGCGAAGGATAAAAGTTAAAAGAGCGCCTTGCGATAAATTCTCGTATCAGGAGAAAAAAAGCGACAATCAACAGAAGCGTTCCGACAATTCCAAGAGAAAAGACAACCTCCAAATAAACAGAATGTGGAGCGTACAATTGCTCATCAAACACCTGTCCATAATCGAGATATTTATACGTATTAGGACCAAATCCAAAAAATTTGGCATGATGCCAGACATCATTCAATGTTGCCGCGAAGATCTCCATACGGCCACTTGTAATATCAGCACCACGCACCCAGGCTTGCAAATAACTTCCGACCAGATTGAAGTAAAGAACAGCCCCGATAGCGAGAAAAACCAAACCAGATCCCGACAAAACCCAAACAAAATGCCTGCGAAATCTGATTAACGTGAGAACTGCCACGCCGACAATCAACGAAACAAAGCTGCCACGTGATCCAGAAAAGAAAAGGAGCCAAGAGCCGATAGCGGCTGTTAACACCAACACAGATCGTTCAAGAAGGTCGCGTTCCAAAAACAACAATGAGGCAATAGCGACAAAAACGATTAACGCAGCAGATGTGCCATAGGTATTAAAATAGCCAAGGGTTTTGGTCAAAAAGGCTCTTTGCACCATCCATTGATCAGAAACAAAAAACAGGGCAAAACATACATGACACAGGTACAGAAGAGAACAGAGAAAACCGACCCACACTAATGATGACTGTATTTTTACAGGATATTTTCTCACCAGATGCAGCGCAGGAAAAAAGAGGACAGCTCCTCTTAAAAAATCATAAACACCTTTTATCGATTTTTCCGGTCTATAAGAGAACAAAACACCAATAATCAGCGCGATTGATATTAACAAAATAGCTGATTTATACTCTACGAGCATTGATTTAATTTCGGGCCAATCCGTAAGGCAGACCACAATAAACAGCACCACGGGTATTGAACTGACGGGCAAGGCCGGGAAATGCATTAATAGCAAAAACAGGATCATTAACCAGATTGATCCTGTTTTATTGAAAGCACTTAACATTTCGCAACAGTTATTGTTTTTTTCCACAAGCACAATCCTTTACGAAAAAATTACATCTTGAGCCATCAGGCGAAGACGAGGTTCACGATAAAGACCTCAAACAAGGCCTATTCTGCAGACAAAAAACCATCCCCCCTGCATCACCAATCTTTGTCAGTCTTCTGCCGCTCAAGACCCCAAAATGGCCGGTAATAGACGTAATCAATAAATTGACGGAGCCACTTTTGTGACCGTCTGGCCCAAATTCGTGTTTTCGGCACCTGGGTCTCCACAATTCTCCGCTCTTTCTCAAGGTGCGAACCAGCATCTTCCAGGTGCCTGACGCAGAAGGGTTCAACACCACGGACATCAATCACGCCAACTTTACGATAGGTCACCCAATCATCAGCAGAAAGCCAGCAAGGTGAATTAATTTTGGTCATAATTTCGGCAGCCGCCCGATTGACAACATACCCGTACCCTCCCCAAGCTCTTCGGACCTTGACGAGCTTATACTGACGAAAAAACCCTTGCTGGCCGCGCTTGAGAAACGATCGCAATGGGGTTAATAGTAACACCCTTGGATTGGGGACATCCAACCAGCGCTCCATTTCTGAGCATGTAATAACATCTTTGAAGGACGGTGCCATAACCGCGTCATCCTCAAAGACAAGTGCAAAACGATTTGGGCTTTTAAGAAAAGTTTGATAGGTTTTCAAATGGCTCAAAGCACAGCCGAGCTCACCCGCAGTCAATGATCGTCCGTATTTCGTTATTGATTTGTGGTCATCATACAATGAATCTCTTAGACTTGACGGAATCTCGCGACCATTTACCGCTTCGATAAAGCTCACATCGTCAAAGCCTAACGCGTTCAATTCGTGCAGCATCCTCTCTCTACGCACTGAGGCTTCATGAAGATTAATAACGTAAATATCGAAAGTCACAATCCGCAACCTTTTTGAAGTATAAGGGAAAGGCTTAAGCAATCCTTCCAGTTCACAATAATTCCTTCAATCTTGCCTTGATCCGACGTGCATACTGGTGTTCGGCCAACACATGCATGAATCAATTAACATTTTTCTTTTTAAGAACAACTTTCATCGTTGGTTTAGTGCTGAATTGAAAAGAGACAGGGAGCAATCCGTGCCGTTCAAACAATATATTTAAGTTTTTCTTTGAAAAATAAAATAGATGCTCTGGGGGACGAATACCATCCCATGAATTTAAATCTTTAAGAAAAGGTTTCTTTAGTTTGTAATGCCCTAAATCAGGAGTTGTCAAATAAACGATAGAGTTATTATTCATTAAACACAAAATGGCCTGAATGAAGTCATCTAATTCAGTTAGATGTTCTATAACTTCACTGCAATAAATTAAATCAAATTTCCTACCACTTCCTGCCATTTCCTGAGCACTCATTTTGTCAAAATGACAAAGTTTAAAAATACCATTCGCTGCATCAACAGACGCACCGTCAATATCAATGCCTTGCGCTTCATATCCAAACTGTCGCGCAGCTTCTACGGCGAAACCAACATTGCATCCGATATCAAGAAAGCTGCCCCCACGGACATACTTGCGAATACGAGCAATTCTGCTCTTTGCACGACGAACCTTGGAGGCAAGTTTGGAACGATACTGCTTAGTTTTATGATAACCGTCATAAAAGTCTTTAAGGACTTTCTCATCAGGCATAGGGAAAACATAGACAAGACCGCATGAATCACAACGGAAGAGGTCAAAACCATTGTTCTGCAGAAAGTGTTTTTGCTTTTCGCTGAAACAAACCGCACAATTCATAATAATCCTGATTATCTTATAAATTAATAAAAAATTAACAAATTACAGGAAAACACGTTAAGCATTCCTGGCTAAAAGTGATCCTGTTTGTCAAGATTCTCGTGCAGTAATGACAAAACAAATGGGTTCTTTAGTGCCGACAGTCTGCGCGGCCGGATCTTTGCGAATGTGCTTCCAAGTGATACTGTGTTCTGCAGCAAGTCCCTGCCAGTCTTGCTCTTCGTACGCATAACCGGCGCCGTCTCCTCCGAGCACCATAGCCCACAGTCGACAAGCATCCAGACCTTTTTCCTGCCTGTATTCTGTCCCTGCGACTCCTAACCAGCCCCTGGTTCGGCTGGCGGACAATTTCTATCCGCGCAAAGAGATCACCGTGTGCTGCCAAAAACTCTTCAATCATGTCAGCAGTACGGTCACTGGAACAGGCGGCAACCCGGTCGAAGGCCTTACGGGCAAGGAGCTGTGCAGTGGCGTAATCCTCCAGCATCAATTGCAGGGCATCAGCCAGAGCCTCCGGTTGCTCACGCAATATCAGAAGAGCATGTTCACCGCTAGTAAACATATCCCTGTGCCCCTCAGCATCGGAGAGATACTTGCAGCACTCCGGCAACAGTTGCCACCGCCCGCCGGTGGCATCACCAAAGACTGTGTTAATGATTCTCATGCACACACAACTGGAACAAATCCCTTCTGGAAGAGGTCACTTCTGCAACTGCTCTTTTTGCGGCTTGATACCCTCGGCATTTCTGAGCCTGGTCCGTATTTGTTAACACCCATGGAAATATTGCAGAGCAAAAAAGTGACGAGATATTTCAATGGCCGCCGCAGCATTTTTTTCCTAAAGAATTTTGGATATTTATAAAACAGCTTGACGGTAGCAATGTTTTTTGGGCGATTTATGAATTTTTTCTTGGGGGGCCGGTGTTTACGGCAGCGGATGACCGGTTCAGCCAGCAGCTTCCCATACACCCCCATATGCAGTAAGCGAACATAGAATTCATGATCTTCCAGCCCCTCGACAAAGCCCTTGTCGAAACCACCGGATTTTAAAAACCATTCTTTTTCGATAAGGGAGGAAACGCAGATATAATTCCCTTTAGCCAACTCTTCCGGAGAATATTCCTTGGACATAAAGATTCCGCTCTTGAAACCGAAATAGTCCATCTGTCCATATATGAAACCGACATTGGCATCAGCACTCTCGGCCAACCTGACCATTTTTCCAATTGCCTCCGGCAGCAACAGGTCATCCGCATCAAGGAAAAAAAGATATTTGCCGTTAGCAAACTGCACCGCATTATTGCGGGCCGCAGCCTGCCCCTGGTTGCGTTGGGCCAGCACCATAATATCGTAGCGACTGGCTATCTCAAGACTGTTATCAGTTGAGCCGTCATCGATATAGATCACCTCAATATCCGGATAGGTTTGGTTCAAAACCGACTCGATTGCTTCCGGAAGATATTGTGCGTAATTGTAGTTTGGGATCACAACTGAGACCAACGCAGGCATCTTCACCTCCTTACTTTCCAAACCGTTAATAGTAAGCACTCAAATACCACAACAAATTCATAATGCCAGTTGCAGATCTGCTAACACGTTGAGTAATTCCGATTTGATTGCTTCTTGGGAAAAGCAATTTTCGTAACACTGGCGAGCAGCAGCGCCGATCGCCGCAATTTCACCCCGCTTGGCACAAAAGCGCTCCAGCGCAAGACAAAGACCTCGTGCGTCTCCGGAAGGAGACCAGAACAAACCCTGTTGTTCATTGTTCAGCAACGATGCAGGGTAGGCTCCTGTGGCCGCCGTCAGCACCGGCCGTCCAAGAGCCAGGGCCTGATAGACTTTATTGGGAATTACCCGAAGAGCCTTGTCGCTGGTACCAAATATCCCGAGCAGAAGATCTGCCTTGGCAAGCCTTCCAGGAAGCTCCTGCAATGGCCGCCAGTCTTCAAAGCGGATATCAAGCCGCGGGTTCGTTTTACGAAGCTCCGTTACCCGTTTCTCGCAGGCAGCGCGAAGCGGTCCCTCACCCAGCAAACTCCAACGGACAGGTGGGCCACTGTACATAGCAGCGGCCTCTATGACAAGTTCAATGCCATGCAGACCGATAAAAGTACCCGAGAAAACAACCTCCAACGGTTCATCGTCACGTTTATCCAGCGGGGGATAAAACCGGAAAAGGTTCTCTTCGGCCCCGACCGGGACAACCCGGATACGCTCCTGGGGAACCTTCAGTACTGAAGAGAAGTAATCCCGGTGCCCCTCCGTATCGGCAATCACCAGATCAGCGAGCGAAAACAGTTTTCTCTCCCAGGCCAGAAGCCTCCTGCCCTTACTTGAATCAGCTGAGAACTTGCTACGCTCATTGATCTGTTTATCGTAGGAACTGATCAGTGGATCGAACACCAGCGGCACCTTCTGACGATTCGCATAGCGCCGTGCTGATTTAAGATCACGCTGGCGAAAACAGGGAACCCAAACCAGATCCGGCGTTACAAGGCCGCGCACTAAAGCTTCGGCATCGGCAATTGCAGAGAAGCGTGGAACAAAACGTCGCACGCGATGCCCCAAAGCAGCGAACCCCGCTTCGATGACCCGGTTGCGCGGGTAGTCGGGGCCATAATTACCATAGCGTCCCCAGAATAAAACATCACGTCCCGACATGAGCGGATCCTTCGCGATTCTTCAGCAGATCTTGAACGCTTTCCCATATCAGCTTTGGGACATCTGGAATCCCAGAGGAGGCCAGATCAGGAAGCTGCTGCAAATTCCCGAGTTCAGGCAGAGAATGCCTGACAATCAGGCAGTTACTGGCATACCCGTCGAGCGCTATGAAGTCATTACTTTCGGGTTGTGCATGCTTTGGTCTCAGAGTAACGATGGGGAGGCCGGAATAGATCGCTTCGGCGACCATGGTCAGGCTATCTTCAGTCACAAGGACTCCCTGACATCGAGAAAGAAAATCTCGAACCACAGCACGCGGGTTGCTCCCATAATAGACGGCTTCTTCAACAGAAGAAGGCTCTAGAGTCTCCTGTAAAATCTTTTCTGCAACATCACCAGTCCGTCTCGATGTTGTCAGCAGTAAGCGAACCCCGAGATGTCTGGCAAACAAATTGAGCCCTTCTGCGAAGACTCTCCAGTCATCTTCAAAATAGGAATAACCTGCGCCGTCACCACCGACAAGAACAAGCAATGGGGCCTCAGAACCTTTGCGAGCGACTGGTTCAGTCAGATTCAGTGGTACAGGAGGCAGGGGAAGAAGACAATTATTTTCCGTGCCCAGAGAAGTTACACTGTAAATTTTTGAGTAACATTGCGCCGGATATTTTTTTAAGGTGCCACTGTAAAGATTTGGAACCTGACAAGTTTGGGCCAATAAGGCATTGGCCAGTAACGTATTTCCTCCAGAGGAGACAATCAGGTCGGGTTGTCCTTCCGGGAGGTCAATCCGGTAAACCAGAGTAAGCATTCGCATCGAGAACTTTACAGGTGCAGGCAGAAGATACCGCGAAAGGCTCTTCAGAAAACGCCTGCGAACCTTCAAATCAATTTCGTGAATTTTGACGGGGATGAAACGACCGATTGCCTCTGCAATTCCACGGCTCTGGCTAAGATGGCCATGTGCACCATC
>JAGXHM010000062.1 GCA_024636155.1 Deltaproteobacteria bacterium
ACATAGAGCCATGCCGATGGTCGCTACCGTTGCTGCTGAAAAACGATCGGCAAGTCGTCCACATAACGGCGATAAGGTCGCCTGCACAATCGGTTGAATCATGAGAATCGTCCCTGCTTCACGCGGGTTCAAGCCTTTGACGTATTGTAGATAGAGGCTGAGAAAAAAAGTCACACCGAAGGTTGCTGCGTAATTGAGCATGGCCGCCAGGTTGGAGAAGGCAAACACACGGTTACTGCGCAATAAAGCAACATTGAGAACCGGGTATTCGGTGCGCGATTCCAACACCAGAAAAAGAATCAATCCCCCTATACCACACAATGCCAGCAGCCAGGCCCAGAGGCCTTTGTCTAAATTTGAGGCTCCGCTGATCAAAAGCAGAATCGCTCCGGCGTAAACCAGACTTCCCTGCCAGTCGAAAGGTTCGCCCTTGGCTTCGGCCCATTCGCCCCGCAGCTTGGCGCAGGAAACGGCAAAAGTAATTATGCCGAGTGGAACGGCAAGATAGAAGATGGAGCGCCAACCGAAAGCGGTCACCAGAGCCCCGCCGAAAAACGGCCCGCAGGAGATGCCGGCATAGACGCTGGCGACGGCGATGCCGAGGGCTTTGCCACGCTCTTCGGGCGGGAAGACCGAAACAACGATAGCAAAGGTGGTCGCCATGACCATGGAACCGCCCATGCCTTGCAGGAAACGCATGGCAATCATCGACTCGATTGACCACGCCTGTGAAAGCAGCCCACCGGCGAAGGTAAAGATGACAATGCCGTACTGGAAAATACGACGTCGTCCGTAGATATCTCCCATACGGCCCATAGCCAGCAGGAAGATCGATGCCGAGAGCACATAGGTGGTTTCGACCAGCCCCAACTGCATGGCGCTGGCGCTAAAATCGTGACCGATGGCAGGTAAGGCAACACCGACCGCCGACATCATGAAAGGCATGAGGAAGTGGGCGGTGCAGACGACTACAAGGGTCGCGGTTCTGGAAATTTTCTGAGTCATGAAAACTTTCCCGGGATAGGCGAAAAGTAAAATGCAATCAATCTTAAAAGCTACTCACCACAGAGCCTCAGAGGACTCAGAGAAAGACTAAACAAAAAATAGGGGGTTTCACTCTGTGTTCTCTGTGCCTCTGTGGTTCAAGGCTTTAAAGGTTTCTCCAACCCGTTGGTCACTACAAATACGTTCTGCCACCCATGTAGGTTTTGGTGAAAAAAGTGTTCGATAGTTTTTCGATGCGCACATCTTGCCCGGTACGGGGGGAATGTATGAAATTGCCTTCGCCAACGTACATGCCGACATGGGTGACTCGCGTGCCGCCCTTGGTGGCAAAAAAGACCAGGTCGCCCGGACGCAGGTTTGCTTTGGAAACCCATTTCCCGACTTCAAACTGGTTGCGCGAGACCCGGGGCAGGTTCAGGCCGTTGAGGCGGTAGCTGACCATAGTCAGTCCGCTGCAGTCGAAGCCGCTCTCGGCGGTGGTTCCGCCCCAGCGATACGGGATGCCGATGAATCTTTTGGCGGTTTTGACCAGCTCGTTGCGTAGATCTCCTTTGCCACTCTTTTTAATGCGCGCGGCAGAGTAATCCTCAGGAAAAACGATAAAGAACGTGTCGATCAGCCCTTGTGATTGCAGGAGTTCCGCTTCGCTGCGTGCGGGCTTATAAGTGGTGTGATTGCCGAAGCGAACTTTGTAAAGGCCCGATTCGTGACGGAAGTAGTAGGCATCAATACCGCGTGTCTCAAGGAGTTGTTCCAGGCGTACAGCGTTGTCAAGGTTGGCAAATGCACCGACCTGAATTGAGTAGCCCATCTTCTGCAGGGTTGGTGGTGTCTCTTTAAGTTTTGCAGAAATGGGGTCTGCATCAACCTCTGTTTGTCGAACGGGAGTCCCCATTATCTGTGGCGTGCTGCAACCAGCAAGCAGCAATGTAAAGAGCAGAACACCGGTACTTATGGAAAGATTTTTAAATCGGGAGTTTCCTGTCAGCATAATTAACAACCTGTTGGACTATCAATGAACTGGCTGCAAATTCGCCTGTTTGGCTCATATCTCAGCCCATTTTCGACCAATAGCTACGGCTATTACTCTCAAACGAGCTAAAATCTGGTCTCAAACATCCAAATTTTCGCTTCAGCCCTGATTGTCCGACAGGCTGTTAGCGATACCGTCCTTCAATAACAATATTCAAGACTGATTCAGGAACCATTCAAGGGCATTAAAGTAACACAATCAGGTGAAAAAAAGGCTGCTTCTCTTGCTCAATCTTCAGGCAGGCTATAAAGGTGCAGAATCACACCCCCCGCCAAATTTGCTTCTGGGAAATCTTCCTCTGGCGTAAACAGACCTATTCTTTTTGCCGCCGGGAGATGGGTAGCAAACAATCCGTCGAGATAATCGGGACCGAGATCGGGAGCATTAAGACAAGCCAGAATTTCTCCACCCGGATTGATCAGGCCAGCGAGGCTGCGAACTAGCTTCGGCCAGTGACGTTCAGCAGTAAAACTTTTGCCTTGCGATGCTGGCGGATCGCAGATCACCAGATCAAAAGGGCCGATCTTGCGCAGCTTGCTGAGGCTACGAAAAAATTCCAATGGTAGAAAACTGGCCTGACGCAGGTCGATGTTGTTGATGCGATGATTGAGCTTGCCGAGTTCCAGTGCGCCACGATTCATGTCGAGATTAACGACCTGGGCCGCACCCCCGGCCAGGGCGGCGACTGAAAAGCTGCAACTATAAGCAAACAGGTTGAGAACGCGTTTGCCTTCTGCCCGCTCACGAACCAGTTTGCGTCCAATCGCCATGTCCGGGAAAAAACCAGTGTTCTGTGCCTCGCCGAGGCGGAGGCGAAAGGTTAACCCGGCTTCCAGCGCATTCAGCTCTTCAGGCAATGTTCCCTGTAGTCGTCGGCTTGGAGCGTTGGTCAAAAAGCGCTCCTGCAAGAGGATGGCGCGGGGCTTGCTCGGTAGTATCGTGTCAAGCAGTTGCGTCAGATCGTCCAACCAGCTTTGCGGGCGTTGCCGGTAAAGGATGACCATAACGACCGGCGGGAAATAATCGATCACTAAGTCGTCGTAACCAGCGAAGCATTGCCCTCGACCGTGAAAGAGACGACGAGTCTCGCCGGAGCATGGCAGGTGTTTGATGATTTCGTTGCGGATGGTTTGCATGGGAGATAACGAGTAATTAGGGTGCGAACGGAGTCCGCTCAGTATCTGACTTTGAGATGATCCAAAGTGCGGTGAATGTCCTCAAGGCCGAAACCTTGCTTTTCGCAACACAGCTCGGACCAGGTTTCATACTGCTCTACGCGCATGACGAGTTCGGCAACCAACGCTTCGCGTCCGATAAAGTCCGCCGGGTTTTCGGCAACCTTTATCAGCAGGGGCAGAATGAAATCTGGCAGCTCGCCATCTTTATTCTCTCTTCGCGCCGTTGCTGCCAGTTTAGCGAAAATATCCACGTCGATTCTCCTTACGAGAGACGGACGAATTATCGCCGCTTCATTGGTCGTCAGGGCGGCTAGTAGACCCCTAGGATAGCTTCTACCGCAGATTAGCACAAGGGTCGTTCGTCACTCCTGGCAGAGTTAGGTTCGGTTTACTCTGCACCGGAGAATGTCTTGATTTAAGTGACTTCAAATCGTTGTCATCTGTTGCCTGAGCACGAAAGCGATTATCTCGGCGGCAAGTACGTCAAAGGCGAACTACAGCAGAGCGAGGCAATGGAAGAAAAGGTCTCTCTCAGACCGCTTTCCAGTTCTCCAAGAAGTGGGTTGGGCGTTATCTGCTGAAAAAGCAGGCGGCTTGATCTGAGGTTGTCTCTTCTGACCGTTTGGACAAAAAAAACAATGCCCACCTGGTGATCGAACCAGGTGGGCATTGTTTTGAGGAGTGTGTGGCTCGGATGGAAGGGGTTAGAAACCCATTTCCTTGCCGGTCGGTCTGATCACCTGGACACCCGCTGGCATCATAAAGTTAAAGCTTCTCTCCGGGATGCCGAGGTTAACCCGCAAGTTACTGAATTCGATGATGGTGCTGTTGCCGTTGGGGTCGTGGACCGCAGTTGACAGGATCGGGAACCAGACGCCGTTCGATCCGCCTCCAGATCCGGGAAGGCCAAAGTTGCCAAATTTAGGCGGCTCCGGTATCTGTAGCTTGGAGGGCTGACGAGGGTCGATGGCCTGCTCTTCCTGGCCACGGTTCTGGTAAGCCTCGACAGCATAGCGGTCGACGACAATGACCAGACGATTGATCAATGCAGAGACCCGTCGCGGGGTCATCTCCAGAATGTAATTGCCATCGATGTCGGTGTTTGGAGCAGCCCAGCTGATCTGAAAATCCCGGGAGAGGTTGCCGAGTCCAGTGAGAAAGGTCATCGGATCATTCTGGCGAGCCTGATTAACCATCTCAATGTCCGATTGGATGACCTGGTTGTTTTCCGGCAGGTAGACCCACAGGGTTTCGCCGTCGGAAACAATCTCCTGAGTGGTCGGTTGGTCGTACTGCCAGCGGAACTTTGCCGTTGGAACCGTTTGCTCGCGTCGATAATCAAAAGCAACTTCGACGCGGCCGTTGGCGCGTTGTATGCGGTCGAGCGAGGTAATCTTTGATTCCTGGAAAAAATCTGCGGAGTAATCGTAGATTTTTAATTCATTGTCGGTTTCAGTCTTAAACGGACTCTCCAGGGTGTGAATGACGTCGCTGAGAGACACAGCCCATACCGGAACAGCCATTGTCGCCAGCAAAACCGCAAGGCAGAAGGAAGAGAAAAAGCGCCAATTTATCATTGCGAACTCCTCAATTAATCAGCAAATAGGCCGATTATGAATGGAAGTTAAAAGGATAGTTGTCCAGTATCATGGGCAGAGTAAACCATCATATTACCCGAGGCAAGATCAAACTCTACCGTACGTCCGCGGTTGCCGCCAATCTCTTCGCCGAGCAGAGGAATGCCCAACGTAGCAAGGGTCTCTCGTGCACTCTTGGCGTTGCGGGCACCGATACTGTTGATCAAGGTTTGATAGGTCGTCTCGAACATGTTGGCGCCGCCGGTCATTTTGGCCACCAGGCTCTCCCGGTTTGCCCCCGCTCGCACCAATTCATCAACCATCTGGCAAATGCCGGCATCGACATATTTACTTTCCGCACCGAGTGGGTTTTTTCCCGGACGATAGGGCAAGAGCATATGACCCATGCCGCCGATCCTGGACTCCGGGTCGTAGAGGCTAACGGCAATACAAGAGCCGAGGCCATAAGCTTTCAGAACCGCAGGAGCGCAGTCAATACGGGCTTGGGCAATACTGACCCGATCAGCCATGAGGCCCTCCGACGGCGCGCAGGAAAATGTCGAGAGTCGCTGGATCGGGTAACAGAAAGAAGTGTCCTTTGATGGCAATATCCTGACCCGGCCCATCGGTAAAGTCGGTTTCCACCATCAGGGCAAGATCACTGGATTGGCTCAATTCAATCAAAACATAATCGACGACGGCTCCAGCCATGTCATAGGCGAGGAGAGGCACCGAGGGGATCAGGGTCATCTTGAGCAGGTTGCCGAGAGCACTGAGATATGCAGAGGCGAGGATGTTGCCGACTTCTTTCAGAGTAGAAACAGTCATCTCGTTCATGATCAGGCTTTTTCCCTGCTGGCCAAGCAGGCTGCAGAGCAGACGATGAGCACTCTCCTGAGGGAAGAGCAGCATGATGCTGCCGCGGGCATCGCCGAGAATCTGTAGAGTGATGCCGACCATCAGCTTTTCTGCGCCACCGAGATGGTCCGGGACCTGACTGATCTCGGTGATCGTGACATGCGGAACCCGCAGGTAAACAGTCTGACCGATCATCTGAGAAAGGGCTGTCGCGGCGTGGCCCATACCGATATTGCTGATCTCTTTCAAAGCGTCCAACTGGACGTTGTTCAGTTCACGAAAGGACATTCAATTCTCCCGGTCAATCGTTTGAGAAAAGTTGGCGGTCCTCCAGCAAAGGCTGGGGATCGATGATGAAAACGACATGACCATTGCCTTCTACGGTTGCACCACTCAGGCCCGGCAAGAGGTTCAGAGGGAAACCAAGCCTTTTGACAAAAGCCTCGCGTTGACCAAGGAAGTGGTCCACCTGCAGGCCGACTCGTCGTCCATGGACTTCGGTCAGAACCACCCAGGTGGTTTCCCCCGCCGCGACTTCTGGCAAGCCAAGGGTTTCTGTCAGCGAGTAAAGGCTGACAACTTCTTCACCGAGGTGGAATACTCTTTTTTGTCCAGAGTAATGAATCTCACTGGTCGATAAATCCAGAGTGCGTTGGACACGGGTAATGGGGATAGCCAGAGGGTGCCCGGCACAACTGACCAGCAAGATTTTGATAATGGCTATGGAGAGTGGCAGGCGCATCTGGAAGCGGGCACCCTGGCCGGGTGCGGAAATGATTTCCAGAGTCCCGCCAAGGCTGCTGACCGCTTCCTTGACTACATCCATGCCGACGCCGCGACCGGACGTTTCTGTGACCGTTTCTGCCGTGGAAAAGCCCGGTTGGCAGACCAGCATCAGGGCATCACGATCGCATAAACTGACTGCTTGAGGAGCTGTCATCAGGCCACGATCTACGGCTTTTTGGCGCAGATGCTCCGGATTCATCCCTTTGCCATCATCGGCAACTTCAATCAGAACGAGATCTTTCTCGCGGCGGGCAGAAACTGTAACGGTCCCCTCTTTTTCGATACCGTGGTCCACGGCGTTGCGTACCAGATGCACCAGTGGGTCAGTCAACTCCTCCAGTATCGCACGATCAATGCCGACGCCGGCACCAATCAGGCGCAGGGCGACTTTTTTGTCACTTTTACGACTCAGGTCGCGGATGATGCGCGGCAGACGGCCGGTAATGTTTTCCAGCGGCATCAGGCGGGCCTGAAGAACATGGTGATGCAGGTCATCGATTAAGCGACTGGTTTGGCTGAGTGTCTGCGTCAGCTTGTCCCAATCGCGAGCGCTGGTTGCTGTGTTAAGCATATAACGGTTCGTGATCAGTTCTCCGGTCAGATTGACAAACTGATCGAGCAGACCAGTACGGACACGAACGGTGCGATCTCCCTCGTCTCGAATACTGTTTTCGTCTTTGCGGCGGTCGTCTATAAAACGCACTTTGGCAACACCGCTGATGCGCAGCAGGGCTTCTTCTATATGTATTTTTGTGAGTGAGGTGCGCAGCCAGGCCTGAATTTGATGGCACGGTGTGCCGCTACGCAATGCCGTCATGTCCGGGTTGCTCGACATCAATTCACCGGATTTTTCCAGCTCACGCAGGATCAATATGCCGCGAGCAGCGGCGGCCGGGGTGTTTTCGGCCAGTTCGACCAGGACCTGGAAGGCATCCGATTCGGGGGCCGCTTTTGTTAACGGTGTGACCTCTTCCTCGATAGCTACCGTAGCCTGGAACTCTTCCGGTGCCTCCTCAATAGCTACAGTAGTCTGGAACTCTTCCGGCGCTTCCTCAATAGCTACAATAGTCTGGACTTCTTCCGGAGTGTCCTGCAGGATTCCCGCAATCGGGGTCAACTCCTCCTTGGATGCGCAAATCATGAAGGAATCAATGGCTCTTTCCGGTTGATTGGATTGCAGGTCGTCAAGGAGGCCGTCGAGGAGGTCGATGCCGGCGAGGAGGTAATCGACTGACGGGGAAGGAACTTCGCCTGTGGTACGAAAGCCGTCAAGCATGTCTTCAAGATGATGAGACAGTTGTGCCATTCGATCAAAACCCATGGTCGCTGCCATGCCCTTGATCGAGTGCGCCTCACGGAACAGGGCGTCAATTATCTCCCGGTTGTCTGGCTCCTGCTCCAGGGTGACGACCAGTTGGTTGAGGTTGTTGATATGTTCCCGGGTTTCGCTTAAGAAAAGCTCCCGATATTGGGACATGTCCATATGACTACTCAGGCTTGTCCTGTAATCCGTCTGACAATTCCAAGCACATTGTCTGCCTTGAACGGCTTGACGATAAAATCTTTTGCCCCTGATTCCACCGCTTCCAGAACCAGCGAATCCTGGCCAAGAGCACTGACCATCACCACGCAGGCGTCTGGGTCGCTGGCTATAATTTCCTGCAACGCCTCAATACCGCTCTTTTTGGGCATAACGATATCCATAGTCACAAGGTCGGGCTTGAACTCCTGGTAGAGCCCTAGAGCTACCTCACCATTCTCCGCTTCGACAACGACTTCATAGCCAGCCCGGACGAAGATGTCCTTAAGCATGTTGCGCATGAAAAGCGCATCATCGACCACCATCACCCGTAAGGCCATAATTTTCTCCTATTCACCATATTGGTTTTCCAGTTGATTAATTATTTCATCGGTATCAAGCAGCTTGACCATCATTTCGTCGAGCTCGGCCACGCCACGAATAGCACGGCCCTGCGTGTTTTCCGGTGGCGGCTGCAATGTAGTAAGATCGAGTTTGACAATTCTTTGAATATTGCTGACCGTCAGAACCAGGGATTTGAACTCCGGAGTTAGAACCACCTGCCTATGATCGCGCTCTCTTCCCGGGAAACCGAGCAGCGTCGGTAGATCGATTACGGCGAGGACTTGACCGTGGAAGTTTATGGCCCCAGTGAGAACGCCCTCGGCACGCGGTACATAGTGCAGAGCAGGCTCCTCAATGATCTCCTGGATGGCATCGATTTCCAGGCCGTAAACCTCTTCTTCGAGTGTGAAAATCAGGGTCAGCGCCATGACTCAGTCCTGGTCTTCCTCGGCCAGCTTGAATTGTTTGACGATCTGAAGCATCGTTTCAGACAGATTGGAAAGGTGCAGGGCTGACTGAGCCAATTCCTCCATGGCGGCCGATTGCTCTTGGGTGGCCGCCGAAACCTGTTCCGTTGCAGCAGCGTTATCAGAGACCACCTTGTCAATCTCATCGATCGCCCGGGTAATCTGTTCGGCACTGGAAATTTGCTGCACGGACAGCTCGGCGATGCTGTTGGCCTTGGTTTGGGTTCCTACGGCCTTTTGTGTGATCGCCGAGAACGCCTGATTGGTTCGATCGACTGCCTCGCGGCTGCTCTCCATCTCCTCGATCACCTGGCCCATCGAGGACTGCACCTGCTGACCTTCGGCACGAATTCCTTCCACCAGGTCGGTTATCTCGTTGGCAGAAATCGTGGATGAGTCTGCCAGCTTGCGAATCTCCTCGGCGACCACGGCAAAGCCGCGACCGTATTCACCAGCACGGGCCGCCTCGATCGTGGCGTTGAGGGCAAGTAGATTCGTTTTCTGGGCAACCCCGTTGATCACCTCGACAAACTTGCTGATTCTTTGTAGCTGGCCAATAAAATTATACATCTGCTGACTACTGCTCTCCGCCTCGGCCAGTACCTGGCGAATGCTGCCAAGACTGACGCTAGCCATTTCGCTACCACTTTTGGCGGTTTCTACAGTCTGGTGCGCCGATTCAGCAACATTCTTTGCTGCCTTGGCGACCAGGTTGATCGATATGGCCACTTCTTTAAAGAGCCGATTCGATTCTTCCACCATCTCTGCCTGAGTTTCAGCACCTTTACTGATCTGGTCAACGGTGCGGGCGACCTCCTGGGCCGAAGCGGAGACTTCTTGCGAAGTTCCGGAGAGATTTTGCGCTGAGCCAGCAACCTTGAAGGAGATACCACGGATGTCGCCGACCAGATTACGCAGGCTCTTCTGGATATGATTCATGGCATTTGCCAGATCACTCGTCTCATCCGGAAAACGGCTTTCTTTCAGCTGGATGTCTTCGGAGAGATCCCCTTGACTGATCTGATCGCCAGCCGAGGTCAGGCGGCGGATATTTGCAGTAAACGCCCGGGAAAAAATCGAACCAAAGATTAATCCAACCACCAGAGCACAGGTGACGCTGAAGAACTGCTGGAATTCTGGTGGAATTTGCAGGTGGGGAACCACCAGGTTGACGACGACTCCTGAGACCACCACAATGAGAAAACCGATAATAAACTTGTAGCTGATTTCGATGCGCATGCTTCCACTCCTTAAACAGGGTAGCAATCAATGGAGGCCAGTATCCCGAACCCCTAAATGACAGATGCAGTGACAGGCTCGGCCGTGCGACGGTAAACCCGTTCCACAGGAAACTCCGGATGGTAATAGCCGCGTATGTTGTCGGCCATAGTCTCAGACCGACCCAGGACCAGAACTCCGCGCTCTGGTAGCGCCATCGCAAAGCGGGACAGGATACGTTCCTGCTCCGCTCGGGTAAAATAGATTAAAACATTACGACAGAGAACCAGATCCACCGCAGGATAGTCGCTGGCAGTCATGATATTGTGACGCATGAATTCTACTTTGTCACGCACGCGTTCAATCAGTTGATAATGACTATTCTCAAGGCGAAAATATTTTTCGAGGACCTCCGGCGGCACTTCCTTCATACGGGAGGCATCGAAATGCCCGGAACGGGCTATCTCCAGGACTGGTTCGCTAATGTCTGTTGCCAGGACGCGAATGTTCAGATCGGTTACGGACAGGTCATCAACCAACAGGGCCAGGGAGTAGGGCTCCTCGCCGGTAGCGCAGCCAGCGCTCCAGAGAATCAGTTCCGTACGTCCGGCTGCCCGGGCTTGGCGGCAAAGATCCGGCAGGATCTTCTGTTCGAGAATTCGGAAGGTGTCCGGGTTACGGAAAAACTGGGAAACATGGATGGAGATGCTTGCCAGCAAAGTGTCCAGCTCATCCCGATCTATCTCAAGCCGTTGCAAGTAGGAT
This sequence comes from Deltaproteobacteria bacterium, assembly GCA_024636155.1. Taxonomy (GTDB): domain Bacteria; phylum Desulfobacterota; class Desulfuromonadia; order Desulfuromonadales; family BM103; genus M0040. Next base: position 10,752 of record JAGXHM010000062.1, read on the forward strand.
GCAAAATCGGTGACTTTGCAGAGCCGTAGACGCTTGGCAATCCGTCTACGAATACAGCGATCTTTGTATTGACCGAGATCAAACTGACGCCGATCGCGCAGGATTTCAGCGATAGCCGTGAATTCAGCGTCAGAAAGATTGTCACCAGTCCATGCTTTGGCGGTTGGCTCTGTCATGCTACCTCAGGATTTTCTTCAGGATCGACAAAAATGGTCATATCCCCTGACAAGGATGGGGCGCACTGTTCCTGTCCTGTCCTTGAGATAAAGCGCCCCGGAACCCCCTTGAATGACTCCAATAGAGGTAAGCGAAAGGTTCAACTCAGCGCCAAGTGCTACGACATCTGCTGCCTTTTCAGGGGCCACAGTAAAGAGAAGCTCGTAATCTTCGCCACCGTGGAGGGCCAGTTCCCGCAAGGCTGGTTCCGTGTCGGTGTGCCGCTGAAAGAGCTCCGACAGGGGCAGCCTGTTCTCTTCGATGAAGCCATCTACCTGAGATGCTCGCAGGATATGCTCCAAATCGCTGGCCAGGCCGTCGGAAATATCGATCATCGCCTTGGCGAGGCGTTGTTTGCCAAGCAGACGGCCGAGTTCAACCTGAGCTGTAGGCTGATGGTGGCGGGCTAGCAGAGCTGCCTCTGGTTCTTTGCCGTTGTTTAGCAAGTGTAAGGCCAGAGCGCTGTCACCCAAAGTTCCGGAGACCATGATCAGGTCGCCGGGTTGTGCTCCGTCACGGCATACAGCCTGATGTGCCAAAGCGCTACCCTCGATGGTGACCGAGATCATCCACGGCCCGGGGCTGCGGCAGGTGTCGCCACCAACCAGGGTCACATTATAGTGGGCAGCTTCGGCGAGTGCACCTTTGAGAAAGGCATTGATGTCATTCAGGTCCGTCTCGCCAGGGCAGGCCAGGCCAAGATAAAGATAGCGAGGGGTGCCACCCATGGCTGCAATGTCGCTCAGGTTGACGGCCACTGCTTTGTGACCGAGTGCTTCGCAATCGGTCCAGTCGTGGCGGAAGTGAACGTCTTCGATGAGCAGGTCGGTTGAGGTCAATAAGTGATGGCCGTCAGGCACGCTGAGGACCGCGGCATCATCGCCGATACCAAGATGAACGCCGGCACCATTAACAACCTGTTGCCGGATGCGATCAATCAGTTTGAATTCACCTAAATCTTGTAGTTTCAAATATGACGTCCTTGCCTTCTCTCTATGTATGGTAACACGCCATTTTCATTCGACAGATTTTATCTGTCAAGCGAACTTGTTTAAGAGGTCCAAGAGAACTCGCTTGTTTCCCATAGGTCTGGTCCGTTTGTGAACCGGCGTTCGATAAACAAGCGGCGGCTGTCGGCTTTGGCCATCAAAAGCGTCGAGCAACGCGTGCCGTATTTCGGCATAGTGATAAAGATCGCCGAGAGCGCGCGTTCCCATTCGAGGGGGACGCCGGTTTCCGGCAATTCCGAATCTGAGGCCCTGGTGGTGTCGGCAAGGAGGGCAAAGGCTTCTTCATCATTGAAGTCGGACTTGCTGAGCAGTTTGCTGAAACTCTCTTTGGCACGCACAATTTTTGGCCAAGGAGTATCGAGCAAATGATTACTCAGCCCGTAAATTCCGGGCTCTAAAGGTCTGGCCGAAGCTTCACGATTCGAAGAATACCAGAGCTCATTGCTATCACCGAGCAATAGGTTGAAGCCAGCGAAATCATCATTTGTTGCTTCGATGCTTGCGAAAAAGTTGTCAGGTGACAAAGCCCCTTGCAGGTAGTTGCGGACCAACCAACCGCGCGATTTAGTGCTGTGATGTTCTTTGTTCCTGACACCTTCGCGAATGTTGGTAACCGTTGCCCAGCGATCATTACAGGCACCGAACCATGTCCCTCCCGAGACCAGATCGCGTCCGGCAAACATTTCAGGGCATTCCTTCCAGGACTCGGCCGCTGCCGTCGGTCGATTATAAAACTCGTCGCGGTTGGCAAGCACCAGTAACGGCATCTGTTCTGTCAGTTGGTGAGCAATCAGAATCAAGCACATGGAAGGCATCCTTGGTTGCGCAATAGTGTCCGTTAAGTTTGGCAGAATTGCTTGTTTTTGACAATCAGGATGGTGAGTAAAGGCAAATATGGACTTTCAAGTGGAAAATCCGCCCTTGTCTGTCTGTTATTTGTCAGTAGTCTCAGGTGCTGATTTGCTGCATATCCTGTTGCGGGGAAGGAATGCTGATAGCGTTGGCTTCGAGAATTATTTGTCCTATGAATTGACAGTTTGAAATGCTCAAAGTATATTTAATACACCGTTTTCGTTGTGTTTGAGTGCCTTTTCGGGCACAGTTTATTAACCTGAAAAATCAAGGAGATATGCAGATGAAGCTGAGCAGACTGACAGTATTGGTGATGATTCTTTCATTGCTGGCCGCAGGGATCGCTTTCGCGGGGAAAGACCTTGATGCAGTACAGAAAAAAGGCTTTATCCAGGCAGGAGTGAATGGTGGTGTTTTCGGCTTCGGCATGCCGGATGAAAAGGGTGTCTGGAAAGGGCTGGATGTTGACACCGCCCGTGCCATAGCCGTAGCAATCTTCGGCGATGCCAGCAAAGTCAAGTTTACCCCTCTGACCGCTCAGCAGCGCTTCACCGCCCTGCAATCAGGCGAGATTGACGTACTGACCCGTAATGCAACCAGAACTCTGAGCCGCGACACTCAACTTGGCCTGAACTTTGTGACGGTCAACTACTATGATGGTCAAGGATTTCTGGTACCTAACAAACTTGGCATAAAGAGCGCCAAAGAGCTTGGCGGTGCGACGGTCTGCGTTCTGCCGGGGACAACTACAGAACAGAATGCTGCCGACTTCTTCCGTTCCAATAATCTCGATTGGAAACCGGTGGTTATCGAATCGACGACCGAACTGGCCAAAACATTTTTCGCAGGTCGTTGTGACGTTCTGACCTCTGACGCGTCCCAGTTGGCCGGAACCCGCGCTGTTGCTCCGAATCCCAAAGACTATTCCATCCTTCCAGAAATTATCTCGAAAGAGCCTCTGGCTCCTGCTGTGCGTCATGGTGACGATCAGTTCCGCGACATCGTTGATTTCGCCGTTCTGGCAATGATCAATGCCGAGGAGATGGGGATCACATCAAAGAATGTAGACGAGAAGCTCAAGAGCACAGATCCGATGGTGCAACGTTTCCTCGGCGTCGTCGCGGGTAACGGCGCAGCCCTTGGTCTTGACGAGAAGTGGGCCTACAACATCATCAAGCAGGTCGGCAACTACGGTGAAGTGTTCGAGCGTAACGTTGGCGTTAACACCACCCTCGGCATCGAGCGCGGCCTGAACGCCCTGTGGACCAATGGCGGCCTGATGTACTCGCCTCCATTCAAGTAATCCTTTGTGGTTTGGCCGGGGAGGCGCTTATAAGCGCCTCCCCGGCCGTTTTATGCTGCATAAAATCGTTTCTTCTTAGACTCGACTGACTCCCAATACCCGCTCAGTAAAAAGCACAGGATCATCTTGGAGAAAAAGCCTTCCATCGCAGCTGACACTGAACTCCGCCCGAGTGCCGCGCCATTCTTTCGTGACCCGGCGAAGCGAGCCATTATTTTTCAGGTCGTCGCCCTGTTGTTGGTCGCGTTAGTCAGTTACTACTTGTATGCCAACACTCAGGCCAATCTTGAGCGACAGTCGATTGCAACCGGTTTCGGTTTCCTTGACAAGGAAGCCAGTTTCGAGATTGGCGAATCGGTTATCGAATATTCGGCGGCCGACAGTTATGCCAAAGCTCTACTGGCTGGTGCGCTTAATACTATAAAGGTTTCGTTTGTAGGGGTTGTTCTAACCTTATTCCTCGGTACCTTTGTTGGTATTGCCCGGCTCTCCAGCAACTGGTTGGTGGCGAAACTGGCCGCTGGCTATATAGAAGTCATGCAGAATATCCCGGTATTGCTGCAACTTTTCTTCTGGTACGCCATCTTCTACGAATCTTTCCCCTCGCCGCGTCAGGCGCTCAATCCTGTTGGCGGAGTGTTCCTGTGCAACCGCGGCCTGATCTTTGGCGTTCCTGAAGCGCACGCGGCACACGGCATGATGCTGTGGGCTTTCGTTGCCGCGCTGGCGATTGGCTGGGGTCTGCATCGCTGGGGAGCAAGTCGTCAAGCCCGAACCGGTCAGATTTTTCCGGCTGCCTGGGTGACCCTGGGGTTCTGCATAATGCTTCCGCTGCTGGTCTGGGTTTTCGCGGGCGCTCCAACCGCCATGGACATACCGGAACTGCGTGGTTTCAATTTTGTAGGTGGGGTAACAGTCAGCCCGGAGTTCAGCGCTCTGTTGCTCGGCCTGGTCTTTTATACAGCGGCGTTCGTTGCCGAGATTGTCCGTGCTGGCATTCAATCCGTGGGCCGTGGACAGGTTGAAGCAGCCATGGCTGTCGGTTTACGCCCAGGTCAGGTTTTGCATCTGGTGATTTTGCCCCAGGCGCTGCGCGTGATCATCCCGCCCCTGACCAGCCAGATGCTCAATCTGACCAAAAACAGTTCGCTGGCAATCGCCATCGGTTACGCCGATTTCGTGGCGGTGACCAATACCACGATAAACCAGACCGGCCAGGCGATCGAAGGCGTGGCCCTGATCATGATCGTCTACCTCTTCTTTAGTTTGTCGACATCGCTCTTTATGAACGTCTACAACAAAAAAACGGCGATGGTGGAGAGGTAACCTGATGAGTGATGCGACCATAACTCCACCACGCGAATTTCTCAAGCCACCGGTCACCGAAGTTGGTGTGCTTGGCTGGCTGCACAGCAACCTCTTCAACAACTGGTACAACTCACTGCTGACCATTCTGGTGCTGCTGGCACTCTGGCAAGTCGTGCCACCGTTCTTCAGCTGGACATTTATCGACAGTGTCTGGAACACTCCGGCCGAGGTTTGTCGTGATATCGACGGTGCCTGCTGGTCCATTATTCCGAAGAATATCAGTTTTATCCTCTTTGGGTTTTTCCCCGACGGTCAGCAGTGGCGGCCAGGGCTTGCCATGGTGTTGCTTGTCGGTCTGGTGGTCTTCTCTGCCGACCGGAAACGCTGGAAAAAATCTCTTGGCGTCTATTGGCTGATCAACCTGGTTGTGATGGGTACACTGATGTACGGCGGCGTGTTTGGCATGCCCGTGGTTGAGACCTCGCAATGGAGTGGCCTGCCGCTGACCTTCATGCTCTCCCTGTTTGGCATGGTTGCCGCTTATCCGTTCGGCGTCTTTCTGGCACTTGGGCGGCGTTCGAAGATGCCAGCAATTAAGACGCTCTGTGTGATTTACATCGAGATGATTCGTGGGGTGCCGCTGATCAGCCTGCTCTTTATGTCCTCGGTCATGTTCCCGTTGTTTCTCCCTGAGGGGGTGACGATCAACACGGTGCTGCGTGCCCAGCTCGCCATCATTCTCTTTACTGCTGCTTATATAGCCGAAGTGGTACGGGGCGGTCTGCAGGCGATGCCACGCGGTCAGTTTGAAGCCGCCGACTCACTGGGGCTGAACTACAACCAGACGATGCGGTTGATTATCTTGCCGCAGGCACTGAAAATTGTGATCCCGCCATCCCTGGGCATCCTCTTGTCCGCCTTCAAAGACACCTCGCTGGTGGTAATCATCTCCCTCTACGATGTTTTGAAGACGACCAAGGTCACTCTGTCGAATCCCAAATGGACCGGTTATTCAACCGAGGCGTATATCTTTTTGGCGGTGCTCTATTTTGTCTGCTGCTATGCGATGTCGAGCTATAGTCGTAGACTGGAGAAAGAGTTGCACACCGGTCGATGAAACGGGTCGTTGACCCCCCGGTAACGAGTAAAAGGTGAGAGTGTTATGAACGAGACCCAAAACCTGACTGAAGCCAAGGCAGCACCTAAGCTGATCATCGAAGTTAACAGCATGCACAAGTGGTACGCTGATTTTCACGTGCTCAGTGACATTAATCTGAAGGTGGAATTGGGTGAACGGATTGTCATCTGCGGTCCCTCCGGGTCAGGTAAGTCGACTCTGATCCGCTGCATCAACCGGCTCGAGGAACACCAGCGCGGACAGATCATCGTCAACGGCACCGAACTGACCAACGACATCAAGAACATTGAAAAGGTGCGCACCGAAGTCGGTATGGTCTTTCAGCACTTCAATCTTTTCCCTCATCTGACTATTATTGAGAATCTGACCCTGGGACCGATCTGGGTGCGTAAGACGCCGAAGAAAGAGGCGGAAGAGATGGCGATGATGTATCTGGAGAAGGTGCATATCGCCGAGCAGGCCAAAAAGTTCCCCGGACAGCTCTCCGGTGGCCAGCAGCAACGGGTCGCAATCGCCCGCAGCTTGTGCATGAAGCCTGAAGTGATGCTATTCGACGAGCCGACCTCGGCGCTTGACCCGGAGATGATCAAGGAAGTCCTCGATGTCATGATCGAGCGGGCTGAAGAGGGGATGACGATGCTGGTGGTTACTCACGAGATGGGCTTTGCCAAGAGTGTCGCCGACCGGGTGATGTTTATGGACGAAGGTCAGATTGTCGAGCAGAACAGCCCGCATGAGTTCTTCGATAACCCGCAACATGAGCGGACCAAACTGTTTCTCAGTCAAATCCTTTGATCTGAAACCGGTAAAGCTCTTTTCCTGTCGGCCCGGTTAGCTAGTTGCTGCCTGGAAACCGCCCTTTTCCGCAATCTTGGCGTCAATCTGCACATTTGATTGTGCGGCGTAAAGTGCTACGCATCCGCTCAAATGCTTGATTTCCTTGACCTTGCGAAAAATTGCTGGTTTCCAAATCAGAAACTTCCACGGCACCCATCCGGAGTTTCCGGATGAACACTATCTACGCAGAAACTCCCCCTCTGTCTGCTCGTAGTCACCTCACTTGTTAGAGATCAGATCGGTGCAGTTATAGCCGAAACCATTGATCGTGTTGCAGGCGCTTAGTGACAACGCCGCTCCGGTATGGCTGAGGCCTCTGATATATCCAGCGAACTGCACGTCGTTCCATTTGGGATGTCCGTTCCTCTTGAGCTCGGAGGCATTGACTTGCAGGGAGAGATGGACCGATCCCACCATGTCGTTGGCCAGGCCGTCTTCCTCGTGGATCATGGTCGCCAGAACCGAGCGGACAGCATAGGTATCAACCTCCCCTTTTATCCATGAGTAGTCTTTTGCCCCCAGACTCGTCCAGCTGTAAAAATCGGTGGCCTTACTGACCTGGGGGAGTGACACCAGCTCGAGACCTCTCTGTCCAACCAGCAACGGATAGGGCTTACCTGCAGTGATAATCACCAAGTCAATCGATCCGGCCTTGAGGTTGACGAGAGCATTTTCATAACTCTCCTGGACATAATTGAACTGTTTGCCGTAGAGCTCTTCTATTACTGCGGCGCTAATGCATGATCCGCTGTTTTCTGCACCGCATCCGACCACAAAACTCTTTTGACTGGCAAAGTCGAGGTTCGTGTCGCGTGCCTTGATGACATGGACTTCTTCCCGGTAAAGTGGCATCACTACGTGGATATCGTCATTAATATTGGTCGATGTGTTGCGATATAAGTTTTTCGCAGCTTTCATAAACGCATCGATCTGAAAGATGGCGAACTCGGTATCACTGTTGAACAGTGCGACGATGTTCTCCCAAGAACCTTGCGAGGGGAGTACCTGGAGATGCACGCCAGTGCGGTCGGTGACCTTTGAGGTTTCCTGACCAATCTGGTAATAGGCGCCTTGCTTCGGGCCGGTCATCAGCCTTAGGTCAATCGCTTGCGCGGATGACACACAGCAACCAAACAACAGCATCGTCATAAAAATTCTCTGCATAAAACTCATCTTCCTTTTCCTATATCTCTTCAAATCGATTCAATTCTACATTCTTGCGCGTCTTGGCCGGATCAAAAGCTTTGCCATTCATGGCGATATAGACGCCTTCAGGGAGAGTCTGTGCCGCCATCATTGCGCTTGCAATATTAAAAACCGCGTCGGTAAAACGGAAGCGGGCTGGTTGCATTGCTCCGGTCAAAACGATGGTTTTCCCAGGGATGTCAGCGAGGGCTCTGGCCGTTTCAGTCATGGTATCAGTGCCGTGAGTAATGACGATTCTTGAGGCTGATGAGTTCAGTATCGCCTGGCGTAAAAGAGCGCGGTCTTCATCAGTCAGGTCAAGGCTGTCTTTGCGTAACAATGGTGTCACTTGATAATCGAGGCTCAAGTTCGCTTCCCGCAAAACCTCTAGAATCTGTGGCTCACCTACCTCAAAAGTGCTTTTGGCGTCGAAGTAGACCTTGTCGATAGTGCCACCAGTGGTAAATATTTCAAGCTCCATAGTAGGTATTCCTCAGTGATCAGGTTTGTTGCATCTATAACCTAAAGGGGTAGCGGGGCTTGTCAACACTTCATACGGAGAAAGGTCAAAAAGGGAAAACCGTAAAATGAACCTGATGTTGAAAGGCCCAGGAAAGAGTGGGCAGAATAATCGAAACAAAGGTCAGCCACGAAGGTGCCAAGACACAAAAGGATGCCTTCGTCTCTCTTGAATGGCAGGAGATACAACGGCATACGTAATTGGTAACACACCGGGGTCTTGTTAGGGCTTTGTTTCCTGGTGGCAGTCACACACTTTGCTGGTTATCGATCTGAAAAAAAAAGGGCGCCCAGTTGGACGCCCTTTTTTGCTGCGAATATTTGTCTGTTCTCAGACTCGCGGGCCAGCCTTGGTGAAGTCGAAATCATCATTTTCAGAGGTGTACTTCTTGAAATTCTCAATGAACATGCTGGCCAGTTTGTTGGCGGTGTTATCGAAACTTTCCTTGTCAGCCCAGGCGTTGCGAGGGTTGAGCAATTGTGCGTCAACTCCAGGTAATTCCTTGGGGATGTTGAGACGGAACCAGCGGGTCAGGTCAAATTCGACATTGTTGATGCTGCCGTCGAGGATAGCGTTGATGCAGGCGCGAGTTGCTTTGATGCTCATGCGTTTGCCGACGCCGTAACCGCCGCCAACCCACCCGGTGTTGACCAGATAGGCATTGACATTGTGTTTTTCCATCTTCTCGCCGAGCAGTTTGGCGTATGCCGTGGGGTGCAGCGGCAGGAAGGCTTCGCCGAAGCAGGCGGAGAAGGTTGCCTGCGGCTCGGTGACGCCACGCTC
>JAGXHM010000063.1 GCA_024636155.1 Deltaproteobacteria bacterium
GCTCTATGTCAGTGATGTGGTGACCAAGGGTGTCGATGTTTTTGATAAAGAGGAAAAGTACCTGTTTTCCCTGGGTGACCCCGACTTGATCCGCCCGACCGCAGTGGCTGTTGACATGCCGCGTGAGGTGATTTACGTGTTGGATACGGTACAGCACCGATTGGCGCTCTTCGATCTGCAGGGGAGGTTACTCGGTTACCGCGGTGAGCGCGGCAGTGAGCCCGGACAGTTTAACTTCCCCACCGATGTCGATGTAGATGAACAGGGCCATCTCTATGTTCTTGATACGCTGAATGCCCGCGTTCAGGTTTTCGATGAGACGGGCGCGTTTCTGAGAATGTTCGGCGAACGTGGCACGGCGGAAGGCTCTTTTGAAATGGCCAAGAACCTGGCTGTCTCAAACTCCGGTCAGGTTTATGTGACCGATGCGCTGGCTCATAAACTGGTCATCTTCAGCACCGAAGGGGATTTCCTGATGCGCATCGGCGGCAAATCCGTGGTTAAAGATGGCATCTCACCGGGTGGCTTTTATCTGCCTCGGGGCGTCGATGCTGATGCTGCTGGTGGCATCTGGGTGGTCGACAGCCTGAACCGCATGGTGCATCAATTTCAGTTCCTCACTCCTCAGTACAAGAGTGAGCATCCAGTCAGCCCCGGTACCGTGCAAACTCCCAAGGCGGCTGTCCGAGAATAGGGGCTAAAGCCGGGTTTACAGTTGGTCATTCATTGTCGGATAGCCTCCTGGTCAGTTAATGCGTTTGCCGTTAGAAAAAAGGATATATCCAATGAAACACTTGAATATGGTGGTGATAGCGGCTCTGGTCGCGCTGATTTGTTGTGGCAATGCCTATGCGCTACAACTTATCTATCCACTTGATGGGACCTATGTGACCAAGTCGAACTATCTGATCGTTAAGGGTGGTACAGACCCTTTACTCAGCGGCTTGACGATCGAGATCAATGGAATAAAAAGCGATATTATCGATGTCTCACCAGAAGTTTATCGTAACGCTTTTGGCGATATGTTGGTCGTTGAACCCTCTTTCGACCCAGGTGAAAACCAGATTGTCGTGGAGGGCTACCTGGGTGCCGAAAGGATGTCTACTGTTAAAGCCACGATCTTTTATCAGGATCGATTTGATGTCGCTTCACCAGCCGGTTTTACTCGTGAAATATTTCATGATCCAGTGCGGGAACAGCCTTGTGCCGGCTGTCACAACATGACACCTTCGCTAGCCGACCTGGCAAGTCCAGAGGCCAGGCAGAACCCCTGTGGCTCTTGCCATGCGCGTATGCTGAACAAGGCGCATGTGCATGGACCGGCCGGGGTTTATGAGTGTACTTACTGTCATGACGTTGACAGCACCCCTAACAAGTATCAAGCCCGACCCGGAGATGCTTCACTCTGTATGGAGTGCCACGAAGATAAACTGGAGGAATACCGGAAATCAGCATTTGTCCACGGTCCAATTGATGCGGGACTCTGTATGGTCTGTCACGATCCCCACGCCAGCAGCGAGCCATCCCAACTGGTCATGCCAGCTTACGACCTGTGTGCCAGCTGTCACGCTCGGGTGGTCGATGAACCGCATGTGACCCGCGGTTCGGTTGGCAAGAAACACCCGATTAAGGGTGTGATCAATCCTGCTGGCAATGGTGAGGATCTCAGCTGTGCCAGCTGTCATGATCCGCATTCCGGGGCAAGCAGTGCCATGTTCCGCTGGGGGCTTAGTTCACGTTTCGCCCTTTGTGCGAAATGTCACAATAAATAAAATGATCAATGAGGGGAACAACCTAAAGAATGAGGATGCAGAAAATGAATAAAACCTTAATGTTATTAACTCTACTGGCAGCCGTCACATTGTCCGGTTGCAGCACTAAGAAGCAAGCGCCACTGAAAGTTTACTGGCCGCCGCCACCGGCAGAGTCGAAGATGGAGTGGATCACGACATTTTCGTCTTCTGACAACTTCCCCAAAACGGAGGGACAGATCAGGGCAGAGAAATTCTTTGGTAAGCCGGAGGTTGATTTTTTTAGAAAGCCGACGGGTGTGGCTGTTGATGCTGATGGACTCATGTATGTCGCTGATATGGACGCGGGAAATATCCATGTGGTCGATTTTAAATCCAAAGAGATGACGTTATATTCTCACGATGTGCCTATCGGCTTGCCGATTGATGTGCGGTTCGACAGTCATGGTTTGCTGTATGTTGTTGACGGCCTGGGGAAGCAGGTGCTTCTGTTTAGCCCCCAACGTGACCTGCTCGGGGCATTCGGGGCTGGTGACTTAAAGAAACCATCTTTCATTGCTCTCAATGAAGACCTCGGACGGCTCTATGTGTCTGACGTCGTAGGTAATGTTGTGGTTGTCTATGATTTGGGATCCAGGGAAAAGCTGTTTACTTTTGGCGGTAGAGGCTCCGGCAAAGGGGAGATGCACGGCCCGCAGGGCATTGCCATTGACAAGGAGGGTCGAGTCTTTGTGGCGGAACAATTTAATGCCAGGGTCCAGGTGTTCGATGCCGATGGTAAGCACCTGTATATGTTTGGTAGCCGAGGTGATGCCCCTTTCCAGTTTGAGGGGCCGCGCGGATTAGCTTTTGATAGCCAGGGGAATCTCTTTGTCGCGGAGGTGCGCAAGGCTGCATTGCTGATTTTTCAGCCCGATGGAACCCCTTTGACGGCCATTGGTGGTGGCTATACGACCCATCAATTAGGTTTCACCTCACCGTCCACAGTTTTTATCGACCGCAATGACCGGGTTTACATCAGCGATGGCATGAACAAGCGTGTTACGATTTGGCAGATGTTGACTCCAGCCTACCTTGCAGAAAACCCTTTGGATGCCGGCGCCCTGAAAAGAATTGAGGAAAAAGTCCTTCGGATCCAGAAAGAGCGAAAAGCTCAGTGATATGCCGTAGTCGACTATGCGTTATTTGACCATGGACTTGGTGGTTTGTTTGGACTGGTTGTGTTGTGCTGCAGGGGAAGACTGTGCTTTCCCACACTTTCAAAAGTGGCATAGCACTTGCTTAGTCACTAATAAGAAAGAAATTGAGTGGTTCCAAATATTATGGCCACTATTTTAAAACCATAGTTTCAGGAGGTAGGAAATGAAAAAGGTAATGATTCTTCTCGTTGTTGGCGCCATGTTGGCGACCCCCGCATTTGCGGTCATTCGTAACTCGAAGCACGACCTGTCGTCGTCTTCGACGGCCATTGTAAAGGCTGGTCTTGGTGACGAGACTTGTGTCTTTTGCCACACTCCTCACGGTGGTGCAACTGGTATTCTTGCCCCTCTGTGGAACCGTACCATCCCTGGCGGCGGATTCGCTGTTGGCGATCTCTACAACAGTGCCACTCTTGATCAGACCAACAGTAACCCGACTACGGTTCTGAATGCGGTCAATAACTCTGACGCGCCACTCTGCTACTCCTGTCACGACGGTCGCTCTTTGGAAAGCGGCCTGACCAATCCGTCTAACGCTGATGGCCAACCACTTGACGGTAACCTTTCCGGTGGCGTTACAGGTTTTATGGATCTTGATGCTTCAAACGAAGGTCTGACCAATGATCATCCGATTGGTATGGATTACGGCGCAGTTCAGGTTGCCGATACTGCTGGTTTCAACGCTGAGGATACTGCTAACGTAGATGTTGGTGGCCTGCCTCTCTATACAAGTACTGGTGTTATGTGGTGTTCCTCTTGCCACGACGTTCATGACCAAGGTGGTTTCCAACCGTTCCTGAACATGACCAATGTTGGCTCGGCTCTTTGCACCACCTGCCACATCAAGTAAGTTCTGTTTAGTATCTATAGTGTCGATAAAGGCAGGAGAGTTTGCTCTCCTGCCTTTATCTTTGTCCTGTAGGTTTCTTCAGCTGTTATTTGTGATGTGGATTGAGGTCCCTTTTAGCCTTATAGCGAGGCAGGCTGCAGCCTTTTGACTCGCATGTAAGGTGAGGGTTGCGGTAACTCAAGTGTTCTTCTGTGGAATGAATTTTGCAGCTAAAGTAAAAGTTCTTGTTTGTCTTTACAGCTTTCTGCGCACTGCGCCGTTAATACCCTCAGGCTGCACATTGAATAAGCTCTGTCGCACATACATTCTGTTGTTCTTACTCCTTGCTTTGTGCGGGTCCAATGTCTGGGCGCAGCTCGATGGCGAGGTTGAGTGGGGGTACGCCCACTACGAAACAAGCAGTGATGATTCTGCGACTCTTGAGGCCTCACACTTTACCCAACGCTATTCGCTGATGTATAGCAAAACAGGCCTCTTGGCTGGCGGCAGAGCAGGTTTCTACGATGTCGGTATCGGCGCGGAATGGGGCTCTTTCAGCACAGAAATTAATGATGTCGAGTTCGACAATGATGCCGCAAAAATCCTTTATGAGGGGCAAATCCAGATTGCCCCTGGCGGGCTTCCTTTTCGTCTTAACGCCTACAGTTACGATACCGCCAGAATTCAATTCAATAGAAATAACGGCAACTATCCTGTTGGCATTGACTCCCAAATTATAACCCCCTACAGCTTATTCAATCCAAGTATCGTGACAGATCTAAATAATGGTCAGACTATTGTCTCTGGTGTTCAGTTCATGGCCGGCATCCGTAACGGCAGCTATCTCGGCAAGTACCGCGAGTTGCTTTCGCAATGGCCTCGCGTGTTGGTTGACTACCGTGATGTTTATCGTCGTGACATGACGTCGAACTCGCCACAAAAATACCGTGACCGTAATCTCGCCTTCGTGTCACTGAATAAGAAGGACAACTGGTTTCATTACCGCATCTATAACCACGAGGACTATCTCTATCAGGATCGAGACAGCAATGAGACAGTAATCCTGCTAGGTACCATAGATCATACGTTGAAACGCCAGTGGATTAACATGACCAACTGGATTCGCATCTCAACTGACGGCTCTTATACTGAATCTGTGACCGACTGGGATAGATACGATTCGAAGTTGTATAGTCTTAATTTCTTTACGACGATGCAGCGTAAATCGTTTAGTGCCAGTAGCTTTGCTAATTTACAGCGCGAGCAGAGAGGGGGCACAATACAGAGTACTCTCGATATACCCTCTTTTCTCAACAGTAACCTTAATCCGGATACCAGTGTTCGCTCCTCTCTCCAACTCTGGCGCGAGCGGGAAACCCGCACCGATGATCGTATCGGCGAGTCTTATGACCGATCTGAGGACGCCTATCATGGCACGATTCATTTGGAAGGACTTAAGCACAGTCGGGTACAGATTGATCCGAGTATTGAGGTCGAGGTTGATACAGGCGACAGGTGGGAAGGCAACGCTATCCGCGGTAAGGTTGAGGCCTACAGTAACCGCCTCAGACAACAGAATATCACCTGGTACGGTATGGCCTCACTCGCCAAATTTGATGGAACCGATCAACTCCTCAATGAAACTGACTTATGGGAGAGTGAACTGCAAGGCGGCGTGAGTCATCGCTTGCGTAATATTCAGATAGGTGCCGATCAGACCCTGCTTTATGGGGATGGAAACTACACTTCGCAGACAACTCGTTACATGCACGCCCAAACGGCAAACGGCTTTCATAACAGCACTGTTGAGACCTCTAATCAGATGAATGGCACATTGTTTCGCAGCGAAACAACTTTATATGCCGAACATACATCCCCTTCCCGTGTGAGAAATCGTTTCCAGATTTACTTCAAGTATCAGGACCAGAACGGAGAAAAACTTGACAATCTTGAACTTTCGCACCGCCTGGCGTATCAGTCCAGGCTGTGGAGGGTTGATATGGAAAACAGCTATGCGACTGGAGATGATAGCAATTACCAGGTGCCTTCAAGTGGCTACTTAGGCTCTGTTTTCGATGCACGCCCATTTGAAGATCAGTTCCAGCATCATAGCACCGTGAAATTCAGCCCGAATAATTACTGGGAAAGCAGCCTGGAGACTACGGCCACTTGGGCAAACGGCCATTCTGGAGAACGTAACCTCTTGCTTCAGGTTGAGCAAGAAGTGGAACGATCTTTCTATGCAAGTAGTTCTGTAAGGCGCAGACTTGGTACCATTTCGCAGTCGCTGATCTATGAACAGTTCAAGGATGGGGTTGATAAACGAGCCATTATTTTCAGTCTTGCGGGAAACTACTATCCAACCTCTTATTGGCGGATGGGGGCAAGGGTGTTTTATAATCACTACGACTATAGAGCCGATATCACGACTTTGTCTCTGATGACAGGGCTTGATTTTCCTCTTTTCCGACTTGACTTAAGTTATGACTACGGATTCGTGGCGGATTCAAACATCGTCGCTCACCGCTATGAAGTAAACGTCAGAAAAACGTTCTGATAGCACGACCTGAACCTCACCTGCCAACTCGGATACTTATACAGAGTGCTCTTATCAATTGTTGTTCCTATCTTTAACGAAGCGCAAAACATCACGGGATTATACCAGGAAGTGGTATCGTGCCTTGGTGAAGAGGCCTTCGATTTTGAGCTGATCCTGGTTGATGATGGCAGTCGTGACGACTCTTTTGCGATCATGACAGGGCTGGCGGAAAAGGACCCACGCTGCAAGTTGATCCAGTTCCGTCGGAACTTTGGCCAAACGGCCGCAATGGCGGCTGGTTTTGCCGCATCTTCGGGTGATGTCATCGTGCCGATGGATGGCGACCTGCAGAATAATCCCGCTGATATCCCGAAACTTCTGGCCAAGCTCGACGAAGGCTATGACGTAGTCTCCGGTTGGCGTAAGAGTCGCAAAGATACGTTCCTCACCCGGAAGCTTCCGTCAGTGCTTGCTAACCTTCTGATCTCCAGAATGACCGATGTCTCCCTGCACGATTATGGTTGTACCCTGAAGGCCTACCGCAAAGAGGTCCTTGATCAGGTCCAGCTTTACGGCGAGTTACACCGATTCGTGCCGGCCCTTGCCTTCCAATCCGGTGCCCGAGTCGCCGAGATACCCGTTGATCATCGGCCACGGACAGCCGGAGAGAGCAAGTACGGCATCGATCGTGTTCTGCGGGTTGTCCTCGATCTGATCACGGTCAAGTTCCTGCTTAAATACTCGACCCGCCCACTGCAGCTCTTTGGTAAATGGGCTTTCGGCTCTTTTGCCCTGTCATTTTTAGCCTTCCTGATGACCATCTACATGAAGTTCGGCGAGGGGCTGTCGATGAACCGTAATCCCTTGCTGATTCTCTCCGCCTTCCTTCTCTTCTCCGGCGTTCAGTTCATCGCTCTTGGCCTGCTTGGCGAACTGGTCACCCGTACTTATCATGAGGTTCAGAACAAGCCGATCTACACTATCAATAAAACGATCAATTTTGATGAACAAAGCTGAAATTGAATCAAGGCAAAAGCATTATTTGCCGCGGTGAAAATCTATCAAGGTCTAAGGTTTAAACCCAAACACAAGATCGTGATCTTTGTCCTAATAGATTTTTATAGATTCTGATCGCGGCTAAACTAGGGCTTTTGGTTGAGTTTTAAACCGAGTCTCAAGGTCAAAGGCATTATTGGCCGCGATGAAAATCTATTAAGGCCTATTGTTTAAACCTAAACATCGAAAGTCCAGATGATTATTCTTTTTCTCTTATAGTTTTTCATGGATTCTGATCGCGGCTAGAGATAGTCTTATCCCAACATGAATTCATCCCGCGTCACAGCATATCTCGGCATCGGCATATTATTCACGATGCTCTTCGCCATACTCGGTGTTGCGATTTCTGAAGTTCATTCTTTCGACGTTTTCTGGCAGTTGCAGAACGGCCGTTACATGGCCGAAACCATGAGTATGATCCGCACCGACACCTTCACCTTGATGGCGGAGGTGCCAAGGCACGAGCATACCTGGCTGCACAGTCTGATTCTCTACGGGCTTTATTCTCTTGCGGGCTATGGGACAATCAGTATCCTGAAAGGGATAATTGTTGCGGCGACAGCTGGGATCCTGGCGCTGGCTGCGCGACGACGTAAGGCGTCCTGGGCGGCAATCGTTCTGGTGCTGCCGATGTTCCTTCTGACCAGTGGTGGATGGCTGGAGCGCCCGCAAATATGGACTTTCCTCTGCTCTGCACTCTTTATCTGGAGGCTCGAAGTCCATCTCACCAGGCCCTCGTGGCGTATCCTCTGGCTGCTGCCTCTGGCGCTTTTCTGGAGCAACGTTCATGCCGGTTCGATTCTTTCTCTCGCACTGATTTCCGCCTATCTGGTTGGTGAAACCGGCCAGTCGTTGATCGAAAAGCGTTTTGCCTGGCTTGTCCCCGGTCGCCTGTTGAGTCTTCTGCTCGGTGTGCTGGTCGTCGGTCTCGTCAACCCGTACCCGTCTCGCCTGTTTCAAACTCTGTTGGGCTCCTACAACCTGGGCGCTTCGGTCGACTCTGCTGGCAAGGTGACCGGGAGCGCCACCGCAGTCTTCAATATGGACTGGACGCCGACCACCTACCAGAATGAACCGCTCTTCTATTACGCACTGGGAACGGCTGTGGTGATCATGTTGCTCGGCTGGCGCAGACTGAAATTCTCGGACGTTTGCCTGCTGGCAGGTCTGGGTCTCATGGGGACGAAGCTCGTGCGCCATATCCCATTCTTCTATATAGGGATGGTCGCTATTTTACCTACCTACCTTGACAGCATGGTTGAACCGGTTCGCCTCCGTTTGCCAGAGCTGTATCGCAAGCTTGCCGTGCTTGTAGTCTGTTGTTTAGCCGTCGGTTCTTTCTGGTTTCTCTGGCAGCCAGTCTACAGCGTTTATGGAGTCTTCAACACGGGGTTGCGCGAATGGCATTACCCGATCGCAGCCACCGAGTTTGTCAAAGAGCACAACCTTCCCAGGAATATCTACAACACCTACGATTGGGGCGGTTATATGGCCTTCAAACTGTTCCCTGAGTATCTTATGTTCTGGGATGGTCGACAAAATTCTGCGGAGATGTTTCAACTCGGCTGGAACGTAATGGCTGGCAAACCTGATTGGGAAGAGATTCTCGATAAATTTGATGTCAACACAATCGTCACGCGTGCTTCAACGATTGATACCGGGCAAAAGTATCCACTCCTTGATCGTCTCGCCGCTCATCCCGACTGGTACCTGGTTCTCAACACCGAATCTTCCATGGTTTTCGTTAAACGTGGCAGCGTTTCCGAAGAATGGCTGCGTGAACATGCCCGTCCCAAGGAAAGGATGGATGACACTATCCTTTCCGAGGCTCACCTGATGGTTAAATATAATGCTAACCGTTATATGGCCTGGTGGGAGATGGCGCAGATCTATACCCGACGTAAAGAGTATAAACATGCACTCTTTACCGTGAATCAGCATCTGGCCCGCTCGCCGAATCAGAACCCTGCGGCTGTAAAACTTCGCAATCAGCTCAATCAAGCTGTGAATGCTTCGGCGAATAAGTGATGTGAGATAATATCTGATGGTCAATTAGCCGCGATGAAAATCTATCAAGGTCTTTTGTTTAGCACCAAAGGCAAGGTTATGTTTAACCCTTATAGATTTTCATAGATTTTGATCGCGGCGAATAGGTTCTTGGCTTTAGATGTCTGGCTTTTGTTTGATCCCGTAAATTGAGCTTCTTGTGTTGCTTCTAAAATCAGTATTCATCAGATTTGATCAGCGTTCAATATAAGGTTTATTCTTTTAGTGAAAGATAGACTTAAAATCCTCATGATCGCCCCCACCCCCTATTTCTCCGATCGGGGTTGTCA
>JAGXHM010000064.1 GCA_024636155.1 Deltaproteobacteria bacterium
ATCAACAACTGGATCAACAACTGGATCAACAACTGGATCAACAACTGGATCAACAACTGGATCAACAACTGGATCAACAACTGGATCAACTACTGGATCAACTACTGGATCAATGACTGGATCAACGACTGGGGCAACGGCTGGAGCAACGGCTGGATCAACGACTGGATCAACGACTAGGTCAACTACTGAGTCAACGACTGGATCAATGTTGCCCTCTTGTATATTGGTATTACCAGGATGACAGAGATCCGCAAACTCGAAAGCCGAAATTTGAGCAGCGCCATTTAAATCGCTGCCGAGCGCTGTCGCAGCACTCTTAGCCCCACCGTAGGAGCCTTCAGAGATCAATGAACTGAGCACACCTACTTCAGGCAGCAACTCTGGGGCAAAGTCAGCAACAAGTCCTCCGAGTTCATCGAGTTTCTCCTGTAATGCCAAAGGAAAGCTGGCGACAAACACATTGCTCTGTCCTGTCAGCAAACTTATTTGCCCATTCAGGCTACCGACCAGGAAATCTTTGCCATTAGCATTATCAAGGTCAGCAGGGAATACGGCAAAACTATCATTTATCTCATCAAGTTGCGCAACGGCTGTATAAACTCCGTCTTGCAGGCGATAAACAGACGTGACACCAGAAGCTGTCGCCATGATCTCCAAGCGGCCATCAGCATCCCAATCGACAGGCATGATTACAACCGAACCGACCACATTGAAAAGCGTTACAAAATCAACAAACTCCGGACTCGTATCGGTGCCTTGATTAATAAAGAGTAAAACCTGACCAGCACCATTACCAACGATAAGATCTTTGCGGCCGTCATCGTTGTAATCGGCCACTACTGGAGCAGCTGACGAATCCACATTCAGCTTGGCAGCATTGACACTCAGCTCCTCGCCTTCACCGAAAGCGGGGGCGGTTTCTTTCCCAAGGTTGAGAAATAGCTTAATCGAACCATCGCCCAGACCGACCAGGAGATCTTTGCGGCCATCATTGTCCCAATCCACCAGGAAAGGCACTGCGCCAGGCAAAACCGGCAGATCAAGATTAACGCCTGTGTCGAATTCAAGGGTTTTATTGGTCGAGACCTGCATAGAAGAGAACAATTGCAGACGGCCAGAAGCGTCACTCACCAGCAGGTCAAGCAGCCCGTCGCTATCGAAATCAACCAGGAAAGGCGCGGCATTACCAGCGACAGAGAGACCATCTCGACCGTTAATACCTTTATTAACCACTCGCAGGTTCTCTACCGACAACGCCGGTGTCAGAATCGCAGCAAGTGAAGTGTTTTCGCCTTCAACAACAAGGAGCGTGGTGACAAAAGGTTCAAAACCGGAACGTGTCACAACCAACGAAAGCGTTCCAGGAGACACATCCTTTAACGTTAAGGGTGCAATCCCAAGCAAGTTACCAGCAAAGGCGTGGTTGCCACCGATATAAACCATCGCGCCAGGAACGTTCGCAGTAACCATCAACTGGGTCGTCTCATAGACAAATTGTCCTGTAGCACTTTCTTCGGAAGCCGTCTGAACTCGGTCAAAAGCGGTTACCCGCCAATAGTAAGATTCGCCGCTTTCAAGCAGGGCGTAATCCTGAAGATCTGTAAGAACAAGGGTATTACCAGCCGTCGTCTGTGCTGCGAGAACCTCCGTAAAGAGTGCATCGCTGGCAACCTCAACAAGATAGCTGGTGATATAATCGTTCGGATCTGCATCAGTAGATTCAGTCCAGGACAAAAGACCTACACCAGAGATAGCGGCGTGGTCAACGGGGGCAAGTAGTTCCGGTGCACTAGGCGCCTCTTCAACAGCATTAACAACAAAGCTGGCAGCACTGACCTCGGACAACATTGAGCCATCAAAAGCCTGAACGGTCCAACTATATTCGGCATTTTCCTGATATTCAAATCCGGCAGCGACCACACTGGTCGTCTTGCCGACGGCAGCAGCTGTCTCTACCTGATAAACCACCGCATCATTTTGCAATACCTCGATTTTGTAGACCAGATCATCACCATCAGGATCAACCACATTACTAAATGTCAGAGGAGGTGATGCTGAATCAACCTGGCTGCTGCCAACAGGGCTTAGTTGTACAGGTGCATCGGGAGCATGGTTGACGTTCGACGGATTGGCACCACCATCAACACCGAAAATTTCAATCCGGGCAGTATCACAACCGACAAACAGACGACCATTCGCCTGGTCGAAGATTGTGTCGATCACATTATTAAGCTGTCCAACCGCGTAGCCAGGGTTTGCATAGGCGCCAAGGCTGGCAAAAGCTGCATCGGTGACGCGCACCTGGGAAGACTGGAATTCAAGGAAGTAAGCGCGCCCCTGGGCGTCAAAAGTCAGACCGCGCGGCGTATGCATGATAGGCGAACCGAAATTAGCTGCGGAGGATTTAAGATAGGCGACAACGTTGACGACATTCAAATCGTTGTCGAGGCTAAACACATGGACTTTGCCATTTTCGTACGATGAATCGGCAACGACGATCTGACCCGCAGGGTTAATCGCCATGCCGGCAATTTGCGTGAAGGTGCCAACGTCAACACCGGCACCGCCAAAACGATTCAGGTACGATCCCGACCCATTGTAAATCTTAACCAGCTTCTTACCGGAATCAGTGACAAAAACATTGCCATTGGCATCAAGATCTATTGCACCAGCCTCACCAAATTCTGGGCCGCTGACTTCGGCACCGGCCAAAACGCCGTCGACACTACCGTTGGCCACATTGAAAATCACAACAGCATTCTCCTGCGAGACATAAAGCCTTGTCCCGTCAGGCGTTACCGCAAGACCGCGCCCCGTAGCGTGCAGATCGAAACTCTGTAACAGGTCGCCGTAAGTGCCAAACTTGTGAACCAGGCCGCCACGAGCATCAGCCACATAGAGATTGCCAGCGTCATCCAGATCCATCGCACCAGGAATACGCAACCCTTCCGCCTTAATCTCCCCCAGCGAGGTAAATGTTGGCGCCGCGACCGCAATGGACGGGGTGAGCCATATAACACTAAGCAACAGTGATATCGCCGTAACAAGGCCAGAGATAGAGTGCAATTGTTTCATTATGACGCCTCCTGCGGGTGCGACTCGGTCGGGATAAGGTCTCAATATTACTTACAATAATGCGTACCAAGACAGATTCTTGTCATTGTTATATTCTTCGGTCGCAGAGCTAATGATGCAACCTTGATACCAACTTGATATCCAGGTTAATTCACCGTACTGTCTATTCTTTTTGTAATGACGAAGCAAACATGAACGCCCCGCAGCAAGCTGCGGGGCGTTTATGTTAAAATCTTGGGGTTTCTTGACAAGGGATGCTTAACGGCTTCCCCCCTGACAAGGGGGGACTGAGGGGGGTTGGCTTTTAATGTTTCAGGGTATTAGCCCAAAAAGCCGAACTTTTTCATCCGATAACGAAAAGCATCAATGCCGAGATTGAGTTTTTTGGCCGCCTTCGACTGGTTGCCCTCGGCAATCTCCAGAGACTGGCGGATCAGTTCACGTTCAACATCTTCGATGTCGATTCCTTCCGGTGGAATACGCAGATTCATCGGTCCAGAGGTAATATCGCCAGTCTTTGAAATCAACTCCCGAGGGAGATGCTCAAGCATGAGCGTCTCTTCGTTTTCGAGGATAATCGCCCGTTCAATAATATTGCGCAACTCACGAACGTTGCCCGGCCATTCGTATTCTTCGAGAAACTTACACGCCATTTTGGAAACCCCGGCGACCGATTTGCCGAATTCCTTATTGTAATACCGGATAAAGAATTCGACCAAAGGCATAATGTCTTCGGGGCGTTCACGTAGCGCCGGCAGGTAGATCGGGATCACCTGCAGACGATAGTAAAGGTCGTTGCGGAAAGTCTTATCCTCGATCTTTTTAAGCAGCTCTTGATTGGTGGCGGAAACGATGCGCACATCGACCGGGATCTCCTTGGTGCCGCCAACCCGGCGGAAGGTGCGCTCTTCGAGGACGCGCAGCAGTTTGGCCTGCATGCCCATCTCCATGTCACCGATCTCATCAAGGAAGAGGGTGCCGCCATCAGAAACCTCAAACATCCCTCGTTTCTGGCTCTTGGCATCGGTAAAGGAGCCCTTCTCATGCCCCATCAATTCGCTTTCGAGCAGGGTCTCCGGTACGGCAGCACAGTTGATGGCCATGAAAGGCTTGTCTCTGCGGGCACTCTCCATATGAATAGCGCGGGCGATCAGCTCTTTACCGGTACCGCTCTCGCCCTGAATCAGAACCGTGCTGGCATCGCTCTTGGCGACCTTGCGCACCATGTCAAGCACCTGTTTCATATGGCGGCTGCCGCCGATAATATTATGAATGCCGAATTTGCGCTCCTGGGCAGAGCGCAGATGGGCGACTTCCTTGCGCAACAGACGGGTCTCAAGAGCCTTCTTGACGATGATCGACAGTTCATCGAGGTTGAACGGTTTGTTGATATAGTCATGAGCACCGAGGCGCATCGCCTTGACAGCCGTCTCAAGCACGCCGAGAGCCGTAACCATAACAACGATGATTTCGCTATCGAGTTCCTTGACCTTTTCCAGGACTTCCAGACCATCCATGCCAGGCAGCTGAATATCAAGCAGCATCAGTTCCGGAGCCTCTTCCTGAACCAGCCGGAGAGCGTCCTCGCCGCTGGCGGCGGTCGTCACCTCGTAGCCCTGCTTTTTAAGGGACTGCTCCAGAGACCAGCGAATCAGGTGTTCATCGTCAACGACTAATATTCTCGTATTACGCACAGTTTTCCTCGTTTATATCCGGGGCAGCATCGGTGCTGACCGGCAGCTTAATGACAACTCGGGTTCCTTCGCCAAACCGACTACTGATCGTGAGCGCCCCACCCTGCTGCTCCATGAGCTGCTGGCAAATTGCCAGGCCGAGTCCGGTCCCCTGGGTTTTGGTGGTAAAAAACGGCGTGAAGATCTTCTCCAAATCTTCTGGCTTGATGCCCGGTCCTGAGTCACCGATCAGTACCCGTACAACTTCTTTGCCCTGTTCTTCGACAAGGTCGGTCTGCAACAACAAAGTGCCGCCATCTGTCATCGCCTGTATGGCGTTAATGATGATATTGAAAAATACCTGCTGCAGCTGCTTCTCGTCAACCCAAACCGGCGGCAAGTTACGGGTAAATTCCTTACTCTGATGTACATTCCTTGCTTCCGGGTGCTGACTTACGAAAAACATCGTCTTCTTGAGCAGATCATTGGTGTCGACGTAGTCGAAACTCGGTTTACCGGGACGGCCGAAGAAGAGCAGGTCAGTCGCTGCTTTGTCAAGTCGGGTGATCTGTTCAAGGACCTTGCTGACGATCTCGCGCCGCGGGTCATCATCGGCAAAATCATCGGCGAGCACGGTGACGGCACCGCTGATTGCAGCCAGGGGGTTTTTAATCTCGTGAGCGATACCCGCTGACATTTCCCCAACGGAGGCTAAGCGATCGACGCGCTCCATCTGCTGGTAGTGACATGACTGGAGTTCATCATTAGCCACACGCAGACGTTCGACCATCGAATTAAAGCTGACCATCAGCCTACCGACCTCATCATCTCTCAGGGGGTCAAGCTTAACAGTCAAGTCGCCCTCTTCAACCTGGGCCATTCTGGTTGATATGATCTGCAAAGGTTGTCGCACAAATCGTTGGAAGATCAGTGAAATCCCACCGGTCAACAGCAACACGATGATCAGCATGGTGAGTCCGTAAAGCTGCGAAGTTTCCAGCAACTGGTCCTCCATCTCAGCCAGAGAGAGGTCGAGATTCAAGACGCCTATAACACGCCGACCAGCGCCATGACACGGCGTGCAGCGCTGTTCGGTATAGATCGGCTTGACGACACCCATGACCTCTTCGCCAGTTGGGCCGCGAAAAATATTATGTTTCTGTCCCTGCAGGAAGGTGGCAAGACCATGCGGATCGACCCGACGGCCTATCTCATGCGGTTCCGAAGACTTAAGGACCCGACCGTCAGGGTGAAAGATACGTACACCAGCCAGGCGTGGATCACTGCCAACCATTTCCAGAATCGTCTGGACATCGCGGGTGTTGCCGGTACTCATGGAGCTGTTAATGGAGCGTTCGATGACCGACATCATCAGATCTGCAGTACGCAAGCTGGTGTTGGTGATATGAGTGTGTTCGCGACGGATGTGAAACAGGGTCACGCTGCCGATGGCGACAATGAAGAGTAAAAAAGAGAGTATGACGATCCGGCCGATCAGGCTTTTGAAAAACATATATGTTTAATCGCCAGAGAAAAGGGTGATTGTTGGGGAAACACAAAAAGCCGAAAACCGTTTAACGCCCGTTCGCTTGCGCTCACTCAAGACGCCAAGAGGAACCAATCAAGACGCAAAGAAAGCAAGCATTTATCTTGAGTAAAGACCTGCTTTTACCTTTTACCTTTAACGACTACAGATCCACGCATTTACTGCGTGACACTCTTCGTCGCAGACCCGGCAGCAGTTTTCTTGGTCGTCAAGCTCTGCTTCGCTGGCACAAAAGCAAATTCCCATTCGCTATAAGAAGTCCTTCCCTGCAGTTTCTCCAGCGCCTTGGGGAAACTGTCTTTGCGGAAAGGTTCCAGATCACTGCTACTACGTACACCAATGATGCGCTCTGCCGGATCGGTTACCAGGACTGTCCTGCCATACCAGCCGACAAGCCCAGAATCACCACCATGACCAGATGCAGCAACAAGATGGCGCCGCGTTGGCCAGCTTGTGTGGATTCAAGAAACATCGACGTCCCCACAGCCGTACAGCCTTACCGTTTAAAAGGGACAGTCCCCATGCGGTGACAGTCCCTGATTACTTGTCGTCCCCCATCAGATAAGAGAGGATCACTTCATCCAGACTGAGTGCCGCTGCTGAAGAAGATGGTTTTTCTGCCACAGCTGGCGGTGGTGTTTTTGGCACAACTGGCGGCGCAGCAACAGGTGCAACGGTTGGTGGTGGTGGAGGCTCTAACCCAACCGGACTCGCAACAACCTCAGACGCACTGGTCTCTTCAGCCGCCAGAACTTGTGGAGTCACATTCCTGCCAGACTGGAAACGTTCAATCACAGCATCAAATTCGCCAGCCTTGAGACGACGCAGCATTTCTTTATGCTGCTCCTTCATCAACTCCTCGACAATCTGATCCAGGTTGTCGACTTTGGCGATATCGGCATAGGAGGTTTTCTTTGAAGCGAGGATCGTCCCGCCATGATAAAGCAGGGTCACGATATTGGGGCTTCTCACCCCGCTGTCCTCGGTCTGGATGTGGTAGACCTCGCCCTTGTAGCGAAAATTGTGGTTAAAACCGACGACCATCTACTGTAATTCTCCGTTTTTCAATCGAAGCAAATTTGGAAATTTCAGGATATCATTCAACGCCCGTTCGCTACGCTCACTCGAGGCTCAGAGACGCTGAGAAACCCATAGATTCTTGTATTTAACCCTGAATCTTTTTGATTTTTCTCCGCGTCTCTGCGTCTCCGCGTTAAATGCCTTTACGCTTTTAACCTTTAAAGAAGTATTGTTACACAGGCAAAAAACCAGCGCAAGTCAGCGCTTCAATGCCCCAGGATTGTCTTAATCTTGGCCACCGCCTCGACAGCATCTTTGGCATAGATATCGGCACCGATACTGTCGGCGTAGTCCTGACTGACGACCGCACCGCCAACCATGGTAAAGACCTTGATTCCAGCCTCCCTCAGTTTACCGAGGGTCACCTCCATCTGCTGCAAGGTTGTGGTCATCAGGGCGGAGAGACCGACCGCATCAACATCCTTTGCCAACGCGACCTCAAGAATTCTGCTGGCCGGAACGTTCTTGCCAAGATCGATCACCTCGAAACCGTGATTTTCCAGCAGAGTACAGACGATATTCTTGCCAATGTCGTGGATATCGCCTTCGACCGTGGCCATAAGAACACGCCCGAGGAATGGGCCACTCTCGCCGGCGAAGTTTTCCTTGAGATAACCGAAAGCAAACTGCATCGTCTCGGCTGACTGCATGACTTGTGGCAAGAAGATGCGATTGTCAGCAAAACGGCGACCGACCTCTTCGAGCCCCGGCAGCAACCCTTCGTTACTGACTGCCATGGCGTTCATCCCCTCCTGCATGGCAACTTTGACCAACGGTACAATCCCTTCGCTGTCACCGGTGACAATCGCCGCAGCAAGTTGCTGGCGAATGTCCAAAGGGGTATCGTCCTGACCGGTGACAGAAACAATCCCAGCGGTTTGCCCGGCATAGTGGGCGATATAATCCTCAGCCCGCACATCCTGGCAGAGCAGAACCAGGGCCGAGCGATAGGCATCCATCATCCGCTCATCGTTGGGATTGATAATCGCCGCCTTGAGACCAGCTTCCAGCGCCATAGCGAAAAAAACCGACGAAAGCACCGGGCGGGTCGGCAGACCAAAAGAGATGTTACTCACACCAAGAGCTGTGGCCAGGCCAAGCTCATCGCGAACCAGACGCAGAGCGCGCAAGGTTTCGAGAGCCCGCTTCTGCTCTGCGGAAACAGTCAAGGTCAGGCAGTCAATCACCAGATCCTGCTGTGGTAAGCCCACGGCAAGGGCGGCATCGAGGATGCGTTTGGCTATCGCGACACGCCCCTCAGCAGTTTCCGGGATACCAGCTTCATCAAGAGTCAGACCAACGACCGCAGCGCCGTAGCGACGAGCGAGCGGCAGGATGCGCTCAAGGCTCTTGACTTCACCGTTGACCGAGTTGATCAGCACCTTGCCGTCAACAGCCTTTAAGGCTCTCTCAAGCGCAACCGGATCGGCAGTGTCGATCACCAGCGGTGCCGGGCAGGCACCACTGGCAGCATAGATGGATTTCTCAAGGGCCGCGGCCTCGTCAACACCGGGAGCCCCGCAATTAATATCCAGCAAGTGTGCGCCAGCCGCAAGCTGGGCCGTCGCTTCACGGCGGACATAAGCCGTTTTGCCGGTGCGAAGCTCTTCCGTATAACCTTTTTTACCAGTGGGATTGATCCGCTCGCCGATCAAGGCACAGGACGCTTCACCACCAAACTCGGCAACAGCGCTTCGGCTGGAAAGAAAACCGCGCCTGGGAGGAGGGGTCCAGGCCTGGGAGAAGTTGCCCAGTGCCACGCGCATGGCCCGGATATGGCCCGGAGTCGTGCCACAGCAGCCGCCAATAACCCGCACGCCGAGGGCAATCAAGCGTTCGTGATAAGCGGTCATTTCCTCGGGAGTGCCCGGGAAGATGGTCTGGCCATCCTTAAGGATCGGCAGACCGGCATTGGCCTGAGCGATCAACGGCCGGGGTGTCACCTGACGCATCTGCGCGAGAACATCATGGATGCCATCGATACCAAGCCCGCAGTTGGTGCCAATCACGTCAACCTGCAAAGCATCGAGGGTGACTGCTGCGGCGGCGGGGGGAGTGCCGAGAACAGTACGGCCAGCGTCATCAAAGGTCAGTTGGGCGATGATCGGCAGATCGCAGACATCGCGACAGGCGATAATCCCGGCGCGCAGTTCGCGAATATCAAGAAAGGTCTCAAAAGTGATCAGGTCGGCGCCTGCTCCGGCCAGAGATGAAATCTGCTCAGCAAAGATATCAACCATCTCGTCAAAGCTGGCATCGCCGACCGGCTCGACAAAGCGTCCAGTTGGGCCTACGGAACCACCAACAAAGATTTGCTCACCACCGGCTTGCCGCGCCAGCTCAACAGAACGGCGATTCAGCTCATCAACCGCACCTTCGAGTCCATAATGAGCCAGCTTGGCGCGATTGCCGCCAAAGCTGTTGGCGACCAGGATATCGGCACCGGCCGCGGCATATTCAGCATGGATACCAACCACAGCCTCTGGAGCAACCCGGTTCATCTCTTCCGGACAGCCACCCGGCGGTAGGCCGCGTTCTTGTAACAGGGTGCCCATGGCACCATCAAGAACCAGCACACGCTCAGTAATCGTTTTACGGAAATCGATCATTCTTTTCTCTCTGCAGGGAGGTTGGTCAGGTTGCCGACAGGGACCAGTCCCTCTTTCACCAGGCTAAAATCAGGGTAAATCGGCTGACGCAGATCAACATGCCCCTTGAGCGTAGGCACCGGAGACCCCTCTACCAGTATCTGTAGTTGGCGCAGATGGGGAAAATTTACCGTCAGGGTATCGGCCAGTCCGTAGACCGTGAGGAGTTCGCTCTGAGTTCCACCGGGGTGTGCTGCAATCAGCTCCTCGCTGAAATCAACGTTCACCAGACTATCGACAACAGTGACACCACGGAGCACAACCGAAGCGGGGAGGATTGGCACAAGACCACTTTCCGGGCCAGAAATCAACGCCAGAATCGTATCCCGCAGGCAATCTTCATCGAGCTGACATTCTTGGATCGCGCGCGTTTCCGCGATCAGCGTCTGACCATCGGAGGAGGCGAAATAAAGAACCACCTCTCTGCTCAAATGCGACGCTGTCTCCGTAGCCACCGGAGCTGTCCGGGCACTTTCTCCCGACTTGAGGTAGCCGACCAGCAGACTGATAGAGAAGACCAGGACAACCAGAGCACTGAACAGGATCAGGCGTTTGCGCCATAGCTTCTGCTGCGTTTTACTTGATTGGTAATAAGGCTTTGGCATGGTTTCAGTTTCCTTCCAGGCTGACCGTTGTAACTCCCTGAAGTTTCTCACCAAGGAAGGCTCCGCCGACCCGTTCGAAGCGATCGGGGATGTCGGTCACAAAATAACGTGGTGGCTGAGCAGGGGTGGTCTGATTCAGTAGATGATGCTCTTTAAGCAGAGCGGCGACGGCTTTGGCTGTCTCTTGCGCGGAGTCGACAAGTTGGACGTCCGGACCGACAACCTCCTGCAGCATTTGTTTCAATAGTGGATAATGGGTACAGCCAAGCACCAGGGTGTCAATACCCCGGTCGAGAAGAGGTGTGAGATATTCGTGGGCAGTCAGGCGAGCAACCTCATGGTGAGCCCAGCCTTCTTCAGCAAGCGGCACAAAGAGCGGACAGGCGGCAGCTTGCACCACAACATCCGGCCGCCCGGCTCGCAAGGCACGCTCATAGGCACCACTGCGAATTGTCCCCTCGGTGCCGACAACTCCAATGCGCCCGTTACGGGTCACTTCCAGCGCCCGTCGAGCTCCGGGCTCAATAACACCAACCACCGCTATCTGGTTGCATTTTGTCAAGTCGGCGAGAGCAACGGCCGAAGCGGTATTACACGCCACAACCAGCAGTTTGACCTGCTGGGTAAGGAGAAAACGCGTGGCTTCATGCGCATAACGCAGCACGGTCGGCGAACTCTTTGTGCCATAGGGCACACGCGCCGTATCTCCCAGATAAACAAGTGATTCATCAGGAATTTGAATACGCAGTTCCCGCAGGACGGTCAATCCGCCCACCCCTGAATCAAAAACGCCAATGGCTCGTTCCGACACTGTTCTAGCTCTCTTTTACGTGGTTTTCAGCAGGGGGACACTCTAGTGAGGCGGTCGGCAAAAGTCAAGAATTATGGGGGTGGGTTTAGCCTTTGTCACGTACTGAAAAAATGTTAATATGTCAAATTGAAGTTCACCAATGAGCAACCTGTCGGACTATCCGGGCTGAAGCGAAAATTTGGTCGTTTGAGATCAGATTTTAGCTCATTTGAGAGTAATAGCCGTAGCTATTGGTCGAAAATGAGCTGAGATATGGGCCAAACGAACGAATTTGCAGCCAGTCCATTGGAAGTCCGACAGGCTGCTAACAAAGAAAACCGAAAGGGAACTATGAACTTTTCCGCAGTAACCGAATTCCTGAAGCAGTTCGAAACCACCAAGGTCATGACCTACATTCAAGCCATGGACCTTACTGAGGTGATGAAGCACCCCTATTTCCTGACCGGAGTCGCTGTCACTGC
This sequence comes from Deltaproteobacteria bacterium, assembly GCA_024636155.1. Lineage (GTDB taxonomy): Bacteria > Desulfobacterota > Desulfuromonadia > Desulfuromonadales > BM103 > M0040. The sequence continues at coordinate 11,903 of JAGXHM010000064.1, forward strand.
AGTGATTGCCTTGCTTATGCGCTGGCGTTTACTACTGGTCACCGTCATGAGCATTACCGGCTTCATCTACTTGCTCAGCTACACTGTCTCTCAAGGGACCTCATTGGAAAAGGGCCTACCAGCCGAGTCACTCGGAGTACTGATTGGCGGCGGCGCGTTTATTGTTTTTCTGGCGATTTACCTGCTCTTTATCCGCAGTGATTGACAACAGAAACCTTCTGCAATCGCCCCACAGCACCTTAAAGCATTGTGCCCCGTATGCAAAAACATGCCAGACAAAAGAGCCTGGCACATCTTGCAGTGTTCGATAAGTAGTGCTATCGTTGCCTTGGTTTGCAGGATGAAACCAAGCCTGCCAACAAACTTCATTGATAGCGAATTAACATAAAAGTTGAGGTCCTCATGGCTATTGCTCTTAAAAAACGCGATTTTCTTTTGATCGGAGTTGCCATCGCGATCCTGGCCTTTCTGTGGCAAGCCCCACCTGAATCAACCAGCCGGGTACCTCTTGATGACAATCATCGCCAGTTCCACGACCTCGTCAAAAGCGAGGGCAAAAAAGCCGCTGAGAAATTCTGCGAAGAATGCCACAACAAAGACGACATCCCCTTCCCTGAAGGCCATCCAGCCAAGTACCGTTGTCTTTTCTGTCACAAGTTGGGGACCCCCTAGGAGTCTGTCGGACTATGCGGGGCGAAGCGAAAATTCGGAAGTTTGAGAACAAATTTTGGCTCGTTTGCAGGCTCATAGCTGTAGCTATGGGGCAAAATGGAGTCGAAATATGGGCCAAACAGTCGGATTTGCAGCCGGCTCATGAATAGTTCGACAGGCTCCTAGGAGGCTGTCCTGGCTGCAAGCAGTCTGCCGGACAATCAGGGCTGAAGCGAAAATTGGGATGTTTGAGACCAGATTTTAGCTCATTTGAGAGTAATAGCCGTAGCTATTGGTCGAAAAGGAGCTGAAATATGGGCCGAACAGGCGGATTTGCAGCCAGTTCATTGATTGTCCGGCAGACTGCTAGACACATCTCGTCAAAAAACAACGTTATTTAGCCAGCCCGCCAACTCCATGCCCGACATCGCACAACGGCAACAGCGGATCATGCTCAAGCTATTGCCTTATTTTTAGCTAGTTAATGTCCATCCGGAAACTCCGGATGATTACAGTGTGGGTTTCTGATTTGGAGACCAGCAATTTTTCGCAAGATCAAGGAAATCAAGCGTTTGAGCGGAGGCGTAGTACTTTACGCCGCACAATCAAATGCGCGGATTGACGCTGAGATTGCGGAAAAGGGCGGTTTCCGGACAGAAACTAGTTAGACCATCCACACGGCAACTCATTCTTTTGGCACGGGCATTGCTTCGTTTTTTACTCTCTGTCAACAAGCAGGAGGGGGCTTAAGAATCTAATAGCTATGGAGTTTTTTATGGCGAAAACGCTAGACAACGAAAAAGTCAGAATGCAATTTAACTTTATGGACGCCTTACTCTATGTCCTGGCCGGTAGCGCTATGATTATCATCAGCGTTTCCTTCCTGCTCTGGTTACGCTTCTGAAACGTTAACTCCACATCCAGCAACGACAAAACCCGGCTGATTGGCCGGGTTTTTTATTAACCACTTAAACAACAGAACTAACAACAAAAGACACGGAATAAACTACCCCCAAAAAGCTTTCACCACAGAGCCACAGAGAACACAGAGAGGATCAAGACCCTTTAGTTTTTCTCTGTGCTCTCTGTGCCTTGAGTGAGAGAAGCGAACGGGTGGCGAAATTGCTTTTAGTCCATGACTTACATTTAATGGGGTGAAGCCAACAGCTTAGGATCAAATGCCACGCACAATGACACGCTTCGCATAGCGGCTCGCTAGATCAGCAAAAGACTGGATCTGCTCAGGTGCATAAGGGCTCACTTCTTGCGCTTTCTCGCAGAGAGCATGTTCAGGGTGATATTGCTGCAGAGCCCAGAGTGGAGCGCCATCGATTAACTCTCCCAAAGTCACAATCACATCCTCATCAATCCAGCCGGGAACACAGGTCGTACGGTATTCCAGTTCGACGGGTGCGGTGGCGCAAAGACGCAAAGTCTCAGTAAGTTTATCGGGAGAGACGGTACCGGAATGCAGTTCCGGGTAACGCTCCGGGCTGGTCTTCAGGTCAATCGCCAGGTAGTCAAGCAACTTTTTGTCGATCAACTCGGCAATGAGCTGCGGAGCAAGGCCGTTGGTATCGAGTTTAACCAATAGCCCCAGGGCTTTGACTTCTTTGAGGAAAGGGAGCAAGTCACTGTGCAGGGTCGGCTCACCCCCAGAGACGACAACGCCATCTATAAAAGATTTACGCCCGGCCAGATCGGCCAAAAGTTCGGCAGGATCCAGGTCGGGATAGCTGTCCGGTTCCAGGACCAGGGGGGGATTATGACAAAAAGGGCAGGTCAAATTGCACCCGCCCCAGAAGACCAGAGAAGCAATCCGTCCAGGGAAATCGAGCAAACTTGTCCCTTGAAAACCTTTGATACCCATAATTTTTATACTTTACGGAGAAGAGGGACAGTCCCTAGCGGTTGTGTCAGTTTCTGATTTGGAAAACAGCAATTTTTCGCAAGGTCAAGGAAATCAAGCATTTGAGCGGAGGCGTAGTACTTTACGCCGCACAATCAAATGTGCAGATTGACGCAGAGATTGCGGAAAAAGGCGGTTTCCGGACAGAAACTAGCGGTTACCCTCTTCAACAACATACGCCTGACGGTCCTTGAACTCTTCCTTCTTGCCTTTGTTCCACTGTTGTACAGGGCGAAAGAAGCCACAGACGCGAGAGTAAACTTCGGTATTGGCAGTGCATTTTGTTGGCATGCTTTTCTCCTTTTTTAAAAGCCGTTGAATTGTGCTGCGCACGTTGAATTGTGCTGCGCACGTTGAATCGATTCAACCTTTCAACCTTTCAACCTTTCAACCTTTCAACCTTTCAACCTTTCAACCTTTCAACAGCCCCTAAGCAGCCTGACCTTCGTGTACATGCGGACAGGCGAAGTGTTCTCCCGAGATGTAACCGTGCTCCGGACAGATGGTAAAGGTCGGGCTGATCGTGAAATATGGTAGATGGAAATTTTCAGCAATCCGCTTCACCATCAGACGAGCACTCTGCCAATCGTCGAGCCGCTCACCGAGGAAGCCGTGGAAAACCGTACCACCGGTGTAAAGTGTCTGCAGGGAATCCTGATGCGTGAGTGCTTCAAAGATATCATCCGTGGTGCCAACCGGTAGCTGTGTCGAGTTAGTGTAATAAGGCTCGGAGGTACCGGCAGTGATGATATCAGCGTAGAGAGAGCGGTCAGCGCGTGCCAGACGAAAGCTGGTTCCTTCCGCAGGAGTGGCCTCGAGGTTGTAGAGATGGCCAGATTCTTCTTGAAACGTCTCAAGCTGACTGCGCATGAACTGTAGAGTCCGCACGGCCATGCTCTTGCCCTCCGTAGTATCGATGCCTTTGCCGAGCAAATTAAGCATCGCCTCATTCATGCCGAGCAGACCGATGGTGGAAAAGTGATTATCCCAGTAGCGGCCACTGCGCTCACGAATCCCTTGCAAGTAAAAACGGCTGTACGGATAGAGGCCTTCTTCGGTCAAACGCTCCAATTGCTTGCGCTTGATTTCGAAGGATTCGTAGGCCATACGCATCAGTTCGGAAATTTTGTCAAAGAACCCCTCAGCCTCCTTGGCCAGATATGCCGCCCGAGGCAGATTGAGCGTAACCACTCCGATCGAGCCGGTCAACGGATTGGAGCCGAAGAGACCGCCGCCACGGCGACGTAGCTCGCGATTGTCGAGCCGCAGTCGGCAGCACATGGAACGGGCATCTTCCGGATCCATATCAGAATTGATAAAGTTGCTGAAATAAGGGATACCGTACTTGGCGGTCATTTCCCAGACCGGCTGGAAGCGCGGGCTGTCCCAGTCAAGTTCCTTGGTGATATTAACGGTCGGGATCGGGAAGGAGAAGATACGGCCAGAAGCGTCACCAGCCATCATCACTTCACAAAAAGCCCGATTAAAGAGATCCATCTCGTCCTGAAACTCTCCGTAAGTGGCGTCCATCAGCTTGCCACCGATAATGACCGCCTCTTTGCCGACGTCACGTGGTGCGCAGAGATCAAGGGTAATATTGGTAAAAGGCGTCTGGAAGCCGACCCGCGTCGGCACGTTCATATTGAAGATGAATTCCTGCATCGACTGACGAACTTCTTTATAAGTGAGGCCGTCGTAGCGGATGAAGGGGGCCAGCAAAGTGTCAAAATTTGCGAAGGCCTGGGCGCCGGCAGCTTCGCCTTGCAAGGTATAGAAGAAATTGACGGCCTGACCGAGAGCAGTACGGAAATGCTTGGGCGGTGCGCTCTGAATTTTGCCGTAGGCACCGCTGAAACCTTTAAGGAGCAGATCTTTGAGATCCCACCCGCAGCAGTAGACCGAGAGCATGCCGAGATCGTGGATATGGAAATCGCCATTGCGATGAGCATCGGCGACATAGTGTGGGTAAATTTTATTCAGCCAGTAATTGCTGGTGACGTTGGACGCAATATGATTATTGAGGCCCTGCAGGGAGTAGCCCATATTGGCATTCTCGTTGACGCGCCAATCTTCCTGGGTGAGATAGGAATCCATCGACTCGATCGATTCCTTGATAAATGCCTTGGTTTCACGCAGTGACGCATGCTGCTGTCGGTAGAGGATGTAGGCTTTGGCAGTCTTGGCGTGGCCGTTTTCAATGAGAATCTTTTCGACCAGATCCTGAACATTTTCAACGGTCGGAATGCGACCGTCCTTGTAGATGACTTCGAGTATCCCGACAACCTGGCGACCAATACCTGCAACCTGGTCCATGTCGGTACCACCAACGGCCTTGACCGTCTTTTGAATGGCAGAGACTAGGTTCTTTTCTTCAAAAGCGACAAGCCGCCCATCACGCTTACGAATAAACTCCAACATAGCAACCTCCCCCAACAAAAAAATACTTTTTGGAATTTATCACACAGCCCTAAAACGACAAAGGGAAAAACACAACATATAGACAAAAAAACTTGCTTTTTGCACTACATGTTGTGCATAAGCAAGTGGACAGCCTGTGGATGAGATTGTCGCTCCGGGAGCTAAGCCAGCAAGATTCTTGACCCTTGCAAAGCTACCATGCAAAACTTCGCACTATCAAGAGACCTGTGAGGAACACCATGACTGAACTTGCCCGCTTTGGCATCTCCATTGACCCACACCTGCTGGACAGTTTCGACCAGTTGATTACAACGAAAGGATACGTCAATCGTTCCGAGGCGATCCGCGACATGATCCGCAGCGCCCTGGTGGAGGATCAGGTTGATCGCGCCGATTCGACACCAACCGTCGGCACGGTCACGCTGGTTTACGATCACCACACGCGTGACCTTTCCGACAAACTCACCGAGCACCAGCATTCCCATCACGATGCCATTGTTTCCGCACTGCACGTCCATCTTGATGCCCACCACTGCCTTGAGGTTGTGGTGGTGCGTGGCATCGCCACCCAGGTCAAAAGACTGGCCGATGAGCTGATTGGCACGAAAGGGGTGAAACATGGCAAGTTGGTTTTGACTACTGCGGGGGCGTAGATGGAGTGAGAGGCGGCAAATTGACATGCAAACAAGGGGCAACAGATTCGCAATCTGTTGCCCCTTGTAATTTTGTGGTTGTTTCTGAAACACATTTTAGACCATAAACAAGACCGCGGGTCGCGTCCCGCAGACGCCTTACTCTTTTGTTGGCCCAAAAGAGTAAGCAGAAAAGGGCCTTACGCTGCGCTGAGCACTTGTGTTTGCGTGCTTGCGGTGTTTTTACTGATAATTGTGATGACTGCAAGGGCAGTGCTGCGTGGCAAAGAAACCAAGGGGGCCCTTCCCTCTGGGCCCCCGCGTTAATGATCCACTCTGTATGGGAATCGCTTTTCAGGCGTTTTGTTTTGCTCTGGTCTTGAGGGTCTGGCTCCATCTGTTCCTGACCCTGTCTTTGCTTATGGCGGCGGAGCAAAAGGCTATCGCAATGAGAATGATCCAGCAAGCGAGTTGACGGCACAACGGGGCTCAGTGGAAGAGCCCCGTCAAAGCTGGCACGCAGCAGTGAGTAAATCGTTAAACCACAGCCATCGTTAGAGGAAGAAAAGTCGTGCCCTCCGCTAGGAGATAGCCATTTTTTGCTTACTTTTTTTTGGCGCTTGCAAAAAAAGTAAGGCGTTCGGCGGGACGCGACCCGCCGGTTTTGATTTTAATTCGAGAATCATAAAATAAAATCGGGCAACAGATTGCGAATCTGTTGCCCGATTAATATGTTTTATTAATTCTTAAATATTACATCTCGTGACACGACTCACAATCTTCCGCAACCCCGAAAGCCATCGACCCATCGTGGCAGGCACCACAAGATTCACCACTTTCCATATCCTCCATGGTCACCTGATTCGCACCGCGCTCAGGCTTGAATATATCGGGATGACATTCATCGCAACCGAACATCCCGGTATGCGCTTCGTGAGGAAAAGTAATATTACCAACGTCTTCGTTAATGTAGACAATATCACCGGCATGACACGTTGTGCAGTCGCCGCTGACATTGAAAGCCTTCTTGCCATTATGACAGAAGCCACAGGCTTTGCCGTCCTCCATCTCAGCCATGGTGAACGCCGGGTTCTTCTTGGTAACAATGTGAAATACATCATTATGGCAAGTCGGACAATTTTTGCCAATCGATTCCATCTCCAGGTGTGTATAGTGACTGAACTCAACCTTGCCTACCGAGTCGGTTTGCAGGTAGACTTTGTCTTTGATCCAACGACCATAGAGAACGGATGGCAAGGCCACCATAAGTAAAACTGTCAGTATCATCCAACGACGTGTCATAATCTTCCTCCATCAGTTAAGTGTGAACAACATTATACTGATTTTACAGGTTCGGCCAACTCTTTTAATTTGGAGTCCGGTTAAAAAAGAAGCACCTGGACGATTCACCACGAACAAACAGAGAGCAGAAGAGAGCGACAATGGACCATCGTAGTACAGAAAACTTTTATGCTGTAGTTTCTCCTGGTCTGGAAAAGATTTGCGCAGCGGAACTGTCTGCTTTAGAGATTACGCCACAGGACGTTACTGCGGGTGGCGTAGCCTTTACAGGCCGTTTACGTGACCTCTATCTTACAAATCTCTGGCTGAGGACAGCCAGTCGAATCCTGGTTCGCTTCGCGGAATTTCGCAGTCGGGACTTCCCGGATCTTTATCGTCGAACGTACCGCCTCCCCTGGGGACGGTTTATTCGACCGGAGACTTCCGTCTCTTTCCGTGTCACCTGCCACTCCTCGCGGCTTATCCACACAACTCGCATTGCCGAAACAGTTGAATCGGCCGTCAACCAGGCTCTTGGACGTTCGACAAATCCGATCGGCAAGAATCCGCAGTTAGTGATGGTCAGGATTGTCGATGATGAAGTGGTTATTTCGATCGACAGCTCCGGTGAACTTTTGCATCGACGCGGTTATCGTCAGTCTGTGACAGCGGCACCGCTCCGTGAGACATTGGCAGCCGGAGTGCTTATGCTACTTGGCTGGAACGGCACAATACCTCTGGCTGACCCTATGTGTGGCTCAGGTAGCTTTCTCTTGGAAGGGGCGCTGCTTGCCCGTCATCAGGCACCAGGACTCAACCGCTCATTTGCCTTTATGAATTGGCCAGGATATCGCGAGGGACTATGGAAACTCCTCTGTGATGAAGCACAACGCATAGAGGTTGATGTGCCATTGGCAATCAGTGGGGCCGACGAAAACCCCAGGGCGATTGCTGCAGCAAAGGAGAATTGCCAACGGAGCGGAGCTTCTGACCAGGTCGTGATTGATCAACGGCCGATCTCTGAGCAACCGGTACACGATGGCCTGGGCTTGGTTGTTTGCAACCCGCCTTACGGCAAACGTCTTGACCTGGGAGAAAACCCGGGACTTTATTACGCTGAACTTGGCCAACAATTGCAGCGAGCCTACCCTGGCTGGCAACTGGCCATGATCTGTTCTAACCCTGCATTGGTGAAAGCGACCGGTCTGCCATTCAAGCAGATTGCCAGCCTCGACAACGGCGGGTTGACGGTCGGACTCTTTACAGCCAGTGGCTGACAGCACGGCAGCTCATCACAATGTGGAGATTCTTGCTTGCACTGCATTGAAAAATCATTTATAGTCCGCACTCTTCTCCTTCTGGGAGATTATTTGTCTAAGAAAGCGAGGTGATGCAGGTGGAGATCCATGTTACCGACAACAATGTCGAAAAAGCCATCAGGGTTCTCAAGCGTAAGCTACAACAGGAGGGTCTTTTCCGTGAGATGAAGCAACGTAAATTTTACGAAAAGCCAAGTGTTAAGCGTAAGCGCAAAGAGAAAGAAGCCCAGAGACGCCTGCGTAAGAAAATGCGCTTGATGCGCAAAGATTAATCCTCGCGTTTTGTTCTCTATAGAAAAGGCCGGCTCCTGTCAGGAACCGGCCTTTTCTTATTGTATTGGGACTGTCCCCGCATGGGGACTGTCCCTGGTTCTGAGGTCGTATCATTCTGTTGTTCAAGCCGGGGACAGCCCCGTGAGAAACCGGGACAGTCCCCATCGCGGAGAGCTAAAGACTCTCCGGAAACACAACTCTCTCCGCAACACCTTCTGCCCCCAACCCTCCCATGGTCAAACGCTCAAGAAAATCCTCACGCGCGATATGACTGGCGCCCATACTGATCAAATGCGGATTAGGGACCTGGCAGTCGAGCAGAGCAAAACCCTCTCTCTCCAGATGACGAGCCAGTTGTGCCAGAACGACCTTGGAGGCATTCGGCTGGGTATGGAACATCGATTCGCCAAAAAAGAATTTGCCGAAGGCAACACCGTAGAGCCCACCGACCAACTTGTCATCGAACCAGGCTTCCACGGAATGCGCAAAACCAAGCTCGTGAAGGGTTTGATACGCCACCTGCATTTCCGCAATCAGCCAGGTCTCTTCACCTTCATTGATCCGGATATTCGCACAAGCCTCAACAACCTGCCCGAAAGCACGATTGCAGGTCAGGCGAAAGCGCTTCTGCCTAACAACTCTCTCCAATCGACGAGACACATACACATTCTTGGGGATAAGGACACAGCGCGGATCCGGCGACCACCACATTATCGGCTCTTTTTCACCATACCAGGGGAAGATACCAAGCCTGTAGGCCAGGACCAGTCGCTCAGGAGAGAGATCACCACCAACGGCAAGCAGGCCTTCCTTTGTAGCCCAACGCGGATCAGGGAAAATCAGCTCATCGGTGAGACGAAAGACAGGCATTAGGAGAAGGTGGCGCGGGACGCGGGACGAGTGACGCGGAAGTCAAAGGCATAGGAATTCATGGTTTTCGCGTCCCTCGTACCGCGTTCCGCGTCCCGGATTTCAAGAATAGCTGAAATCCAATTTGCCGGACTTGAAACCGATACGGACTTTTCCACCCTTGGAGAGTTTCCCGAAGAGGATTTCGTCGGCCAGCACATTACCGACCTCGCTCTCAATCAGTCGTCCCAGCGGACGAGCACCGAAGACCGCGTCATAACCGCGGCGGGCCAGATCACGCCGAGCGCCATCGGTCAGAGTTAAAGTCACTTTGCGTTCAACCAGTGAGGCTTGCAACTGACGGATAAACTTGTCAACCACGTGGGCCATAACCTTCTCATCAAGAGAGCGGAAGGAGATAATCGCATCAAGGCGATTGCGGAATTCAGGAGAAAAGGTTTTCTCAACAGCCTGACGCGTTTCACCAAGCAGACGGTCACCAAAGCCAATCGGTGTACTGCTCATTTCCCGCGCGCCAACATTGCTGGTCATAATCAGGACCACGTTATGGAAATCCGCCTGACGACCGTTGTTGTCTGTCAAGGAGCCATGATCCATGACCTGCAACAGAATATTAAAGATATCCTGATGAGCCTTTTCGATCTCATCGAGAAGCAGCACAGCGTGAGGGTTACGAATAATGGCATCTGTCAAGAGACCGCCCTGCTCGAAGCCGACATAACCTGGCGGTGCCCCGATCAGGCGCGACACAGCATGCTTCTCCATGTACTCGCTCATATCGAAGCGCAGAAACTCAATGCCCATCTGCGTGGCAAGCTGTCGGGCAACTTCGGTTTTGCCAACGCCGGTCGGCCCGGTAAAGAGAAAGGATCCGGTCGGTTTCTCCGGTTGCCCAAGTCCAGCACGGGCCCGACGAATCGCCTGGCAGAGCTGATCAATCGCCTGCTCCTGGCCGAAGACCTGGCGTTTTACGGCTCGACCGAGGTCCTTCAACTTGCGTCGGTCAGTCTGGCCCAGTTTGCGAGCCGGGATACGTGCCATCCCGGCAACCACCATTTCAATGTCAGCAACACCGATTGTCGAACTTTTACGTGGGTAGAGCCGCAATCTTGCGCCAGCCTCATCGATCACGTCAATCGCCTTGTCAGGCAAGCGACGGAAATTGACATGTCGGGCAGAGAGGTTGGCTGCCGCTTCCAGAGCCGCAGCTGTATATTTAACGCCGTGATGTTCTTCGTAGGCCCCCTTGAGACCCTGTAAAATTTCGACCGTCTCACTGACACTCGGCTCCATCACATCGATCTTCTGAAAGCGCCGTGCAAGTGCCCGATCTTTTTCGAAAATATTCTTGTATTCTTCGTAAGTGGTCGAGCCGATGCAGCGAAGTTCTCCGGAGCCAAGCACAGGTTTAAGAATATTGGCCGCATCAAGCGAGCCGCCACTTGTGGCGCCTGCGCCGACAATCGTGTGAATTTCGTCGATCACCAGAATAGCCCGCGGACGTTTCGACAAGGCTTGCACAACTGCTTTGAGACGCTCTTCAAAGTCACCCCGGTACTTGGTTCCAGCCAGCAAAGCTCCCATATCGAGAGCAAAAAGCTCAGCATCCTGCAGTAGATCCGGGACATCCTGCTCAAGGATGCGCAAGGCCAGACCTTCGGCGATGGCGGTTTTTCCTACGCCGGGTTCACCGACAAGCACCGGATTGTTTTTGCGTCGGCGGCAAAGTATTTGAACCGTGCGCTCCAGTTCAGGTTGTCTCCCAACCAGAGGATCGATCTTGCCTTTAGCGGCCCGTTCAAGCAGGTTAACGGTAAACGCTTCGAGGGGATTAACTTTCTTGGCTGGTTTGCTGCCGGGGGATGGTTTGCTTTGTTCGTCAGGACCGCGCTGGTCGGGCTCAGCATCAGGAAAGGGGACTTTGCTGATACCATGAGAAATATAGTTCAACACATCAAACCTGGACAGTCCTTCAGCCTGAAGAATCTGCGCCGCCAGACAGTCCTCCTGCTCGAGGATCGCAGAAAGGATATCGCTAATGCCAATCTCTTTACGACCGGACGACTGCATGTGGTTTACGGTCCGCTGCAAAACCTTTTGCAAGCCAACGGTCTGCTCCGGCATATCTTCATCTATCTGTTCCAGCGTTTCGAGATGATGATCGAAGTAGAGCTCTAGCTCTTCACGCAGGTTGTCGACATCGCCACCGCAGGCCCGTAAGATTTCCAGACCCTGCTCATCAAAAAGCATGGCGTACAAGATGTGCTCTGTGGTCAGGAACTCATGGTGCCGGCGTTGGGCTTCTCTGACCGCAAGGGAAAAAGCTATTTGAACGTCTTGATTAAACATCTATTTCGATCACTCCATTATCAACAACTTTGGTTTTGCACATTAACAATTCCTTGTCGTTACATTCTAGCAGAAATCAAACCTGTTCCAAAGAGCAGCGCAGCGGAAAACCTTCTTTTCGCGCCATATCGTGGACCTTGCTTATCTTGGTTTCAGCAATTTCATAAGCATAGACACCACAGACCCCGGAACCTTTAAAATGAATATGTAGCATAATCCGATTCGCCTCGGTGGGCGACTTATGGAAAACGGCAATCAAGGCTTCAACGACAAATTCCATGCTCGTGTAGTCATCATTATGCATCAGGACTGTAAACATCGGCGGCCGCGCAGTCCGTGTACGACTTTTGACGTCGGGGCGGGTTTGATTGCCGGTGGTTGGTTTTGCCATTTTTCTAACCTTGATGGCGTCGCAAAAAGTCCGCCCTACAGCGTTACGGTGTTTTTTCAGGACCTCGACATACCATATGTATGTCTTCGACCCTGAAAAAACACCAAGCCTTGTAGTGCGAAATTTTTGTTTAGCCATCCCATGAGTTTTTGCGCGAGCATCAACCTTGAATGGGGCGACAAGCACCGAAAAATGATTTTACAATAGCATAGAATGGCCTGAACTGTCATCGCTGTGAACTGTATTATTTGACACAGAGCCAAAAACACTTAGAATAAAACAATAATTGTTATTCTCCGGGTACCTTCTTCCACGAGCACCCTGTCGGACAATCAGGGCTGAAGTGAAAATTTGGGTGTTTGAGACCAGATTTTAGTTCATTTGAGAGTAATAGCAGTCGCTATTGGTCGAAAAGAAGCTGGGATATGGGCCAAACAGGCGAATTTGCAGTCAGTTCATTGATAATCCGACAGACTCCTTGCGGTCCGGATTATTTTGCTTGCAGGCAGTTCAATTATAAAGTGGTGCCCGTTCTATGTCCAAACTCATACCTGGAAAACGACCATTCTTATTTCTATGCTGTTGGTTTCTTGCTGGAGCTCTCGTGGCTATCGCTGCAACTTTCCTGGGTCGCAGTCATCAAGATCTGCCCGTGGAGTTTGGCCAGCTATGGTTACCAGTTGGATTCGGGGGTCTGCTAGGCGTTCTCTTTGGTCGTTCAGATATCCGCCTGCGTAGCATAAATCGCCGTCTCGGTGATAGCGAGAGACGCTTCCAACAATTTTACCAGAAGACCCCGGCCATGCTGCATTCGATCGACAGCGAGGGGCGCTTACTTTACGTCAGCCAGTCCTGGCTCGACACCCTCGGCTATGATCGTGAGGAAGTCATTGGCAAGAACTTCTTCGATTTTGTGATTGCCGAAAACAACCGGGATATTCAAACAACGCATTTTCAAAAGCTCAGAGATTTTGGTGAGATCAGAGACCTCAACTATCAATTGCGACAGGCCAACGGTTCGTCAATTGAGGTCTCAATCTCTGAAGTGCCTCAGCATAATTATGACGGTCAGCTAACTGAGAGCCTGGCCGTTCTCAACGATCTAACCAACCATCGCGCAGCCGAAGAGCGCATCGAACGCCTAGCATACTACGATACACTCACCGGCCTGCCCAATCGGGCCTTAATGAACGACCGCATCCTGCAATCATTGGCACTGGCTCGCCGCGATAACCGGCAGGTAGGTCTCTTCTTTTTCGACCTCGACCGTTTCAAGCTGATCAATGATACGCAAGGCCATGCCGTTGGCGACATGGTGTTACGATCCGTCGCCCAACGTTTAAAGAAGTTCATTCGTGAAGGGGACACTTTTGCCCGGATGGGGGGCGATGAGTTCGTCATCGTACAGGCCGATCCGAACCACGATCTGAACTTTATGATCATGGGGCAACGTATTCTCGACACTTTGGGGCAACCTTTTCAAATCGGCAGTCGCGAATTTTTCACGACAGCCAGTATCGGCGTAGCAGTTTACCCTGTTGACGGTGATGACCCACAGACGCTGTTAAAAAGCGCCGACACCGCCATGTACGTCGCCAAGAGCCGCGGCCGCAACAACCTCCAATTCTTTTCAGATGACATGAATGCCTCGGCCCTGGCCAAGACCGACCTTGAGAGTCGTTTGCGGCACGCTCTGAGCAGTGGCGAGTTGCAGCAGCATTACCAACCTCAAGTCAACCTGGCGACTGGACGCATTACCGGTGTCGAAGCTTTACTGCGCTGGTACGATAGTAACGGCAAGCCGATTCCTCCGGGCCAGATCATCAGCGTTGCCGAAGAGAGCGGGCTGGTTTTCCCTCTTGGCGAGTGGGTTTTAAAGACAGCCTGCAGCCAAGCCAAGGCCTGGCAAGATGCCGGGTTACCGTCGTTTCGTATGGCCGTTAATCTCTCCGGGCACCATATCCGTCAGACTAACTTCATCGATCGAGTTGAATCAATTCTGGACGAGACCGGGGTCTTGCCCAACACTTTGGAAATTGAACTTGCAGAAAACTCGGTAATGGGCAACGTCAACGAGAGCATCATGGCATTGACCGATCTTAAAATTCGTGGGGTCAGCCTCGCGATCGACGACTTCGGTACAGGTTATTCTTCACTGCTGTATCTCAAGCACTTCCCGATTCATCGTATCAAAATTGCCCAGGAGTTCATTCGCGACATCATTCACAACCCGGATTATGCCGCCATCACCGAAGCAATACTAAGCATGGCGAATAGCTTGAACCTGTCAGTTACAGCCGTCGGCGTTGAGGATCCAATTCAGTTGGATTTTCTGCGCAAGCGTGGTTGCCTGGAAGTCCAGGGTCGCCTCTTTGGATCAGCCATGAGTGCTGAAGAGATGACGATCTTTCTCAAAAACGCTGGAAATGAATTTCTGGAAGCCAAGAATCAGGCGAGCAAGAGAGATTTAACGTGCAAGGAATCTAAAGGAATTCACTAGCAGCCTGTCGGACAATCAATGAACTGGCTGCCAGGAGGGTCGAGTTTTACAGGTTAACAACCAGACCGCCTACCAATCAGTGGATTGGCATTTTCTCTCCTGAAACATACAAATCAATCATCTCAGGATCAGCAAGCAGTGCCAAAACCGCCGAGCTCAACCTTCTGGGCCGACAATCAAGTCCCAAAAACTCTAACGCCCCAGCCAATTCACAGTAAACGATATCAATCATACGCTTCTGGAAGAGGTTCATCTCCACAATTGGAGCACCATTTAATGGAACCATCGCTATCTGATCATGGCAACTTTTCGGATCTGTCGAGGTAATGGCGCGGCACAAGAGGGGGCGAACAATATGAATAATACAGTTTCCCAGGTCATCCAGGAAGGCGCAGGGTGCCCGCAGAAAAAGGCGTTCGTCATCATCCAGCCAAAGAGTTCGGCTGAGGAGCTCCTGCAGGCTGGTTTTAAGTTCTCCGAGTTGTTCTGTAGAGAAACGTCTTTGCAGAAACCAGCTGATCGCGACCGCTTCGGGAATAAGAACAGCAACATTGAGGACACAGCAGGCGCCACAACCAGGACCGCAGGCGACGCGTGAGATTTCGGAAGAGTCACCAAAGCGAGCAAGGTCTCTTTCCGTCGCAATAGTCAGAAGATGCATACGACCGGAAATTTCCGCAGCATTAGATCCGGAGGACATTAAAGACCTGGAAAAGTTGCGAACCTGACAGGCATAATTGGAAAAATCGAAAGGGTTCTGCATGGTCGTCTCCCAAGCAGCCTGGCGGATTTTCAATGGATTGGCTGCGAGTTTAAAGGGCACACACCCACAATTAAAGTCTGTCAATAATACATGAATAGCTCCACACTGTCACATTTCAGCGGTTGGTGACAGAATCGAAAAAATGTATTAGAGTAAAGTCACTTGGAAACAACACATTAATCTTGCTCGATCAATCTTACCACTCATGAGATGAGGAGATCACCATGTGGCGCATTACCATTATACTCATCTTCGCACTGGCTTTGGCCATGCAGGTTCAAGCCAAATCGGAAAATCAGATAAAACACGAGCCATCGCAGGAAATCACCAAGGAACGGCTAGACATTGATCGACACGAAGTTTTCAGTCCTGCCGAACGCAATCTGATCCGCGCACAACTGCTTGGGCAAAAGCCTGCAACGTCACAAAAGAATCACAAGGATCTCCCTCCTGGCCTGCAGAAAAAGGTTGCACGCGGAAAAACATTACCACCCGGTTGGCAAAAGAAGGTCGCTCCTGGTCAAAGCCTCGACTACCATATCTATCGACAGGGTGAAAGCCTTCCCGCTGTCCTGTTGCGCCGACTACCGCCATCACCAGTCGGCTCCGAAATCCTTCAGATTGAGAATAAGATCGTCCGCCTTAACTCGGCGACCCGAACCATTCTCGACATCTTTGACCTGACCCCGACACGCTGACACACAGGACAATTTTACTATGCAACAGAGTACCCATACCCCGGTGATCGGCTATCTTCTCTGGTTGTTCGGCTTCACCGGTGCGCACCGCTTCTATTATGGTCGGCCGATCTCCGGAACCATCTACTTCTTTACGCTGGGGCTGTTTCTCATCGGCTGGCTTGTTGATCTGTTTCTGATTCCTGGCATGGATCGTAAAGCCGACCTGCGCTTTACAACCGGCCCGATTGACTATAACGTCGCCTGGATCCTGCTTACTTTTCTCGGTCTTTTCGGCGTACATCGCATGTATATGGAGAAGTGGCTGACTGGCATCCTCTACCTTGTAACCGGTGGCCTATTCGGTATCGGCTATATCTACGACTACTGGACCCTTAACGAGCAACTCTCCCAACTCAACGATTGAAGGAGCAAAAATGATTACCCACATAGTCCTCTTCAAATTCAAACCAGAAACAACCGAGGCTGAAATCCAACAACTGGCTGAAAGTCTTGGTGGCCTGCTACAATCGATCGAAGAGATTCGCGAGTTTCGTTTCGGTACAGACGTGGTCCGTTCCGAACGTTCCTATGACCTTGGCCTGGTCTCCAGCTTTGAAGATCTTGACGCACTACAGCGCTACAATGTTCACCCGGAGCACCAAAAAGTTGTGGCGCAGGTCAAAGCCATCGCCTCAAATGTGGTTGCCGTCGACTTTGAAGGTTGATCCGGAGCTTTTCCTGGCATGACTCAAGCAAACCGCGAAGGTGTCATCAAGTTTCAACTTGACTTTCAGGAGGGTCCGTCCCCATCGGAAGAACCCCTGCTTGAGTTGAACGCCTGGCGAAGCATCTTTCGCCAACTTGGTCTGATCGGTCAGGACCCAACACGTTACGGCGGCTATGGCTTTGGTAATCTGAGCCGCCGCCTGCCCGGTCAGGACTGTACAGCCTTTCTGATCAGCGGAACCCAGACCGGCCATTTACAGAGTCTGCTTCCGGAGCATTACGCCACGGTTCATCAATGCGACCCTGCCGCCAATCAGCTTAAGGCCTCAGGTCAAATACATCCATCGTCTGAAGCACTCTCCCACGGAGTCCTGTACCAGTGTAGCCCGCGAATTCTCTGGGTTATGCATCTCCACAGCCCAGAGATATTCAGCTCCTGTACTTCGCTGGACCTGCTTTGCACCGACCCGACAGCCGACTACGGGACCCCGGAAATGGCAGCAGAAATCCAACGTTTAACTGGTACCCACGATCACTCCAACCCCGGTCTGTTGATCATGGCCGGTCATCAGGATGGCATCCTCGCCTACGGTTCCACCGCCGAAGAAACCGGCATTCTTGTTGTAAAAACCTTGGCTTTGGCACGACAACAACGTTAACACCCGGCAATTTTTATTTTTTCGATGAAAGCTCCAAATCTATAACGTTTTTACTTGCAGTGGTACTTTAACTTCTGGCATGATTAGCCCTCGCCAAGATTAGTAACAGCCAATTACGGAGCCAACCATGACACTGTTGATTCGTTTTGAATGCCCTCAATGCAATGAGACACTCTTCATCGACTTGCAAGACTTTGCTCCCGGACGCCGCCAGCTCTGTAAAAATTGCCAGACACCAGGACGAATTACGAATGCCAGCCTGGAGCGTTTTTCAAGTGATTTACGGCAATTTTGCCAAAATTAATTTAATTAGTGTCTATCCGGAAACTCCGGATGGTTACAGTGTGGGTTTCTGATTTGGAAACCAGAATTTTTTCGCAAGATCAAGGAAATCAAGCGCTTGAGCGGAGGCGTAGTACTTTACGTCGCACAATCAAATGCGCGGATTGACGCTGAGATTGCGGAAAAGGGCGGTTTCCGGACAGAAACTAATTACGATCGCTCAATCCCATCAGACTCAGCCCCCATCATACCTTCCACCTTCACGCGCTTGACCGCGTAGTGAACTATCCTGTCACACGCATGTTGCAGCCTCTTACTGAGACTGCTATCTTTGCCTAGATTGCCGAGCACTTAAAAAACCGGCTATGAATCTGTTCGTTTGCCTCTTTTCCCCCATATGGAGTCCAGCATGCCAACCTCGCCTGAGCTGATCTGGCTTGTTGCCGCCCTGATCATCGGCTTTATTCTGGGGCTATTCTCAGTCATTTTGCTCGCCAAAAGTCGCATCGAAGCAGCACGATTCGCCGGGCGCCAGGAGCTTTCCAGTGATCTGGCAACGCTCAACGAACGCCTTTTCAGTCGTAACTCAAGGCTGGAGAGTTTCGAAGCTGAGCTTCAGGAGAATAACGCGAAAGTGGATGGACTTATCCAAAGGTGTACCGAGTTGGAGCGTGAAAACGCGAAACTGACGACAGAGTTGAGAGAAGAAGTTCGCCGTTCTGGTGAGAGCCTGAAAAACCTTAGTGAAACCAAGCAGGAGTTGCACACTCAATTTGAGAATCTGGCCAACCAGATCTTTGCAGAAAAGACCAAAACCTTTGCCGACCAGAGCAAAGCCAACCTCGCCACAATTCTGACCCCATTCAAAGAGAAGATTGCCGAGTTTGAAAAGAAGGTTACTGATGTTTACAACACCGAGGGGAAAGAGCGGCACTCGTTGATCAAAGAGGTTCAGCGGCTTCAGGAACTGAACCAGAAAATCGGTGCAGATGCCGAGAATCTGACCAAGGCTCTCAAAGGCGACACCAGGGCACAAGGCGCCTGGGGAGAAATCATTCTTGAGCGCATTCTTGAGGAATCAGGCTTGCGCAAAGGGCTCGAATATGATTCGCAAGGGGGGTTCAGAGACGCGGATGGCAAGCTGCTCAAGCCCGATGTTGTCGTTCATCTCCCCGAGAATAAAGACATCATCATCGACTCAAAGGTTTCCCTGGTCGCTTATGAAAAATATGTGCGCAGCGAAAATGACGAAGAGCGAGACCGGGCCGTCAAGGAGCACCTGATGTCGATCAATGCGCACCTGAGAGGTCTGGAATCAAAGAAATATGATGAATTGCCAGGGGTCAAAAGCCTTGATTTCGTCCTGATGTTTATCCCGATCGAAAGTGCTTTCATGCTGGCAATTGAGAAGGACAGTGAAATTTTCCGCAAAGCCTTTAATCAGAATATTATGATCGTCAGCCCGACCACTTTGCTGGTGACCTTGCGAACCATTCAGAATATCTGGCGTTACGAACACCAGAACAAGAACGCTCTCGAGATTGCCAGGAAAGCTGGCGATCTCTATGGCAAGTTCGTCGGTTTTGTGGAGGATCTGGAAAAGGTTGGTGATCAGATCAACAACACGCGGAAAGCCTATGACAGCGCCCACAACAAACTGGTCAGTGGCAAGGGCAATCTCATTTCCAGAACGCAGACACTCATTGATCTGGGAGTAAAAAGCCGCAAGCAACTACCAGCGTCAGTTCTTGAAGAAGCTGAAGTGGAGACGCCGCTTGTTGAGCTAAGAGAGACGGATCTATAAGAGAAACAAAAAACAGCCACAAAGGCACCAAGAGACGGAGACACCATTAGATTTTTTTTCGTCACTATTCAGCATAATGTAAATTAGTTATCTCTCTTGTTATAGTTATCAAAAGCAAGACCGACGGGTCGCGTCCCGTCAGACGCCTTACTTTTTACAACGCCAAAAAAGTAAGCAAAAAGGCTTACTCCTGCGGAGGGCACTTCTTGCGCCTGGGGTCGGTGTTTTGATCAACTGACGTGTTGATGAGGAGAGTTATGCTGGCGTGGCAACGAGAAACGACCACGTTATTGTCGGCTTTTCTCTGGTTGTTTTCGGCTTTTCTCTGGTTGCTTTTGTTTTTTGTGTTTTGCTCTTAAACTTATGCATGGGCCTAAGTTGATTAATGAGCCTGAAACTATTAACTTTATGAGGAAGTTGTTAACTCCTCATCGTCTGGCATATAGAGTCCCTGATTTTCATTGTTAGTGGCTATACTCAAGTTCCTATGCAGAAAGCTTTA
>JAGXHM010000065.1 GCA_024636155.1 Deltaproteobacteria bacterium
CCACCAGGCCGGTAAGTGCAACACCCTGGGTCAGGGTTTGCGCTGACGGCACAGAAATAACCGGCGGCACATTAGTACCACTATCACTACCACTGCTGCTGCAACCCGCAAACACCAGCAGGAATAGTCCCAGCAGTATCGTTCGGATTGAACAATTGAGCTTTCTAAATTGTTTCATGTCTATTGCCTCCATTTTCATTACGGCAAAGGAAAAGAAGTTTGCAATTCTCCCCTTTCTTTAAGTTCAATAGGTGACGTTAAGCCTCCACTAGACAAAAGCCTCCTGATATTCTTGAAATCCTTAACTCTTCGTTGTCGAATATATTGCCTTGGATTACTTTTTAATCCTTTAAGCAAGAGGTGCAAAATAAACGACAGCAGGCGTAAAATACGACAAATCTTGTCAGCTTTTCTCGATCCTATTTATATTCTTACATTGCTTCGGTGTGCTCAGATTGACAGGTTTGGGAAATTCTTGCTGATCCTGCAATCCAAGAATCTGGATATCACTTTAATCCGTCCTGGCAGTGCGAAGCTTAGGATTTAAGTCGGTAGTTGATCTGCGGGAGCGCAGTCTCTTTCGCATTCTTCACAAATTTCCTCTAAGGATTCTTTTTTTAATAAAAAGGCCCCTCTATTATGCATGACATCTTTAGCGAATTGGCTATGATGCCATTCCTTAGGCATATTGAAGGCGTAAATCGTTACGTTTCCTCTGAGCTTTTCTGAGAAATACTTCCCTACCGACATGAGCGTTGCTGCATCGAGCGAACATTTCATAGCAGCACAATCTAGCATCGCTGACTTCTTATTCAATGCCGCACAGGCATCAGAAATATAATCGGCCAAACTGCACATGTTAGATTCGGTGGTTTCGCCCTCTACGGCAAACAGCACGCATTTGTCACCATATTTCATTGTGATATCAAAAGGCACGTCAGAAGATCCCTTTCCCCAGACCTGGAAACAATACTAATCTACACATATATTGTTAACACAAATTATAAACTGGTCAACTTCCTGTGAACAATTCTGCCTCCCTTGCCGCCACCAAATTCCCCCTCAGGACCGGACCTTTCAACTAACCTTTCACCAACCGATTGAGAGTCCCATAAATGCTACTGCATTGTTTTGGAGTGTGGGATTTGCGGATTTGCGAAATTCTTACTTCCCCTGACATCTAAGAATCTGGATACCGCCTTTAATCCGTCCTGGCAGTAGTGATTTATAGGATACCCCTCTGTTGAGTTGGCAAAAGAACTTACACGATTCAGTCATGCGCAATTTGACCTTTGCCAATAATCTTGTATTCTCGATTACTTGGACGTTGTTCATCGGTAATCTTTCTAAGGAGACAAGTATGAAACGAATTCTACTCGTTCTGGTGATGCTGTCGCTGACACTGCCGGTCTTTGCTGATCAACTCAAACCAGGCGAAGGGGTCAAGGTTCAGCCTGCCAGGGCAACCTGGAACACAGGCTATTTTCAGGAAGCTCTGGTACGCGCAGGACTGAAAGAGCTCGGCTACCATATGCAGAACCCGAAAGAGTTGCAGAACCCTCTCTTCTACCAGGCCCTTGCCTTCGGTGATGTTGACTATTGGACCAACGGCTGGTTCCCGATGCACAAGGAACATATGGCGAAAGACTTTTTTGAAAATGGTGAAGTGCTTGGCTATGTCGTAAAGGCTGGAGGTCTGCAAGGCTATCTGGTTTCAAAACGTGAAGTGGATAAGTTTAACATTCAATCCCTCGACGATTTCAAACGCCCGGAAGTCAAGGAAGCCTTCGATCGTAACGGCGACGGCAAGGCCGACCTGGTTGCTTGCCCACCCGGATGGGGTTGCGAGAACACAATCACCTACCATCTCGACATCTATGGCTTGAACGATCACATCAATCCTATCAAGGCTGGTTACACGGCGAGCATGGCCGATGCCCTGGCGAGCTACAAAACCGGCAAACCGGTCTTCTTCTACACCTGGGCACCGAACTGGACGATCTTCAAATTCAAACCGGGTGAAGATGTGATGTGGATCAATGTTCCGGAAATCAAGCCACGACCGGTTGAAATAGAAGCGGTCGATCGAATGACGGTAGCGGGTGTTGTGGGGGCTGTCAGCGACCCGGCCAAATTAGGTTTTGTGGTCGCCGACATTCAGATCGTTGCTAACAAAAAGTTTCTCGCTAAAAATCCAGCAGCGAAAAAATTCTTCGAAGTTTTCACTCTACCACTGGGCGATATCAATGCACAAAACACGCTCATGCAAGAAGGTGAAAAATCACAGAAAGATATTGAGCGTCACGTCAAAGCATGGATTACGAAGAATCAGGTGACCTGGAACGGTTGGCTTGAGGCTGCCCGTAAAGCGGCTATGTAGACTTTTATCGCAACAGTGATACGGCCGGAGGAAATTCCTCCGGCCTTTTTACTTAAACGTAAGAGCTTGCTGTCTTATTTTTCCTCTCGCATTGCCAAGGGGCGCTCTGATTGGCTGAAATGCGAAATTATTGCTTACCCTGATATTTAAGAAAAAAACCCCACAGTCAGGGGGCTGACTGCAGGGCAAAGGGTTTCTGCTTTTTCTTAGGAGGGAGAACATGAAGAATCATGTTCTGTGTGGATACCTTACTCTTATGGTCAGGTATGTCAAGAGAAAAAATGCAGATAAAAAAAGCCACCAAGAAATCAATCATGGTGGCCGCATTTTTGTGCGTTAAAAAGCTTCCGAAATATAGCATTCAATAAGAATCAAAAAATCGACGTTTTTCTTTTCAGCAGTGGTGGTGAATAAGATACGGCCTCTAGCAGCCTGTCGGACAATCAATTAACTGGCTGCAAATTCGCCTGTTTGGCCCATATCTCAGCTCCTTTTCGACCAATAGCTACGGCTATTACTCTCAAATGAGCTAAAATCTGGTCTCAAACATCCAAATTTTCGCTTCAGCCTTGATTGTCCGACAGGCTGCTAGTGCAAATTCCCAAACGCATCATCAGGACACTTCCACTTTCTGCATGTCCCCGCTGCCTTTGGCGAAGCGCTCCGCGGCCTGCTGGACATCGTGTCCGCTGGGTGCTTGGTACAATCTCAGCCCAAATTCCGGGAGGATAGCGTAGATGTGGTCAAAGATGTCGGACTGGATGTTTTCATAGATTACCCAGCTGATTTGGTTGGAAAAACCATAGATCTCTAACGGTATACCGTGGACCCCGGCCTCCCGTTGGCGCACCATGAAGGTCAGATTATGGTTGATGTTTTCGTTGTCGGCAAGGTATGCAGCCAGGTAGGCACGCAAGATGCCGAGGTTGGTCAGGTGCCTGGTATTCATCGGCGAAGAGGAATCCACGTCCTTGGCCTGGTTGGCGCGTTGAATCTCGATAGCTTTTTTCTCGATATAATCAGAAAGCAGGCGCGCGCGTCTCAGCCGGTCAAGCTCTTCGTCGGAGGCGAAACCGACGCTGGTCGCATCGATGTTGATGGCGCGCATGATCCGTCGACCGCCGACTTCCTGGATATTGCGCCAGTTCTTGAACGAGTCGGAAATCAGCGCATAGCTGGGGATCGAGGTGATGGTTTGGTCCCAGTTGCGCACCTTTACAGTGGTCAGGCTGATGTCGATCACATCGCCGTCTGCCCCGTACTTCTGCATCTCAAGCCAGTCCCCCACTGCCAGCATGTTATTGGCCGAAAGCTGGATGCCGGCGACCAGGCCAAGAATCGGGTCCCTGAAGATCAATAGCACCACGGCGGTCATCGCGCCCAGACCGCTGAACAGCATGACTGGCGATTTGCCAATCAGGAACCCCACGGCGAAGATCAGCGCGACTGTAGTTGCGACCAGCTTCAAGCCCTGAAAGATGCCCCGCATCGGTAGCTTGATCTTCGAGCCAGTGTGCTCTGAAATTTCCTCGACCGCATCCAACAGCGAGAACAACGCCAGAAGCGTAAACAGGATGATCCAAAGGTGTGTCACCGTTTCGACCAGCTGCAGGATGAGCGAGTTGGCTTCAAGCAGCGCAGTGGCCAGTGAGAACACGACCACGCCCTGCAACACGAGCGCTAAACGGGAGAAAAGCTTTTGGCCGAACAGCGTCTTGCGCCAGTTTTGCCGATCCGTGTCGTGGTCCCGCGTCATGAACCGCAGCACGATGCGATGCAGCACGATGTGCAGCACCAGCGAAACGACCAGGATGAGGATCGCGGCAACCAGCAGGTAGTATTGCTCGCCAACGGGCATTCCGAGCCGTTTCAGCCAGTCGATGAGTTGATTTTTCACAAAGCTTCCTTTCTTCTGGAGTGCAGCATAACAAGTAATGTGGAACGGGCGTGTTCGGGTGATGGTTGGTTAAGTAGGGTTCATAGTCGAGATAATCATCGCAGGCAAGTTCATCTTTTTTATAAATCATCGCACTTTTTGAATATAAAAACCGCTGGTCAGCATAAAGCCAACAACAGCGGTCTGTAATTTGATCAATATTTCCCTGCTAGCCTGTCGATCATTCCAACCGCCTGTGGAACACATCAAATAAGACATCGCCAATATATGTCAGCCTTGTAAAGAGGTAAAGGTTTGTTTCTTATTTATACTCTCGCATTGTTTGCAAGGTGTGAAATTGGCAGATTTGCGAAATTCTTGATGACCCTGATATTTAAGAAAAAGGCCACCCGTTTCCGGGTGGCCTTTTTTCATTCTATAAGTCGTGACTTGTGGGAATTGTGATATCTGTTCTAATTGAATGATTTCACAAGATCTGAATCGACGTCATTTACTTCCTTCTTCTCATATCCTACGGAGCACTGAAAACTTGACGGCACTGTGCGCGCGGTAGTCAAGCTGACGTCCAAACGGTCCTTACTCCACTCGCGGCGGAACAGGTCTTCATAGAGTCCCGGACTTTCTCGAATGGCAGAGAACATTTCGTGTAAGGTTTTGTCGAAGTGCTTGGATAAGATGTCAACCCAGTTCTCATCGTCGATCCGAGCGACAATGTTTTTGCGAGAGCTGATTCTGCAATAGCCTTGCTTGGCGAGAACTTCACCGATGATAACCATTTTTTTCTTAGCCACTGATATATCCCTTTAGACTCTTATGAGGTCGAACTGATAAGATTTTTTTGTGTGGAACTTGTGATCACATCCCACTACTTTTCAGGAGAATATCGACATGCTTTCCTGTGCATAGTAGGCTTTTCACGGCGGCCAATTTAAACTAGCTGGGAGTCGAGGTCAAAGAGAAAGCACTGAATATTGCCCGGACAAATAGTAAATGGCCACCTAGAGTTGATCCAGATGGCCATCGTTTTGTCGTCCTAAATGTCTCTATCAATAACACACCGGATTTCGTCTCGGCAGTGGTGAGTTGAAAGACTTTAGCAGAAGAGACGTTACAGTTTAAAATTCCGGTTGTGATTCGGATCACTTCACAAAAGCCATTTAAATTTTTACCTAGATTGATCTGGTCTTCTTTTCCTCTTCAATGCAAGCAGGTGGCACCACTAATGAGAGTACCTACCGAGGCAGTGAACCTTGATCAGATTGGTGGTGCCTGGATCGGACAGCGGGCTTCCCATCGTGATAACAACGACATCGCCTTGCTGCAAAACTCCTGAATCAAGAACAGCCTCTTCAACTGAACGAATTTGGTCCTCGGTCGTGCCCTCAATATCAACCCGGATTGATTGGACTCCCGCGTAGAGCGCAAGTCGGCGTCGCACCCTCTGAGTTGGCGTGACGGCGTAAATAGGTAGGTTGGGACGAAATTTAGAAATCAACGCAGCAGTGCTGCCGCTTTGAGTGAAGGCCAGAATGCCTTTTGCGTTAACCCCTTCGGCGATTCGGCAAGCTCCCTGCCCAATGGCCTCGGTTAAATAGGGGACCCCTTCAATTTTCTGAATGGCATGAAAGACTTTTTCCTTGAGGCGTGGGTCCTTTTCAACGTTCCCGGCCACTCGAACCATGACTGCGACCGCTTCGGTTGGGTATTTTCCTGCAGCAGTTTCCCCTGACAACATTACGGCATCTGTACCGTCCAGAATTGCATTGGCGACATCTGAGGTCTCTGCTCGGGTGGGGCGTGGGTTGTTTATCATGCTTTCCAGCATCTGTGTCGCAGTAATCACAGGTTTGCCTGCTTCATTGCACTTGCGGATGATCATTTTTTGTATCAAGGGCACTTTTTCCGGGCTGATTTCGACTCCGAGATCGCCTCGGGCAACCATGATGCCGTCGGCGACCCTGAGGATCTGGTCGAAACAATCCACGGCTTCAGGCTTTTCAATTTTGGCGATTATCTGTATATCGGACTGATTTCTGGCTAAAAGCTCATGTACCGCCTCAATATCGGACGCTTTACGTACGAAGGAGAGGGCAATGTAGTCGAGTTGATGAGCAATGCAGAATTTGAGATCTTCCAGATCTTTTGGAGTTAGGGCCGGTGCCGATACGTTAACACCAGGAAGGTTGATCCCTTTGTGATCTTTCAGCATTCCACCGCTGATAACCCGACACTGCACATCGGTGTCTCTGGTTGACAATACCTCCAGTTCCATCAATCCATCATCGAGCAGAATTCGGTTGCCAGGTTTTACATCTCCAGCCAACCCCTGGTAGATGGTTGGTATGGTCCTTCCCTCCCCGATGATGTCACGCGTTGTAATGGTCACCTCCGTATCGGGGTGAAGTTCGAGTGCGCCATCCTTCATTAAGCCAGTGCGAATTTTGGGACCTTGCAGGTCGCCCAGAATAGCCACTGCTCGTTTGTGCTGGCTCGAAAGTTTGCGGATATCAGCAATAACGGTTGCCTTGTTGGCGTGATCCCCATGGGAAAAGTTAAGGCGAAAGACATTAACCCCGGCCTCAAGCAAGGCGTTTAGTTGCCTTTCACTGTCACAGGCTGGTCCTACTGTGGCGACAATTTTTGTGCGGCGAAACATGGATTACTCCTGTAGCTAATTAGGTGAGAGCCAATATTGATGTCGATCTGGATATAGGGCTTGATAAGAAGCCTGGTCAGCGTGCCGAGTCGCAATGAACAAGAACTTGGACGGTCGTCAGGCCAGGGGGGAAATCAGCAAGATTGACGTTCGACAATTTCGAAGCCGACATCAATCACGTTCTCTCTGGTAACTTCATCATTGATTCTTGAGAGTAAGGCTGTGGCAGCACGCTGGCCAATCTCAGCGCGATCGAAGCGAACGCTGGTGAGGGATGGATAGGTGTAAGCCGCATAGGGTTGGTCACCGAAGCCCACTAGGGCGAGTTGATCAGGTATAGCCAGATTGCGCGCCTGGGCTTCGGCCAATGCACCTTGGGCGAGGGTATCAGAACTGAAAAAAACCGCACCTTTGCCAAAACCATTATCCAAAAGATCTGCCAAACCATCGCGCCCCGCCTTGAAATTTGTCGGTAATGGGACATGGCTGACGCTGATACCTGTGATTCCATGTTTGGCCAACATTTCGATAAAGGCGCGCTGACGAATTTGGGCACGATGATCGGTTGCGGAGACCAAGCCGATATTGCGGTGCCCTTTTGCAATTAAATATTCCGCAACTGCCTGCCCAATGCGCTCATGGGAAAAACCAACGACGACGTCAAGTGGCGTTGGGGTAAGGTCCCAAGTCTCTACGACGGGGATATTGGCTCCGACCAGCAGGCGCCGACAGAGAGCTGAATGATTGATTCCAGTTAAAAAGATTCCATCGGGTCTGCGGCTCAATACGGCTGAAATCAGCGACTCTTCCTGCTTTTCGGAGAAACCGGACTCACCCACCAGCACCTGATAGCCGGACTCTCTGAGTAATTTACTGAAAAATGTAATCGTTTCAGCATACACGGAATTCGCCATCGAGGGGACGATGGCCGCAATGAGTCGACTTTTACGAGAGGCCAATCCACCGGCCAAGAGGTTTGGAACGTAGCCGGTCAGTGCAATGGCGTGCTGAACCTTTTCCAATGTTTTTGCGGCAACTTTTTCAGGCTGGTTCAAAACCCGCGACACCGTAATCGGCGAAACGCCAGCAATTTTTGCAACATCATCAAGAGTGATGCTACCCGATGCCCGATTTGAACTACTCGTTGTTCCGGTTGTTGCCATGAGAATGATTGACCTTTCAAGCTGAGTTTATACGAAGTCATTAAAGATTATGATAGCGATACCACTAGCTCATGTCAAGGTTTGACAGACAAATCCTCGACCAGAATTTTTCAATAAATAGTTAGAGAGAAGCTATATCCTGAGAATTTAAAGATTTTAGGGGATTTTTAGAAGAAAGGTAATTTCGTTTTAAAATAATTATTGACAGCATCGAATGTTAGCGCTAGCATTTAAGGCAAATCACCTATGCCTTTCTTTTTTGCAATGCTGCAGTTCTACCCAATTTTTTTAACGGAGGTCCTCTTGAATAAATCAACCAGTGTCGCGCCTGGAGCACCAATTATTACTGATTTTCAGGTTGTTCCGGTTGCCGGACATGACAGCATGCTGCTCAACCTCAGTGGTGCACATGGGCCATTTTTTACGCGTAACATAGTTATCATGAAAGATAACTCTGGTCGAACCGGAATCGGAGAGGTCCCTGGAGGAGAAGGGATTCGCCAGACTTTGGAAGAAGCCCGTCCCCTTTTGATCGGGCAGGAAATCGGCAACTACAACAATATCCTTAATACCGTCCGCAAAACATTCGCGGATCGTGACGCTGCCGGTCGTGGCCTACAGACCTTCGATCTGCGCATCATGATACATGCAGTCACAGCCCTTGAGTCAGCTTTGCTAGACTTGCTCGGGCAGTTTTTAAACGTTCCCGTAGCTTCACTGCTTGGCGAAGGTCAACAGCGCGATGCTGTTGAAATCCTAGGTTATCTATTCTATATCGGCAACCGAAAAAAGACTGATCTGCCTTACCTGTCGGATACCCGCGCTAAGGATGATTGGTTCCGCCTGCGTCACGAGGAGGCATTGACTGCCGAATCAATTGTGCGTCTCGCTGAGGCAACCCACATTCTCTATGGTTTTAACGATTTCAAGCTGAAGGGTGGCGTGTTCGCCGGCGAAGTTGAGATCGAAGCGGTCGCCGCGCTAGCAGAGCGTTTCCCCAATGCGCGGATCACTATCGATCCAAATGGCGCCTGGTCGCTCAAGGATGCGATCCGGTTGTGCAAGGATCAGCGCGATGTCCTGGCTTATGTCGAGGATCCCTGTGGTGCAGAGAACGGTTTTTCAGGGCGCGAAGTGATGGCCGAATTTCGCCGAGCGACCGGTCTGCCGACTGCGACGAACATGATTGCAACCGACTGGCGTCAACTGGGACATTCGATTCTGCTGCAATCGGTCGATATTCCACTGGCCGACCCTCATTTTTGGACCATGCAGGGCTCCGTTCGGGTTGCCCAGTTGTGTCACGAGTGGGGCCTGACTTGGGGCTCGCATTCCAATAACCATTTTGATATCTCGCTGGCTATGTTTACCCATGTAGCCGCTGCTGCTCCAGGTAAAATTACAGCTATCGATACCCATTGGATATGGCAGGACGGCCAGCACCTGACCAAAGACCCGCTGAAAATAGTTGGTGGTAAGATTACAGTTCCTGATCGGCCTGGGTTAGGTGTTGAAATCGACATGGACGCACTTGCAAGAGGGCATGAACTGTACAAAGCAAAAGGTTTGGGAAGTCGTGATGATGCAATGGCTATGCAGTATTTGATCCCGGGTTGGATCTTTGATAACAAGCGCCCTTGTCTGGTGCGCTAAATTTCTTAATATGTGGAACAAGGTTCCAAGCGTGCAAAGAGAGGAAAAATCATGGACACAAGTCTTATCAAAGGGGTGATTCCACCGATCGTCACACCGACGGATGCCCAAGAGTGCGTCAACGAGCCGGTTCAGCGTGAGATCGTTGATCATATTATTAAAGGAGGCATTCACGGCATCCTGGCGCTGGGGAGTAATGGCGAATTCTTTGGCTTAACTCCCGAAGAGCAGGAACGTGCCGCGACTATTATCATTGATCAGGTCGCTGGCCGCGTGCCGGTCTATTTTGGCATTGCAGATATAACCACCCGCGAATGCGTGCGCTGGGCAAAAAAGGCTGAAGCGATGAAGGCCGATGCCATTTCCGTTTTGCACCCGATGTTCATAGGGCCCAATGATGAGGAGATGTATCAGCACTTCAAGACCATCGCCGATGCAACGAGTCTTCCGGTGTTGTTGTACAACAACCCCGACCGTATGCGCTGCGGCATCTCGGCTCCCCTACTAGAGCGCCTCTCAGATGTGCCCAACATCGTCGGCGTTAAAGAGAGCAGCGGAGATATGACCCTGACTGCTGAATTCATCCGCCGCACCCGTGGCAAGGATTTCAAGGTCATCGCCGGACGTGACATCCTGATCCTGAGTACCCTGGTCTACGGCGGGGTCGGTACAGTTGCCTCGTCGGCCAACATCGTTCCCGAACTGGTCGTTGAAATCTACAACAAATACTTGGCCGGTGACCTGGTCGGAGCCCTTGACGCCCAATATCGTCTGACCCCTATGCGCATGGCCTACGGCCTGTCTAGTTTTCCGGTCGTCACCAAGGATTACATGCGCCTTCTGGGCTTCAATGTCGGCGAGCCGATCAAGCCGAACACCAGTAGTAAACCGGAGGTCCTGGCCATCCTGCAGAAGCATCTGGATGACTTGGGTGCGAAAAAACTGGTCTGATCCCCAGGTCATTAAAACTTCAGAACCACAAAGGAGAGACATTATGAAAATCGGATTTATCGGGCTAGGCATCATGGGCAAGCCGATGAGCAAGAACCTGATCAAGGCAGGGTACGACCTGGTCGTTTGTGATCTTAACAGCGCAGCAGTGGCTGAACTCAAAGAACTCGGCGCCAGTAGCGCCTCTAGCGCTAAAGCTGTTGCGGAAGCCAGTGACGTTATCATCACCATGCTCCCTAACTCCCCGCAGGTCAAAGCTGTTGTGTTGGGAGAAGGCGGCGTCCTTGAAGGTATAAAGCCGGGGAGTGTTGTTATTGACATGAGCTCTATCGCTCCCTTGGCCAGTCGCGAAGTGGCCGCCGAATTGTCGAAAAAAGGAGCCGCTATGCTCGATGCCCCGGTCAGCGGCGGAGAGCCGAAAGCCATCGACGGTACCTTGTCCGTCATGGTTGGCGGCGAAAAAGAGGTGTTCGACAAATACTATGACATCATGAAAACGATGGCCGGATCTGTTGTTTACACCGGTGGCATCGGGGCTGGGAACATCACCAAACTGGCCAATCAGATTGTCGTCGCTTTAAACATCGCCGCAATGTCGGAAGCTCTGGTGCTGGCGACAAAGGCGGGAGTTGAGCCGGAGTTGGTATATCAGGCGATTCGCGGTGGTCTCGCCGGGAGCACCGTCCTCGATGCTAAAGCGCCGTTGGTGCTGGATCGCAAATTCAATCCAGGCTTCCGCATTAATCTGCACATTAAGGACTTGGCCAATGCCCTCGATACAGCCCATGAGATCGGGGTGCCATTGCAACTCACTGCCGCGGTCATGGAAATGATGCAGGCCCTCAAAGTTGATGGCATGGGAGAGTTGGATCATGGTGCGCTGGTGCGGTACTACGAAAAGCTCGCACAGGTTGAGGTGAAACGCTAAATACCAACAAAGTGTGTCTCCGTTTGCAACGAGGGTATCCTTTTGTCGAAATTCATTTTTCTCGGTAAGGTTGGAGTCAAAATGTCCAAGTCCCAGATCGAAATTTTGCTAAATGGCCGATTATCTCCGGACTTTGAATCCGTACTTGCCGCTGAATTTGATCTCTGTCCTTTAAGGCAACAGCACGACCGCTCCGAATTTCTGAAGGTACATGGACGTAAGTTCAAGGGCCTGGTGACAAATGGGATTGTCGGGGCTGATGCCGACCTGATTGCTGCGCTACCCTCGCTTCAGGTGATTGCCAGTCGTGGGGTTGGTTATGACAAGATTGACCTTGAGGCCGTTAAAAATAGGGGGATTGCCCTCAGCAACACGCCCGATGTTCTAACCGATTGTGTGGCTGATATGGCCCTTGGAGCCTTAATCGCAGTCGCTCGTGGCCTCATCCTCGCTGATCGATATGTGCGTCGTGGGGATTGGCTCCAACAGAAATTCCCATTGAAAACAAAAGTATCCAGGAAAAAGCTCGGGGTTGTCGGTATGGGCAGGATCGGGCGTGCGGTCGCACGACGGGCGGCAGGCTTTGACATGGACATTCGCTATCACTCCCGGATGCCGAAAGCGGAACTTTCTTGGAGTTATATGGATTCCCTTTGTGATTTAGCCCACTGGGCCGATTTCCTGATGATCTGTACCCCAGGCGGGGTTGAAACACGTCACCTCGTAGGGGCGGGCGTTCTGATGGCCTTGGGCCCTAAGGGGATTCTGATCAACGTGGCACGTGGATCAGTGGTCGATGAATCTGCCTTGATTCAGGCTTTGGTCAAAGGCCAGATAGCCGGGGCCGCTCTGGATGTCTTTGAAAATGAGCCCAGAGTTCCCGATCAGTTGTTGGCCTTGGAACAGGTAGTCTTACTGCCACACATTGCCAGCAGTACTCATGAAACATTTGCCGCCATGGAGAATCTTGTGTTGGAGAATCTGCAGAGTTTTTTCTGTAACGGACACCTGGTCACCCCGGTCAATGAAGTGGGGGGGCAACTGTGAAAATTGTCATTGCTCCAGATTCCTTCAAGGAAAGTTTGTCTGCGTCTGAAGTTGCGGACCAGATTGAAGCCGGTTTTCGCGATATTTTTCCTGACTTTGAATACGCCAAGCTGCCGATGGCGGATGGAGGTGAGGGAACTGTTGCAGCTCTTGCTGCAGCCACCCTGGGTAAAATCGTCAATATTTCGGTGACCGGCCCGCTGGGAGAAAAAGTTGAGGCCTTTTATGGCATCACTGGCGATGAGAAAACCGCGATCATTGAAATGGCTGCGGCCAGCGGTCTTGACCTGATTCCGTCGGGTTTGCGAAATCCACTCAAAACGACCAGTTATGGCACTGGTGAATTGATCCTTGCAGCACTGGATACAGGACTACGCGAGTTCATTGTTGGCATCGGTGGCAGTGCGACCAACGATGGAGGTGCAGGCATGCTTCAAGCTTTGGGCGCGAAGTTGCTTGATATTCATGGTCAGGCAATCTCCTTCGGCGGGGAGGCTCTTGCGCGGTTGGACCGCATTGATTTGAGTCGCTTCGATCCACGGTTGCAACACTGCAAATTTCAGGTTGCCTGTGATGTTGACAATCCGCTGTGTGGGGTCAACGGGGCCTCAAGTGTTTTCGGACCACAAAAAGGCGCCACACCTGAGATGGTCGCCAGCTTGGACTCGTCTCTGGAGCACTTTGCCAAATTGATTCAACGCGATCTACAGCGGGATGTCGCCAATATCCCCGGAGCCGGAGCGGCTGGTGGCATGGGGGCAGCATTCCTCGCCTTTCTTGATGCGCGATTGAATTCCGGGATCGACCTTGTCGTTCTGGCAACCGGGCTTGAAGAAGCGATCCGCACAGCAGATCTCGTCATTACCGGAGAAGGCCAGATGGATGCTCAGTCTGCGCATGGTAAAGCACCGGTGGGTGTCGCTCGTGTCGCTGGTCGTTATCGGGTGCCGGTTATTGGTATCTCCGGGAGTCTGGGCGATGGTGCTTCTCTATTGAATCAACATGGCATCACGGCACTCTTCAGTGTAGTCAACGGGCCTTGTTCACTGGAGGCTGCGCTGGGCGATGCAGCCAAGAATATTCGAGCAACGGCAAAAAATGTTGCCGCTGTCATAAGTATAGGACAGTGTTTTCTGGAAAGAAGATAGGTCTATTCCGTCTGATTTAACTCACTTGCGGTTTTTTTGTAATGATGTTTGGAATTCATATTGACAAGGAAATCTGATAGCGCTAACATATTGATGTTAGCGCTATCATCGCACGTCTGTTCATTAACCCTGTTTGTTGAGAGGAGTCAAGAATGAAACGATTATTGTTATGCTTAGGTTTGATTGTGAGTGTTTCCGTAGTGACACCAGTTGCCGATGGGGTAGCTGCCGAGAAATTGATAACGGGCAATATGCGCGTTGTGATTGGCTCCAAGTCAACGGGTGGAGATACCTACCAGAACTCGGCAATTGTCGCGCAAGCACTGGCGGAAGAACTCGGGATCGACGTCAAGGTCGATGCGGTCGGCGCGACCGCCGCTTTTAAAACCATGGAAAGATCCGGTCAGGATGGCAACACGATCATGATTTTCCATGACCAGGCTTACCTGGCCTATCTCTACGGAATAAAAGGTTCTGCAGACATTTTCAAGGAACTCAAGATTGGACCGACAATCGCAATTAATCCGGGCAACGCCTACCTGGTTCCTAAAAAATCTCCTTATCAGACCATCGACGCTATCATTGATGCCTGTGGTAAAGGAACTAAGGTCAGGGTTGCTATTCAGCCAGGTGGGGTTTCCGAGATTGGCTACACCGCGATGAAGAATGCGGTTAAGCTCAAATATCCCGGCAGCGAGGAGAATCTTGTTGCAATCAACACCGGATCCCAGGCGGACAAGAACCAGCTACTCTTTGATGGTCAGGCTGACGTCATTAATGGTTCGGTTCAGGCAAATGAGCAGTATACCCGCCTCCCGGAAGATGATCAGAAGGCAATGCGTTTTGTCTGGTTGACCGCGCGAAAAGGTACGATCGAGCAAGCGAACCCCGAGGGTATGGGTCAAACAACCCGTGATGATTTGATGAAATTTGTTGAGCCGAACGCCGTCGTTCCTTATGACGCTTCCAGTAATTTTGTCTTCGACAAGGAATTCATTTTCCTCTACAACAAGAATATGAGTCCTGAACTGGTAGCCTATCTGGACAACGCACTGACAAAGATATACGCCAAAGGCGAAATTCAAAAAATCCAGAAAAAATCCTTTTTTATCCCCGACTTTTTACCTTCCACAGAATCGGGTCCCTATCTCATGAAGAAAATGGAAAGAATTGAAAAAATCATTAGTGGTATGAAATAAACAATCACCCAGCGGGCACCTCTTTGCTTATGTAAAGTGGTGCCCGCAATATTTCGCATCAACTTGAATGCGACACTCCCTGAGAAAATCGTTCAGCTTTTACTGCTTTAAATGTTTGAGAGGGCATCATGAAGTCCTGGCTAGCGTCACTTTTCCATGTCACGATAGATTTTCAAGAATCTCACATGTTCTTCCCAACGATAGTCATGTGGGTTCTGCTGTTTCTGCTTGCCCTCATCTTCATCATCTATGGCAGACCCTATCTTTGTGCCCTGCGCACCGGGGAACGGACGCTCTCCTTCTCTACCAGCCATATTGACAAACTGAGATTGATCGGCACTCTCGTGTTGACCATCGCTTATTTCCTCTCAATGGATTATGTGGGCGATTTTTTCCCAAACACGGGGCTAGGCTTTTTGTTTATGTCGATTCCGTTCATGTTTTGCCTGTCGCTTCTTTATGTCCACAATCTGAACCGCAGGAAGTTTTTGACTCTCAGCCTGAACGCTCTGATTGCGCCGGGCCTAGCCTGGTATGTTTTAGCCAAACTTTTTCACATCACTTTACCTTAAACGTCAGGGATAGAAGATTATGGACCTATTGGCAGATCTTACTCCGTTATTTTTTACCCTCGTCTTTGTTGGCGTCCTGATCGGGATCCTGTTCGGAGCAATCCCCGGCATGACCGCTACCATGGCCGTGGCTGTTTGCCTGCCACTGACCTATTCTCTCAATTTGCGCGAGGGCCTCGCTCTACTGCTGGGTCTTTACGTCGGTGGTATCTCCGGAGGACTGGTCCCTGCGATCTTGTTGAATATCCCAGGCACGCCGTCCTCGATCACGACGACATTCGACGGTTACCCGATGACGGTCAATGGGGATGGGGAAAAGGCACTGAAAATCGGCATTATTTCGTCCCTCTTTGGCGGTCTTTTCAGCGCCGCCATCCTGTTCTTTTTTGCCCCCGCCCTGGCTGATATTGCGATCAAATTTTCCTATGTCGAAAAGTTTCTGATCATCTTTCTGGCGCTGACCGTCATCGCTTCTTTGTCCTCGAATGTTCTCGTCGGTATCTTCAGCGGGGTCCTCGGTGTCTGGATCAGTTTGATCGGAACCTATGACGTCTCCGTCGGGGGAAATGGCGATACCCGTCTGATGTTCGACTTTATGGTCCCTTATCTCGAAGAAGGGTTCTCCCTCCTGCCGGTGCTGATCGGTTTGTTTGGACTGGCGACGATTCTGCAGGAAGCCGAAAAGGGAGTTAAAGACGAACCCCTCTGTGCGGACGTCAGCCTGTCGAATCGGGCGAAGTTTTCCATGCGCGATTTCAAAGGACAGATAATCAACCTGTTCCGTTCTTCCTCGATCGGCACCTTTGTCGGCATGCTGCCAGGGGTTGGGGGGAGTGCGGCATCGGTTCTCTCCTACACCCAGGCAAAAAACTTCTCCAAGGACCCGTCCAAGCTCGGAACCGGCGCGCCTGAGGGTGTTATCGCCTCGGAAGCCTCCAATAATGGACTGACCGGTGGAGCCCTGATCCCGTTGCTCTCGTTGGGAATCCCGGGCGACAGCACGACCGCGGTCTTGATCGGCGCTTTTACCTTGCAAGGCATTCAGGTCGGTCCGCTCTTTATTGGTGAAAACATGGAGACTTGGCACACCATGATGGTCGCCCTGGTGGTGGCCAACCTGGTGATGTTTTTTGTAATGTTCTTTGCGATCAAATATATCGCCAAGGTCATCACCGTCCCTAAGTACATTCTCTATCCGATTATTGTCATGATGTGCGTGGTTGGGGCTTATGCGATCAACTATGGCATCATGTTTGACGTCTGGACACTGTTGCTTTTCGGTGTTTTTGGCTACCTCTCGGGGAAGATCGGTATCGAGGTTGCACCACTGATCATTGGCTTTATTCTGGGTAATTCGGCAGAAGTCTATTTTGTCAAAAGCCTGGAATCGTTCGGAACCTTAACGATCTTTTTCACCAAGAGTCCCATCGCCATGTTTCTCTGGGTGCTGATCGCAGTGTCGATCACCTATTCGATCTATACCACCGTCAAGTCAATCCGCACAAAGCGGGCTAACGCGGGCCATTAAGAGGTCGTTAAGCACGCTGCTTTTTAGGGAGCGGACGTGAAAGGGTTGATTTTATGAATACGGAACATGTGATCGGCCTCAGCATCAAGGTGCATGAACAGGATAATGTTGCGGTTGTCGTCAGTGCCAAAGGATTGCGGGCGGGCAGCCGATTACAGGACGGGACTCTGCTGGTCGATGATGTGGCACATGGGCATAAGGTCGCGCTGGTGGATCTCTCTGCGAATGATGAGATTGTTCGTTATGGCGAAGTCATCGGTTATGCGCAGCAGGCGATAGGGCGCGGTCGCTGGATCGACGAGAGCCTGGTGCGCATGCCACAGGCTCCTGCCATGGGTGACCTCCCTATAGCCACTCGGCAGGCTCCAGTTTTTGAACCGCTTACTGGTCGCACCTTTGAAGGTTATCGCAATGCTGATGGCAGTGTCGGGACCAAGAATATCCTCGGTATTACGACCAGCGTCCAGTGTGTCGCTGGAGTCATAAACCATCTTGCACAACGGATCAGACAAGAATTGCTTCCTAAGTATCCGCAGGTTGATGATGTGGTTGCACTGAACCACAGCTATGGTTGCGGAGTTGCAATTGACGCACCCGCCGCGATTATCCCGATCCGGACCTTGCAGAATATCACGCGCAATCCCAATTTCGGTGGGGAAGTCATGGTGGTCGGTCTTGGCTGTGAGAAGCTCGATCCCCAGCGCTTGATTCCTCCCGAATGCGCCACAGGAATAGCTGCTTGCTCCCCGATTCTGACCTTGCAGGATACCGTCCTGACCGGTTTTAACGCCATGATCGCCGCCCTGTTGAAAACGGCTGAGGAGCATCTGGTGAGACTGAATCAGAGGCACCGCGAAACCTGCCCGGCTTCGGACCTGGTAATCGGATTGCAATGTGGCGGGAGCGATGCCCTCTCTGGTCTCACCGCAAATCCGGCGGTTGGTTACGCGGCGGATTTGATTGTGCGCGCCGGCGGCAGTGTCATGTTCTCCGAAGTGACCGAGGTCCGCGATGCGATCCATCTTCTGACTCCGCGTGTGATTGACGAATCCGTCGGACAGGCCTTGTTGCAGGAAATGATCTGGTATGACCGTTACCTGCAGTTAGGAGAAGCCGACCGCAGCGCCAATACGACTCCTGGCAACAAGCAAGGCGGGCTGGCCAATATCGTCGAAAAGGCCCTCGGCTCAATCGCAAAATCAGGCACATCCGCGATTGTTGATGTGATTGGACCCGGAGAGCGCATCCGTCGCAAAGGATTGACCTTTGCCGCGACTCCGGCCAGTGATTTCATCTGCGGTACCCTGCAGTTGGCTGCCGGAATGAATCTGGAGGTGTTCACGACTGGCCGTGGCACACCCTATAGTCTGGCCATGGCTCCGGTAATCAAGGTCGCGACCAACTCGACTCTGGCAAATCGCTGGCATGATCTGATCGATCTCGACGCCGGTCCGATCGCCACGGGTGAGAAGAACATCGCCGAAGTTGGAGAAGACCTTTTTGCATTGATTCTGGATGTCGCCAGCGGACGAAAGCAAACCTGTGCTGATCGTCTTGGTCTGCATAATGATCTGGTGTTGTTTAACCCGGCACCGGTGACTTGATCGTTTTCTGGATAGGGTCCCATGTCCAAAACCTTAGCTCACGATCAGATCTCAGCCATCAAGCTCTCCAGAGTTGTGCTGCCGTTGCAGCACTCTGTCAGTGATGCAAAAGTTCTGACCGGCCGTCAAACACCGCTCACCTGCGTCTCCCTGCTCTTTGCAGAGATTGAGACCCTTCAGGGTTATGAAGGCGTAGGCTTCAGCTATGCCTTGCGGATCGGCGGCGAGAGTCAATATGCCCATGCCCGCGAGCTCGCTCCTTTGATCCTCGGGGACGATCCCGACGACATCTCAAAAATCTGGGACAAGCTCGTATGGGCCGGGGCTTCGGTCGGCCGGAGTGGTATCGCTGTGCAGGCGATCGCCGCTATCGATATCGCCCTCTGGGATTTAAAGGCCAAACGAGCCAGCCTGCCGCTCGCGAATCTTATCGGGTCCCACCGCGATTCAGTGCGCTGTTACAACTCCTCCGGCGGGTATTTACAGGCGCCCATTGAAGAAGTCCTTGAGAAGGCACGGCAGTCCCTGGACAGAGGAATCCAGGGGGTAAAACTCAAGGTTGGTCAACCTGATACGCTGCTGGATTTCAAAAGGGTTGAGTTTCTGCGCAAAGAGTTGGGCGATGCTGTGCCGATTATGGTTGATGCCAATCAGCAATGGGATCGTACGACCGCGCTGCGCTTTGGTCGCAGTGTCGAGGAATTCAAGCTGGTCTGGATTGAGGAGCCACTCAATGCCTACGATGCTGAGGGACACGCCCAACTAGCCGCAGCACTAGACACTCCGATCGCAACCGGTGAGATGTTATCGAGTGTCCATGAACATCAGGAGTTGATCGACAAATCCTCCGTCGATATCCTGCAACCGGACGCGCCCCGCGTGGGCGGGATTACCCCATTCCTGAAGTTGGCCGGTCAGGCCGCCTTGGCTGGACTTGGAATGGCACCGCACTTTGTCATGGAAATTCATATTCATCTAGCCGCCTGCTATCCTACGGAACCCTGGGTTGAACACTTCGAGTGGTTGGAGCCTCTGTTCATTGAACGCTTGCAGATCTGTGACGGGCAGATGCTTGTTCCAGGCGGGCTTGGATTAGGCTTCACCTTAAGCGATATGATGCGACGCTGGACGATCGATGAAGTCAGCTTTCGTTTGCTATGATCGAAAATCGGGAGTAAATACCATCCTGATGAAAGGCACCAACTGCACCAGCATCGTCTGCCCCTTAAGCTCATATGCCGGGTTAATAAAATGAAACAAATCAATCTGAATTGGATCGCCGTGGCACTTCTGTCTGCGGCAAGCTTTGCCATGATGGCTGCATGTACCCGGATGGCCAGTCAGAAATTACCCCAGATAGAAGTCGTCTTTTTCCGTAATTTCATCGGCTTGCTCCTGTTGATTCCTTTAGCCATGCGCCAGAAACTGACGTTGAGCTCCAAGCATCTTGGACTGCATGTTTTCCGGGCAGGTGCGGGTATCTCGGCGATGTACCTCTATTTTTATGCCATAACTCATTTGCCCTTGGCCGATGCCGTATTATTGAACTATACATCCCCGCTCTTTGTTTCACTCTTCGCGGTTCTCTGGCTTAAGGAGGAATTGACCTCAAAAAGGAAATTATCGGGAGCTTTGGGCTTGATCGGCATGGCCTGTCTTTTTCATCCTAGTTCAGCAATCGCCTCGCTCGCTGGCCTCGCTGGCCTCTGCTCCGGTTTGATTGCAGGTCTTGCCCTGACCTCTGTCAAGAAACTCTCCGATACCGAACCGGGATTACGGATTGTCATACTCTTTGCGTTGCTGGCCAGCCTTCTATCCGGAATCCCTATGTTGTGGGCATTTACTCTCCCCTCAGGTCAGGTCTGGTTTTGGCTGCTCGCTGTCGGCGCACTCGGTAATCTCGGACAGCTTTGTCTCGCCCAGGCCTATAAACTGGCGCCGGCATCACAGGTTTCCCCCCTGGGTTACAGTGGACTTGTATTTGCTGGGTTGATCGGATTCTTTGCCTGGCATGAGTCGCCGGATTACTGGATGTTGTTAGGGACGGTGTTTATTCTTGCAGCAGGAGTGCTCGTTGCGCGTGAACGGATCGAGCCGATGCCGGTGCCCCCCAGTGCGACGCCTGAATTTCCGGTTCCCATAAGCCCGAAATAAAATAGTCCCGGACAAATCGAGGCAGATCCTATCCTCCATGGTAAATTGAAGGACGATTATGAGTTTGACAACCCCAGCTTTGCTGTTTCCGGCAATCTCTCTGTTGCTGCTTGCTTACACCAACCGCTTCCTGGTTCTGGGTCAACTGATCAGGCAACTGCACAGGCAGACGGGAGAGCAACGGCAGGAGATGGTCGTTCGGCAGATTGGCAATCTGCGGCTAAGGATTGTTTTGACCAAGGCAATGCAGGGTCTTGGGGTCCTCAGTTTTATTCTATGTTCATTGGCAATGTTGTTTACCTTTCTCAATCTGGTACCGCTAGCTGAATTGAGTTTTGGCCTCAGTCTGCTTCTTCTAGTGATGTCGCTGCTCATCTCCCTTTATGAAATCATGATCGGCACTAAGGCCATCGAGATCGGACTCGAGGATCTCGAAAATCGTTCTTTCAACCAATGACATTCCTCAAGTCGTCTCTCGCTCAACGATGGAAAAACCTACGTATATTGGTTAAAATGCGAGATTCTTACTATATCTGATATTTAAGAACGCATCATCAACGAGCGGCACCGTAACACTCGATTACTCACAAGCGTCTCATAAGTATTACTGCATTGATTTCAAGTATTCAGATTGGTCGAAATGCGTAGTTACTGGCTGGAAACCCTGCAATTTAAGAAAATGACGCACCACTTTAATCCGTCCTGGCAGTGGTGAAAAAGAAAGGTCACCCAGTGAAAAGCAGGTGACCTTTTCTGCGCAAGTTAATTGCCCGCTGAGACTTCCACTATACTTGAATAAGGGCTAAGTCCCTTGTTGTTATAGGCCTGCACCGCTATAAAAAATGATGTTCCTGACGGAAGAGAGTACTGCGCACTCGTATTCTGCACCATATTAATGGTGTTAATAGTTTCCTCTCCCTCATATGGAGAAGGAGCATAACTCAACAAATAGGTGTCGGCATATGCC
>JAGXHM010000012.1 GCA_024636155.1 Deltaproteobacteria bacterium
GACCAGGGCATCGAAACCTGGCGTGATCGCAGTGTCGAGCTCGGCACTGAGTGCCCTGGCACGTTCGATAACTTCCTGCGGATCGGAAATCTC
Organism: Deltaproteobacteria bacterium; assembly: GCA_024636155.1. Lineage (GTDB taxonomy): Bacteria > Desulfobacterota > Desulfuromonadia > Desulfuromonadales > BM103 > M0040. The sequence continues at coordinate 94 of JAGXHM010000012.1, forward strand.
GGCGGGAGTAATCTTGTTCATCACCTCGGCGGCTGTGTAGCCCAGCATGCGCTCCGCGCCGACGTTGAATATCTGGATCACGCCCTTGGCGTCGGTGGCAATGCTGGAAAAGTTGGCGCTGTTGAAAATCGCCTTTTGCAGGGCTTCTGCTGTGAGCAGGGCCTCCTGTCGACGATCCTCTGAAATGAGATCCAAGGTGTCAGCAGCCTCGCCAGTAGCAGGGGAATCTAGGTGATTCTTAGGCATGACAACTCCTTTGAGCTTTGAGGGAATTCTACGTTGCGCTTGCCCTTAATTCTCGCGTGCCGCTCAAAGGCACTAAATAGTTGTTCGTGATCGAATGTGCAGTATCGGAACGCGCTTAGTTGAAATTATCCATAGATCCCAGCAATTTAAGATGACAAAATGATGGCCACTTGGGTTGATTTCAAGCCCATTACTTATCGGACAAGTCTTAGAGTTATCAGAGTAGCGACAGAAAAGCTCTAGACGCATGTCCCCCTACTGGCATCAGATCGTCTGAAGGAAACTTTTCCTCCGCATTAAATATGATGCGGCGGGCGCACAAACCGTCTCCTTCACAATATTACTTAATCATGGTCTTCCAAAATGGAGCTTTTCTACTTTGAAATTTGTGGAAGAAACCGCAACAGTCATCGTGTTCACAATCCATTGTTTCCCCTTGAAGTGCTTCTAAGTATGGTCAGCCCATTTGGACAGTAAATGAAATCAATGAAGAGACTACTGAATTGGCCTAACCATTTTTATCAGTTGCTGCCATGAATTGTAAAAATTGACTCGGGATTTTCTTGGCGATGATGTATTTGATGTTGCAAGCATCGAAGCTAGCAGTTGCAGGCGCATGCCTTCTCTCTCAGGCTGAGGTTCGACTTTACTTTGAACCATGGTTACCTCCAGTCCCCAATGACTCCTTCGTTGGTGGAGATATAATAAAAACACATTTTTGGACAATTGCAAGTGGCTGGAATAGCGCCTAACATTGATCAAGCTTCGATATTCTGATCATGGGCCCTGGTGGTTACCGCTTTCGCGATTACTTCATCGTCGGCTTGCCGTTGACCCTGGTCGTTTTTGTCATCATTATGGTTTTCGTTCCGCTGCTATGGCCGTTGCAACCCTAGTGGGTGGGTGTCTCCCGGTGTGTTAAACCGCGACAATCATACACGAGCTGATTGCAGAGCAATTGCTGCCGCAGCAAATTCAATCAGCCTGGAAATTATCAAGATCGTTAATTTGGTTTTCTACAGTTTTGTGGCACAGTTATAATAGACAGCCGATGAGCGCCCTTGCTTCTCAGACCATGGAGCCCCAGATGTTCAATCTACCTATGCCTCCGAACCCCCACGCCATGGCAGTGCTTGCCCTTGCAGTTTTCGCCCTGCTGCTGTTTACCCGGAAAAACCTGCCGCTAGAGACAGCAAGCTTTATCATTCTGATTTCCCTGGCCGTTGGCTTTGAGCTTGCACCGTTTCAAATCGACGGAAACATGCTGCATGCTGCCTATTTTTTTCACGGCTTCGGACACGAAGCGTTGGTTGCGGTTTGCGCCCTGATGATTGCCGGCCAGGGCATTGTCCGCACCGGCGCTCTGGAACCGGTAGGACGTGGGCTCGCCCGAATATGGAAAATCAGTCCGAGCGCGTCCTTGCTGCTCACCCTGCTGATCGCTGCTTTCATCAGCGCTTTCATCAATAACGTTCCCGTTGTTGTCGTACTTTTGCCGATTCTGATTAGTGTCTCCATCCGGACCAAGACCAAGGCCTCCACAGTGCTGATGCCCATGGGCTTTTCGACCCTGCTGGGCGGAACCTGCACCACCATCGGCACCTCAACCAACCTCCTGGTGGTATCCGTTGCCGCAGACATGGGGCTTAGACGAATAGAAATGTTTGATTTTCTTATCCCGGCCCTTATCTCAGGGGGGATCGGAATCATCTACCTCTGGCTGCTCGTTCCACGGATTATGCCGGACCGTAAACTGACACTGGCAGACACATCTCCACGGGTTTTTTCCGCGCACCTGGCGATTCTGGAGGAGAGTTCAGCCGTCGGAAAAACCCTTGCAGAGGCAATAAAGAAGATTGACGGAGGGCTGAGGGTCAAAGGCATCAAAAGAGGTTCCGACAATCTCATAATGCCGCTTCCCAGCGTGGTCTTGAAGGCCGGGGATCAACTGGTTATTCGCGATACCCCGGAACGGCTGAAAGAGATCGAAGCGCTGCTGGAGGGAACTCTTTACCAGGATGAAACGTTGGGCAACCCTGTGGATGATGATCACCCGCTGAAGGCGGAGGACCAGCAAATCGCCGAAATTGCAGTCATTCAAGGTTCGCATCTGCGGGGTAAAACCTTCAGCGAAATACGTTTTGCCGACCGCTACGGGATCATCATTCTGGCCATTCACAGAGCAGGAAAGCGATTACAGAAAGGGTTCGACTCGATCAGCGATATCCGTCTTCTGGCTGGCGACATCCTGCTGGTCCAGGGCCCACGGGAACAGGTTGCCAAGCTTAAAAAAGAGAAAGATCTTCTGGTGCTTGATGCCACCATGGATCTCCCTTACACGAAGAAAGCGCCCCTGGCTCTGCGGATCATGCTGGCGATTATTTTCACGGCGGCCTTCGGCTGGTTACCGATCGCGATCAGCGCATCATGCGGTGCCCTGATCATGATTCTCTGCGGTTGTCTGAGCTGGAGCGACGCAACCAAAGCATTAAGTACTCAGGTAATCATGATCGTTGTGGCAAGCTTGGCACTTGGTTCTGCGCTACTGAAAACAGGAGGCGCTGATTATCTGGCGCAATTGTTCCTGAGCCTTGCAGGAGACGCATCACCCGCTATCATGCTCAGCGGCTTGATGCTGTTGATGGCCTTCCTCACCAACGCCGTCTCCAATAACGCCACAGCCGTCATGGGCACCCCTATCGCCATATCAATTGCGGCCCAGATGGGACAACCTGCCGAGCCTTTTGTGCTGGCTGTACTTTTCGGAGCCAATATGAGCTTTGCCACACCGATGGCCTATAAAACAAATCTCCTCGTTATGAATGCCGGAGAATATACCTTTAACGACTTTCTTCGTATCGGCATCCCATTGGTCCTGATTCTCTGGGCAACTCTGTCCTGGCTCCTGCCGACCCTGTACGGGTTTTAGTTGCCGAGACCATTGCTCTCCATGCAAGGAACTTGAGGACACAACACTGTTGTGTTTCAGCATATAACATGGTCAACATCCAATAAGTCTGTTCCTCAAAAATGACCTGTAATTGTTAGGATAGAAAATGAAGTTTATCACGAGCCAGTTGTTATCTCTTCTCATCCCGGCACAAAACCGGCCCAACATCAGAGCCCTGGTCAGTTACTTGCTCCTGTTGACGGCGACTGTGGCGCTCTTTGCCACCGGATTTCACTGGATCATGTACCACGTCGAGGGTCAACAACATTCCTGGATCACAGGGGTGTACTGGGCCCTTACAGTCATGACCACCCTCGGTTTCGGTGACATCACCTTCCACAGCGACATAGGTAGGCTGTTCAGTATCGTGGTCCTCCTGACCGGCGTCGTTTTGTTGCTGATCGTACTCCCCTTCGTGTTCATCCGCTTCTTCTATGCACCGTGGATGGAATCCCGAATGCAGTTTCAAGCACCCAGAGCCGTGCCTCATGGGACTCGAGATCATGTCATCCTGTGCAACCTGGATAGCCTGGCGACGGCATTGATAGCGCGATTACGACTCAATAACATCCCTCACTTTGTGATTGAACCGGACCCACTCAAGGCCGTACAAATGCATATTGAAGGTGTGCCAGTGGTGACTGGAAGGCTAGAGGACAGGGCGACCTACGAAAAGATGGCTGTGGCGCAAAGCCGACTGGTAATCGCCAACTGCGCCGATACGACCAATACCAACATCACCTTGACGATCAGGGAACTCTCTCAGCAGGTGTCCATTGCTGCAGTGGCGGAATATGAGCGGTCCATCGACCTGCTGGAGCTGAGCGGCAGCAACCACGTGCTGCCCCTCAAACTCAGACTGGGCGAACACCTTGCCACCCGGGTCAATGCCGGACACCTTCACTGTCACGTGGTCGGGCGAATGGGAGATCTTCTGATCGCCGAGTTCCCGGTGCACAATACTCCGCTGGTCGGCCGTTCCTTGCGAGAAATGAAGATGAGGGAAACCTTTGGTCTGAACGTGGTGGCAGTGTGGGAAAGAGGACGCATGGTCCCGGTTACGCCAGAGACCACCATCGCTGACGGGAGTTTTCCGGTGGTGATGGGCTCCGCCGAACAGATCACAAATCTCGCCACTTACCTGGTGATCTACAATACCAATTTCAACTCTGTGCTCGTGATCGGTGGCGGCAACGTAGGCTGCGCCGCTACCCGGACTCTTCGGAAACGTGGAGTGACGGTTCACTTGATCGAGCGAGATGAGTCGCTGCGGAATTCTCTGGAGGGGGTTGCCGACAAGCTGTTCATCGGTGACGCGGCTGATCTGGATCTGCTCATGGGTGCAGGGTTGTCCGATGCCCCAAGCGTGCTGCTCACCACGAATGATGACGCCATGAACATTTATCTGGCGGTGTACTGCCGTCGCCTGAATCCGGAAATCCGAGTAATCAGCCGCATCACTCACGAGCGTAGTATTGAAGCGGTCCACCGGGCTGGCGCCGACTTTGTATTAAGCTCCGCATCCCTCGGAGCGGAGATGGTGATGTCGCTGCTGCAACGTCGAGAGTCGGTGATTCTGGGTGAGGGGTTTGATCTCTTTTATGTCCCCGTGCCTGCAAACCTGGTTGAAAAGACCCTGGCGACCAGCCATATTCGGGCGCGGACCGGTCTCAATGTTTTGGCACTGCGTCTGCCCGATGACGTGGTTGTCCCGGCGACGGCCTCGTTGGTTTTGAAACCGGACGGTGAACTGGTGATGTTGGGGAACGAATCCCAGCGGATGGCTTTTACCGAAGAGTTTCTTTGACTGTCTTCACATGCTGACGAAGCCTTTCAGCATCGGTGCTTTCCTTGTCAATGTGGTGTTCGCCGTTGAACTCTGCCTTAAGTGTAATACTAAACATTTTTACCGATGGCATTTTTCAGCCCAATATCTGCAAACAATGCAGTAATTTCGAGTTTCAGGCAATCTGAGCACCCCGAATCAATGCGATAGGAATTGTGAGCAGAATTTGAGATGCGTCGACTTGGTTTTAGATTCTTAAATGTCACCACTGCCAGTAAAAAACGCCTCTCCCTGTTTACCTAGGGTGGGGCTTTCCTATAAGCATTGTTGCAACAAATTCTCGGATCATCCAGGGATTTACAGGACCCATTGGAGCGAAGACTAAACCAGCCACTGACTGTCAGATCAAGTCGTGATTAATACAGATAACAAATCGTGATTACTACAGATAATAATATGCCCTCTGCTAAGAGCGTGCATTTTTTGCTTACTTTTTGATGCAATGGACAAAAAGGAAGGCGTCTGGCGGGACGCGACCCGCCGGTTCTGCTTTACGCCGTAATCCGTGATCAAATGTGCCAGTGATTAATGAAAAAGGGACAGTCCCCATGCGGGGACAGTCCCTATCTTATCTGTTGTTTTCTGCTAGAAAAACGCAATCCCTACTCACGATGAATCGAAAAAGGCCCCCAAGCCTGATCAACAGGCATCAACTCCAAACTATTGATATTCACATGCGCCGGTCGATTAACCACCCACACCACAGTCTCGGCAATATCAACCGCCGTGAGCGGTTGGGTCCCCGCGTAGACCTGATCAGCCTTACCATCATCACCCTTGAAACGAACGTTAGAAAATTCCGTTTCGGCCATGCCGGGTTGAATACAGGTCACCCGTACCTTCTTGCCGAGCAAGTCTGCCCTCAGGTTGCGTGAAAATTGTGAGACGAAGGCCTTGGTACCACCGTAGACATTTCCTCCCGGATAAGGCCATGAGGCTGCTGTGGAGCTTATATTGACAATGTGTCCACAATTACGCTCCACCATGCCAGGGAGAATGGCTCGCGTGCAGTACATAAGTCCCTTTATATTGGTGTCAACCATCACATCCCAATCTTCGATAGCAACCTTATGGGATGGCTCAAGACCAAGCGCCAGACCAGCATTATTGACGAGCACATCAATATCACGGAAACCTTCCGGAAGAGACGCAACCGCAGCGTCGACTGCAACACGATCACGTACATCAAGTTGTATAATGTGGACACCAGCAGCACTTGCCAGATCACCCCGCAAAGCTTCAAGTTTTTCTTTGCGACGAGCCGTAAGAATGAGTCGAGCACCCTCAGAGGCAAAAGAGCGGGCGCAAGCCGCGCCAAAACCTGAAGAGGCTCCCGTAATAAAAATAGTTTTTACAGACATAGGTATGTGTCTCTCTTTTTTAAGAACTGACAAGTTGCTTCAACAATTGTTGTTCATCGGGAAACTCGCCGGTCGACTTCTTTGAGTAAACCAGTTCACCATCAACCACCACCTCGAAAACGCCTCCAGTTGATTTAATCAACGCTACCTCAGCACCACAATGTTTCTTCAAAACGGCCGCCAAACTGACAGCACGGGGTTCATAGCTTCACATCGTACAATATTCAATAGTCGCCTTCACGGTTCTGCTCCTCAGGTTGGCAGGGGGTTCTCTTGCAGTCTCTTTTCAAGACGGCTGACAGTTCCCTCCAGAATGTAATTATTGACGCCCATACCGATATAGCCGGTCTGGGCATAGGTATCGTAAAGGGCCAACTGTTCAATCAATTCTTCAATTTCACCTTGCAAGATCAAATGAGCCTGCAAAGTCTCGGCAATCGCAAAGATTCGAGCTGCCAGGAGGTCAGGAAGATTGTCCTCTTGCTGGGCCCTGATGGTTGCCATCTGCAATCTATTGAGGATATCCATGAAAGACCTCGTTGGGTGAATGCAATGAGAAATTTATAGCATGAAGGAGGAAAAATTTAAAGGAACTGTAAGCTGGTTCTGCAAACAGATCGAGGTTCAGGTTATAATAAGAGTGAATGCACAGATTACGTGAGGATGAAAATGACAATAGCATACCCACTGACGATCTTTTATGACGGAGCCTGCGGTGTCTGTTCCAAAGAGATAAATTACTATCGATCAATTGCCGACCAGCGCGTTGAGTTTGTTAATATTGCAGCGGTTGATTTTGATGCTGATTCTTTTGGTAAGAAAACTGAAGAGTTTCAGAAGAAGTTGCATGCATGTGATGCAAATGGGCGCTTTTTCACCGGCGTCGAAGCTTTCAGAAAGCTCTGGGACGTCTTGCCGTCACCCTTCTACCCCATGTTGTCAACTGTTGTCGGTTTGCCTGGCATTCACCTTGCTGCACGCTCAAGTTATGCTGTCTTTGCGAGATTCAGGCATTTGCTACCGTCGAATCGCGCGACCGATTGCCCGATTGTAAAAAAACAGGAGTGAAGGCAAAGAAGAACAAAAGCTGTGCTTTATATTTGGCCTCACATTTCACAATTAAAATCTTATGGTAAACTTGAGGTCCATCATGACAAATATCGTAACCAAGTGAGGTAGAAATGAAATTGCGCATTCTGGTGATTGATGATGATGCAGAAACCCGCGATTTGCTGAAGATCGCACTAGACAAAAAAGGTCATGATGTGACAGTCCTCGCAGACCCTACTGAATTCCCGCACCTCAACAAAGACACCTGCCCATGCTCGCCGGAATCTCCCTGTGCTGACATCCTGATATGCGACAACATCATGCCCAACATAGAAGGCATCGACCTTTTCAAAAAACTCAAAAGTTGCGGTTGTCAGCCTCTACTAAAGGGCAACGTGGCGATTATGAGTGGCTACCTGACAATTCATTACATGAATGAATTGAATGATTTGGGGATTCATTACTTCCGCAAACCGTTTGAAATGAGCGATATTTACGACTGGGTTGATCTTTGCGAGGCACGGATTGAAGAGGAGAAGCTGGAGGCTTGAGTTTACAGAAATGGGACAGTCCCTGTGATCCACCGTCAATCCGCAACATCAATTTCAACAAAGCACCATCCAATATCCGGAATAGCCTCTTTGATGTCTCTCTCAAGTTCATTGATAGCTCTCGCTGCCTCGCCAACCGGCATATCCTCGCGCATACGTATCTTGATGGCCAGCATAGCCTTAGGCCCCATCTGTAAAGTGACAGCATTGAAAAGTTCCAGAACATCCTGATCTTTATCAATGATACTTTTGATTTTAGCCACAGTCTCAGGGTCGGCAGAGCGACCTATCAGGAGAGACTTGACTTTAATGGAAATGAAGACTGCGACGATGATCAAGAGTACACCGATACAGATCGAACCGATGGCGTCATAAACAGGGTTGCCGGTAACAATCGCCAGTATGACGAAGCCAAGGGCAAGGAACAATCCAATCTGAGCCGCGTAGTCCTCACCCAGGACCACCAGTAACTCGGAACTGCGCGTATGTTTTACCCATTCGCGTAACGTTCTCTCCCCTCTCGCCTTTTTTATTTCCACAAGACAACGACGCAGGCTGACACCTTCCAACACAATTGAAAAGACAAGCACGACGATGAGAATCCATGCGTGGCTCATCGGTTCCGGGTGGTAGAACTTGTGCGTCCCTTCGTAAAGGGAGAAAAGTCCGCCAACGGAAAAGAGGAGTATGGCGACCATGAAGGACCAGAAATAACTCGCCTTGCCGTAGCCAAGTGGATGTTCTATGTCGGCAGACTTGTGGGAGCGCTTGATACCTACAAGCAACAAGAGCTGATTCCCGCAATCGGCTATAGAGTGACAAACCTCGGCAATGGCGCTGCTGCTGCCAGTGAAGTACGCGGCCACAGCCTTGGCAATGGCAACGCCCAGGTTGGCGAAGAACGCATACATGATTGCCTTGGTTGGATTGCTGTCGTGTGCTGACATGTTTGCTCGCTCCTTAAATAGTTTCTGTCCGGAAACCGCCCTTTTCCGCAATCTCAGCGTCAATCTGCGCATTTAATTGTGCGGCGTAAAGTACTACGCCTCCGCTCAAACACTTGATTTCCTTGATCTTACGAAAAATAGCTGGTTTCCAAACCAGAAACCCACACTTTAACCATCCGGAGTTTCCGGATGGGCACTAAATAAGACGACGGAGACACCTGAATAGTTCTCATCATCTTTTGCCATGTAATTTACATCAACATCAATTCATATCGCAATCAGAGAGAAGAAGGGTTTGCTTCACAACAATCGTTACAAAACTTTTACCATCAACTTCCTTCGATAAGAGCATAATGACAACTGTGGCTGTTTAATCAACTTCTCATCACGTTAAGTTATATATCCCGGAGAAAAAAGATGTCCCAAGAAGCAAATCCACCTCTCTACAGCATTAATGAGGAGATTGCCAATAGCATAACTCACGGTGTAGGCTTGGTCTTGGCCATTGCCGGCCTGGGTGTCCTGATTGCGTTCGCAAGTCGCTTAGGCAACGCCTGGCATGTTGTTAGTTGCAGTATCTTCGCTACGACTTTGATCCTGCAATACACCTTTTCGACGCTTTACCACAGCATTCAACAGCCACGCCCCAAGAGCGTGCTGCGCGTCCTCGACCACTCAGCGATTTTCCTTCTGATTGCCGGCACCTACACCCCTTTCATGCTCGTCAATTTGCGCGGCACATGGGGCTGGACGCTTTTTGGCATCGTCTGGACTCTGGCTTTACTAGGCGTTCTTTTTCAAGTGTCACTGCTACATCGCTGGCAAGGAATCTCCCTGGCACTCTACATCGGCATGAGCTGGGTCGTGGTGGTCGCAATTAAGCCGATGCTCGATAACGTTGCACCAGGAGGATTGATACTGTTGCTGCTTGGTGGGCTGGCTTACACTTCAGGAGTTGGTTTCTATCTCTGGAAGAGTCTGCGTTATCACCATGCCATCTGGCACGGCTTTGTTCTGGCAGGAAGCATTCTGCACTTTTTTGCGGTGCTTTTTTATGTCGTTCCTCTCGCCTGATGACAGAACGATAAAACCTAGCAGTCTGTCGGACAATCAGGGCTGAAGCGAAAATTTGGATGTTTGAGACCAGATTTTAGCTCATTTGAGAGAAATAGCCGTAGCTATTGGTCGAAAAGGAGCTGAGATATGGGCCAAACAGGCGAATTTGCAGCCAGTTCATTGATTGTCCGACAGGCTGCTAGAGGATACTTTTACCAAAGAGTGATGCAGTCAACTCCACCGCCATGAGTGCCGTCTTATTCCTGCTATCGAGTATTGGATTTATTTCGACGATATCAAGAGAACTCATTCGACCGGAATCGGCGATAATCTCCATCAACAACTGGGCTTCCCTGTAAGTTAACCCGCCAGGAACAAGGGTTCCGGCTCCCGGTGAAGCCTGGGGATCAAGGGCATCAATGTCCAGGCTGACGTGCAGCCGTTCCCGGTGGCCGAGTTTGGCCAGGGCCTCAACAGCAATCGCACCTATCCCCCGTTCATCAACGTCACGCATCGTATAAACGGTCAGGCCACTTTCACGCAGGCTCTGTCGTTCTCCAGCATCGAGATCACGAACCCCGATCAACACGACATCCCGTGGCTGCAGAGTCGCTTGCGCGCCACCGATTGCAACCAGTTCAGGGAAGCCGCGTCCCAGAAGAAGCGCCAGGGCCATGCCGTGGATGTTGTTCGACAGCGAAGATTCAGCCGTATTAAAATCACCGTGTGCATCAATCCAGAGAACTCCAGTCGGTTGCTGTTGAGTAACGCCAGCGATTGTGCCGACAGAGATTGAATGATCACCGCCAAGAAATATCGGAATCCGCCCCATCTCGACAGCCTTCTGCCCGGCCAGACAAGCTGCCTCACAGACTTCGCGAATTGATGGCAAGTAATTATTTTGACGCTCATGGGCAAGCGATTCACGCACCGGAACCGGCAAATTGCCAGAATCGTGCACTTCGTAGCCGAGCTCCTCCAAACGTGCAGCCAAGCCGGCATAGCGCAAGGCCCCAGGACCAAGGTCTACGCCACGATTTGACTGGCCAAGATCAATCGGCACACCGATAATTTGCACAACTTTCCGCGTCATATTACCTCGACAAAGTTCAGCGATTCTTTAAGTTTTAAGATTGTTCCATAGGTTGACGGTGAAATCCTGAGCATTAGTCAGAATCGCCACGGCTTGTGCCGAACCACGATTGGCAAGCTTGTCAGCACTGAATTCTGTCATATCCACAATATAGAAAAAGACTGGGCGCACATTGCCATCATCCATTACCCGATAGCTTGGAACCATATTGCCGAAAGCTATGGAGTGTAGCTGCGTCGCCATAGCGACCACTGTCGTCGCCTTTCGGGCATGCACACGCATAGCATCCTGGGCCTGGTAAACATCTGAGATGACTCCCGGCATCGGACCGTCATCACGGATCGATCCAGCCAAAACGTAGGGAACCTGCTTTTTCTCGCAGGCATAGATGATACCGTCCTTGAGATTTAATTCTTCGATCGTCTGCGAGATTGAGCCGCGACTGCGTACCTCGTTGATAATATCAAGATGATTGTAGTGTCCAAGCGGTTGCAAGGTCTGTGAGTAGATATCCTGTCCCAGCCCAGTCTGGAACATTGCGGCCTCAAGATCATGAGTGGCAAGAGCATTACCAGCCAGAAGGCCGTGGCAGTAACCATTCTCGATCAGCCCCTGCATGGCATCGCGGCTATCCTTATCAAATGCGACTGCCGGACCGAGCACCCAGACAATATGTCCATGATCGCGATCATGGCGCAAAACATGATAAAGGTCGTCATAACAGCGAGAGAAAGGTGTCTCACGTGTGCCACGGGTACGGAAGGAGAATTTTTCTGCGGCAGATTCGGCAGGCGGCGTGAAACCTTCAACGTGTACGTAAATTCCCTCTTCACCGTTCTCTGTTCGGCCAACAACAACCATGTCGCCTTTAGAGACTCGCCGTGCTTCCACCACATCAACCGTTTCTCCCTTAAGCACCAGAACTGCATCCATGCGGCTTTCTGGAACAAGCGACCAGTGGCCATCGCCGATATGAAGGTATTCAGGGTGATTGGACGTACCATGGAATCTTTGGGGTACAACACCATCAGACGGAGCCGGTTCGACAGTCACGACGGGAGCTGCAATCAAGTGTGGAGCGGTGAAATCGGGTGGTGTATAGGGGGGCACAATAGACATGGTGAAAGACCTCCTGTCTGAGTTAAAACTTGTAAAATAATCCTTTCGATGTCGGGTTGATGTCAGGCAACCACAACAGATTAATCTCTTTCGACAACCTTCTTGACAGCAAAACAATTGGCAACCAGAACCAGAACCAGAACCAGAATGCCGACAGCCCCCAAAGGACTCTTCATCCCGGCATTGATTGTATCCATGACAAAAGCACCAAGGAAGCACATGGAAATAAACTTACTCGCTCCATTCGACCATGCCTCACGGCTACTCCAGGCAACACTCAAGATAGCGACATTAGCGAGTCCGTAGGCGGTCGTAACATAAGCAAAGACCAATGCGCCCTGGGCTGCGTCATCAGAGAGAATGATGTTCATGCCATATGAAATAAAGATAAACGAAGTCAGGCCACTAAGGACAATCAGGCCGATCAAAAAAATGAGGTCATGTTTCTTCATGGAGGTGCCTTGTGGTCTAAGAGTGGAAAGGTTTAATGGTAACGTAAAATTTTTATATTTATACAATTTTCAACGGCAGAAAGCATTTATTTTCGGAGCTGGTATTGCAAACAAACATGATAAATTTAACGTAAAGTCGCAATATAATTCGGAAGAAAGAGTACCATGATGTCCTTTACTAAAGTCAAATCACAAATTGAACGCAAAGATAGACAGATAGATGCACATGAACACTGGAGCAAAATCTTAAGATTTTGTCAGAATTAAATTTTAGAAAGGGATTTACAGGAGATGTCTGCTCAAGACTGAGCGAGCACAAAAGCATGACCACAGCTCTTGCAAACGAACAGGTCAATCCACAGACCAGTCCATCCATCGGTTAAACCGAATCAATGACGTTGTTAATAGCTACCGAGAAGCTGGGAGATGACCCCAACTTTCTGCCGGACTAACAATGGACTGGCTGCCAGGTCTCACCTTCCATGGCATAAGCTTCACGCAATTCATTCCGCTTGCGTCGATAGTGCACAGTAATTAATGTTTTAAAAGGGGTGAAAAAAACCGAATAGCCGCTATAATTTAATTGAAGCAACGTTGCTCGAAACGTTAACCCCTGACAAGGAGGTCGCCTATCGATAATAAGCCTGATCATTGCGAATATTTTCAAACAAACCGGCGCTTAATTTCGCTGGAAGAACCCGTGATTAGGGTACACAGATAGGTAGAATGAAGGCCTGCGCGGCACGTGGCAGGCCTTTCACTTTGTTAACATGCAATTACTCGCCGCGCTGTGCAACCAATTCATCACAGAGAGCATGATAAAGCTCTTCACCAGTCACAAAAGATTTGATCTGCACGCCCATACCACCCTTTATTTTATGCAGGACATTCGGCGGGATCTTCTTGCCCCATCGAACTTCACCGACCAAAGCAATCAATCCTTGGGGATGATTGATTTCAACCTTGATTGTCATTCCAGGCATGACAACAACCGCCGAGCGGATAAAGAGGCCATCATGATTAATGTCATCAGTGAAACCTAACTTTTCAATTTTATCGATTCCAAATTTGACAGAAATTCGTTTACGGTGACGCTTTTTAAAACGGTCTTCAGCCATCTTCCCCCACAATAGTAAAGACAGGACCAAAATTCAGGTTAAATTATCAGATATCATTCTCCTGAATACTTATCTCGACGTTCTCTCAGAATTTTGGCATGCCTTACTTCTTCACCGGCTAACCAACTAAAAGCCTCTTTACCATCCTCAGTCTGTGCCAGGGAACTGGCTTTGAGAAAATATTCGGCAAATTTCTCTTCTGCTTCGATAGCCATATCCAGAGCTTGAATATCAGCAGACTCGGTTTTGAGAACAGCTTCGAGACGCTTAGCATCCGGAAAAATCTTCGTAGCTGAAAATTGGCTGAGATACGGCAGAAACTCTTCTTCAGCATCGGCAAAAACACCTTCCTGGTAATTTGCCTCCAACTGACTCAAACGTCGGAGATGCTCCACCTCGTCCTGAGCAAGCCAAGTAAAGAGTTCTTTCAATAAAGGGTCAGATGCTCTTTCAGACATCGTGGAATAAAAACGATGGCCATTCTTTTCAACTTCTTTTGCCGCCATTATAACTTCGAGACCGCTGAAGTACTTGATACCACTCATAAAAAACACCTTTCAGTTATATGTCTGTTTTTTCAACCTAAGCGATAAAATCTGTCAATTGCCAAACAACTTTTGCAACGAATCTTGCAAACGTTTATTCGTTGAATCTCCCGCTGGTGCGGCACTTTCCTCTGTTTGCTTCTGATCAGATGCCTGTGATGCCGGTTCTGATCTATTAAAGAGTTTGTTAATCTGTCGGCCTAATTCACCGGATAATGCTCTTGAAGCCTGCTCTTGCACTCCTTTCGGATCGAGGCCAAAGCTTGGAGAGTCAAAGCTTCCCTTCAACAATAGCGGCATCTGGGTCCAACCGTCCTTGTCGGCCAGATAGCTCGAAATGCCACCTTTCTTGTCAAGCCTTGCAGACAATTCTGGACTCAGTCGCGTATCAAGACCCAAATTAAGAGAACCATCCAGACCGACAGTTCCCTTAGGAAAGAGTTTGATTGTATTACTGGTTAGCTGGCTGTCCATCTTGACCTGACCATCAACAACTTTAAATTGACCTTTAAAGTTATCAAACTGGATATCGTTCAGCTCTGGAAGCTGTAAAAAAGAACTCAGACCATTCACCAAACCCGGGCTGATCAGGCGTCCATCCGCAATCAGAAGATTCCCATCTCCAGACAAGTTGCGACTGAGGGCCTTCCACTCAGTACCGCGTCCGTCCAAGGCAAAAGAGAGGTCCATAGCACCCAACAGGCTTCCGGCAGCTTTCGGTACAAACGCAGTCAATAGTGGGTCAGACTGTATCGATTTCAATCCCAGTTTGGCGGAATATGCCAAGCCTTTTTTGCCCAGATCAACACGGGCGCTGTTATTGAATGACCCTCCAGCAACCTGGCCATCCATACGGGTCAGGTTGAGAACATTGTCTTTGAGCTCATATTGAGCAAGAAAGTTTTTAACCTCCAGCCCTTTCCATACCGTTTCTGCAACAGAAATTGTACCAAAAGCATGTAAGGGGATATCAAAAGGGCCTATCTCGTCAGTGGTGGCGCTCCCCTTTTCAGCACTCTTGTCCTTGGCGGTCGCTGCTGCTGGCGCGGCACTCGCTTGCAGGAGTGGTTCCAGTAAAAAACGTTCTGATGAGATATCGGACTCAACAACAACAGGCTTGGTAAAAAAACGGCTTACTTTGAGGTTGATATCAGCTTGATTGTCGCCAAGTCTCAACTGCAAACCTTCCGACACCATCTTGTCACCGGTGACTAGCAGTCGTCCTGAAAATGCAGGTCGTTGGCCGCCAACCGTTGCCTGAACGCTCTCCAGGCCAATGGTTGCGGTCTTCAACAAGCCAGGAGCATTATCACTCTTCCCGGACACCTTTGCTTCGATTGAAACGGACCCGGCAGGATCAAGAGAGTTGATATCACCAACCAAGCCTCGCGGCACAGCATTAATTGCTTGACGAATTTGCAATTCAGGAACAGTAACGTCCAGATCGAGAGAGGGAGTGCTCATCAAGGCAGTAATATTGCCTTTGGTATTAACCTTGATGCCGTTGTAATCAAGGGCCAACTTGTTGAGTTCCAGCCTTTCCTGACCGAGATCAAGGATAAAGTCGTAATTTAGATCCAGCGTGGCATCTTCAATCGGCGCATCCGGCAAGGCATCAAGGAGCAGATCAAGTTCCAAAAGCGACAGAGTCCCCTGGAGAGAGATTTCATCCGGGGTTCCAGACACAGTTGACTTGAGATTCAGCTTCAAGCCTCCGAGTGTACCGGGCAGAGCATTATGAAAATATGGCTTGAATGCTATGACATCCAGATCCTGCAATCCAACTTCGAAATTCACACCGAGCGGTCTCAGACTCACATGGCCATCGAGGCCCAGTCGGGCGCCGTTGATTTGGCACTGCACAGAGAGAGGTACTTTGCCGGTGAGGGACACCCCTTTTGCTGCAATGTTTAGATTGGAAATTTCATAGCGGTAAGGAGCCTTGTTATTAAGGACATGATCCAGAAAAACGAGCTGTCCGTCCTGGAGCAGAACATTTGAAACTAACAGGCTGACAGGGGTACTCGTTTCGTTTTCTGTAACGTTTTGATTTTCAGTTGAAACTGTTTTCTTTGTTTCACTTTCAGGGGAGCCCGTCAAGTCGCTAAAATTGAACTCTCCATCGCGGAAACGAACAATCCTGATACTGGGATTCTCCAATCGAACCTCATCGACAACAACTTTCATCGCCAACAATGGTAGAAATTGATATCTGAGTCGAACCAGATCGGTCGCTATAAAGACTTCTTGTCCATCCTGCTCATAGACAGTCAATCCATGGATTTCGATCCCCGAGAAGAGACTGACGTTGATATCACCCAGGTCAATCTTGCGCTTCAGATTCTCCTCGACGAGTGGCAGAAGAGCTTCTTTAACACGCTTCGGAGTAATTAATACATTCGCCAGCACAATGACAGTGACAACCAAAACGACCAGGATAAAGAAAACCACAGAGAAAAATTTTGTCCATTTTTTCATTAAAAGAACTCCTGACAAGCACGATAAGTCATAAAAAGTCTAACCGCCAAAACTAAATTGGCCATGTCACAATGGATCTGCTAACTCACTGAACGCCAGCACAGCTTGCCACTCTTCTGCAAGCACCGGCTGAACCGACAATCGGTTCCCCTTGCGCAACACTCCCATACCTGCAAACAACGGATGCCGCCGCAGATCATCTCGACTTAATGGCTTTGGTAGCGGACAAAGGTACTGAACATCGACCATAAACCAGAGCGGTTTGTCGTCTGTGGATTTCGGATCAAAATGTTTTGCACGAGGATCGAGTGCTGTATGGTCCGGATAACCGTCTCGAACCACCTTTGCAAGGCCTACAATTGACGGTTCCAGGCAGTTGCTGTGGTAAAAGAGCACACCATCACCAATTTTGATTTCGTCTCGCAAGAAGTTGCGTGCCTGATAGTTACGGACCCCATCCCACTGTTCGGTTTTATTCGGCATCTGCTTCAGATCATCAAAAGAGAAGCAGGAAGGTTCAGATTTCATCAACCAGTATTTTGGCATATCACCCCTCAATATCAAAACGGGCAGCGTGTGATGCGAAAGATGAAACTTAGTTGGGCCTTTGCTATTTCCGCCATGCGATATTTTTTCTGTGTTTTTTGACCTCTGTCAAAGAGAAGTAACCTATAAAAGCTTATGGTCGTCTCAATGTTGCTGCCAAAGTAAAGCAAGTATAGCAAATCAATGCGCTAAAGCGGTCAGACATTTTTAAAAAACCTGTTAGAGTTTTTGAACTTTGCAACGGAAAAGGTTAAGACTAGCAACCCAACCCACACAAATGGAGGAAAAACCATGTCCATGTTTTGTTACCAGTGCGAACAAGCGTCCAAAGGCACCGGCTGTACAGCCGTTGGTGTCTGCGGTAAACAACCAGACGTAGCCGCTCTTCAAGACCTGTTGGTCTACACCATGAAAGGCATTGCCTTCTGGGCCGATAAGGCACGTGCAAATGACACCAAAGATCAGGAGATCGATCGTTTCATGATCGACGGTCTCTTTACCACGGTCACCAATGTCGACTTCGATCCTGAAGCTGTCTCCAAGTTTGTGACTGATGGTGTCCGTCTGCGTGGCAAAGCCAAGCAGCTGGCTGGAGCCTACAGTGGAGCCGTCCCTGCAGCAGCTCAGGACTGGACTCTGCCCACCTCTCTTGATGAGCAGATCAAACTTGGCGAACTTCACGGTGTGAAAGACTTCGCTGTCGACGCCGACATTCATTCGGTACGCGAAATCATCATGTACGGCATGAAAGGTTACGCTGCCTATGCAGACCATGCCCGCATTCTCGGCAAGGAGTCTGATGAAATCTACGCTTTCACCCACAAAGCTCTGGCCGCTCAACTTGACGACAGCCTCGACCTGATGGCCAACGTCGGCATGGCCATGGAAGCCGGCCGTATCAACTACGTCACCATGGAACTTCTCAACCAGGCCCACGTTGAAGCATACGGCCATCCAGTCCCTACACCCGTTCAGCTTGGCACCAAAGCGGGCAAAGGGATCCTGGTTTCTGGACATGATCTGAAGTTCCTTGAAGAGTTGCTCAAGCAGACCGAAGGAACCGGCATCAATATCTACACCCACGGCGAGATGCTACCTGCTCATGGCTATCCCGGCCTGAAGAAATATGCACATCTGGTTGCCAACTATGGTGGTGCATGGCAGGACCAGCACAAGGAATTTGCCGGATTCCCAGGGGCGATTATCTTCAACACCAACTGCATTCAGAAGCCTGCAGATAACTACATTGACCGCCTCTTCACCTGGGGTCTGGTGCAATGGCCGGGCGTCAAGCATGTTGATGGTTGGGATTTCTCTGCGGTCATCGCCAAAGCTCAAGCGTGTGAAGGTTTTGAAGACAATCCAGGCCAGGAAATTCTGACCGGTTTTGGCCACAACGCCATTCTCGGCGTAGCTGACAAGGTCATCGCAGGCGTCAAGGCTGGTGATATCAAACATTTCTTTCTGGTCGGTGGTTGCGACGGTGCCAAATCTGGCCGTAATTACTACACCGAGTTTGCCGAGCAAGCCCCGCAGGACACGATTATCCTGACTCTGGCTTGTGGCAAGTTCCGCTTCAACAAACTTGATCTTGGCGATATCGGCGGCATCCCTCGCCTGCTCGACGTTGGTCAGTGTAATGACGCCTACAGTGCCATTCAGGTTGCCGTTGCCTTAGCTGGAGCCTTTGAATGTGACGTTAACGACCTGCCGCTTTCCATGGTACTGTCATGGTACGAGCAAAAGGCAGTCGCAATCTTGCTGACCCTGCTCCATCTCGGTATCAAGAACATCAAACTCGGACCGACGCTGCCGGCATTCATCACCCCTAACGTGCTCAACTTCCTGGTTGAGAACTACAACATTGGCCCAATCACCACTGCCGAAGCAGACCTCAAGGAAATCCTCGGCTAAAGAAAAGATTGTTCACAAAACAAAAAGGGACGACTCACACGAGTCGTCCCTTTTAAATAGTTTTCTAAAGATACAGCCTTAAAGTGTCGTAATCACGGCTTGATCTGACAGTCAGTGTCTGGTTCAGTCTTTGCTCCAATGGGTTCTATCATGTCTAGATGATCCGAGAATTCGTTGCAACAATACTTAGAGGAAAGCCCCACCCCAGGTAAACAGGGAGAGGCTTTTTTACTGGCAGTGGTTACATTTAAGAAAAAAGCTGACTCTGTCTACCCCACGTTAACTGATGGGTTCACTATTCCTTTCACATGGGGAGTCACTATTACTCGTCCGCAAAAATCCTCATGCTTTTCCGACCCCATGCCAGTGCTTTTTCATGGCTACTAAAAAACAGGTCGAAGCGCCCATAGCCCTTAATAGCAGAGCCACGATCTTCGACGATCGCACAGCCATAACCGTCGACATATATCTTTGTCCCAAAAGAATGAAACTGGGTGTCAGCGGCAGCTGTTCCACAGTGAGCTAACCATAGCCAAGGCAGAAGTAGTCGATGAGGAAGAGTCCATGGATGAGAAAGTGTGTCTGCCGACAACAAACCTGGATACGGAGTTCTTGGTGTCGTTCCGCTCGCAGTTTTGCCTGTATATGGCTGGCCCTTTCTTGGCTCCACAGAAACATACTTGTTCCAGAAGTCAGGGAAACCATATTCAAAACCACAACAATTCTGACACAGGTCGTAACCCGTAAGCTCAGCCATAATCGGTTTCTTGGCCGAGCAGCCCAAAGGAGTAAGAGACACCCAAAAGCAGAGAAGCAACAGAATCGATAGTCGTGGCAAAGTTTTCATCTTTCAAATCAAGTTAATGTGATTTTATATTACGTTGATTAAAGAGACTTTCAAATATCACTATCTAAAAGAAGTCAATTTTTGTCTCAGAAGTCGTGCTTTGTAAGAAAGATGGAGTTTAAGGCTGTTAATCCACCTAACGACTCTCATGTTCCGTATGTCTAACCTTTCCCGAAACTTGCTGACTATGAGCCAAGGAACAAACTTGGTGTGATCGTCATTCTTTAAAGTCAAGAAACAAGGCATCACGTCTCTTTTTGCCTACCCCCCTTCCAGTACAAGAGCAGAGGTTTAATCCCCATGATCGCCAATACGGCGGTCGCATTGGCGAAGCCAAGCAGCGTCCCCCAAATTACACCGTATAGTGGGTAGACGAGAGAAACAGTCAGAGCGTAGGCGATGACGGACCAGAGACCGTACGGGAAATTCCCGAGGACGGTCCGTGCCGTCTCGGGTCCGTATTCCCGGTGCAGCAAAAACACCAGCGGATATAGGGCCACAGGGAAAGCTGAGAATAGCCCAGCCCACCCCGGACCGACAATATCGGCGACCTCAGTCACAACGAGAACAAGCGTCGCCGTGAAAATAAGTCGTCCGGCAATCAAACGGGCCGACCAAGTTCGGGACGCTTTCACCTGCTCGACCCTATTGTTGCGAAGCAGGGCGCAGAATAAGGTCGTGGCAATGATGGCGATAATCAGGGCAATTAGCCTGGTTGGATTTGTCTGACTGACGATGAAGGCCGGCAGCAGGTATCCTGCCAGGGACAGTATTGAGATCAGAAAAAGTGACTTGGTTCGCTGCGAAGCGCGGTAATAGGTGTAGGCAAAGCACTGCGATGCAAACAGTCCACAGAGATTGTATATCGCTGCGTCGGCCGCGAATTGGGCGCCGTATTCCAGGCCGTAAAAATGCAGGATTATAGCAGTGCCAATTGGATAGCCGGAAAGAAGGCCGGCCAGCCTGGCACTGATTTTCTCGGCAACAAATGAAAGGCCGAGAACCGCCAGCATGGTAATGCCGATTTTGTAAAGTAGTAATACCGTCATGGAGAATCTCTAATCGATTGCAAATACGATTTTGAAACCTAACACAGCCTTGGATCGATTTGAAAGAAGACTATCAAGATGTGAGCAATTCCAATGAATCCTGACCTATAAGAAAATGGCCACCCGAGTTGATCCAGGTGGCCATCATTTTGTCGGTCATAACCCATGTGCGACACCCCGTACATTCTGGGTTGAAATACAACTTAGTAGGGCTGGTGGCTAAGGAAGCTTTTCGTTGATAATTAGGCTCTGGTATTTATTTTTCTTCTCGTCAAAAAAATGCATCAAAATCACTTCTGTCTTCAAGCCGAGCAAAACGTTTACCACAAGACGGGTCTGTCGCGACAATATAAATAATCCGCGGCCAGTGGGGTCTTCAAGTCCGGTGGGCAGATCCCCGATGTCAAACGATGTGTGTCGCTGAAGTTTTTTCAGAATCCTTGAAGAGCGAAGAGTGCCTTTCTGATCCACAATGGAAATCCCGAATTTTTCAGAATCCCTGACAATATGGACCTGGACGGCTTCCTCTTCGGGAACCTGAATAACCGGCGGGAGGGCGCGTCCTTCCTGATCTCTCTCCTCTTCTGTGATTCCGTAGACGCCTTAGGCTAGCGCATTGACAGCCAATTCGGTAATGTAGGTGGTGAAGTTGTTTCGCTGGTTTTCTTCCAGAGTGTCTATGAAGTCCTGAAAGAAGGATTCTTCGAGCCGGAATATTTGCACTTCGCCTTTAATTTCGTATTTTTGGTCGTAAATGGGATAGCCATCGGGAAAAAACGGAGTAAAACCGAAAAAATCATCGCCCATCAGTTTTTTGGTCAAAGCTGCAATGATCTGGGGATCAAACTGATCTTCCATAAGAATATTGCCGATATCGAATTTCATGGCCAGACTCAGGTAATCAAATCGACTGTTGGCCAGAAGCACGAATTGATGCCCAGAGGCGCGAAATTTTTTGCGGATGGTGTTTAAGCGCAGGACACTTTCATCGGAGTTTGCAGGATCTTTTTCGACAAAAATCAGGCAATTGGTTGTGTCCAGGAGTTTGTCGAGCAACCCAGGGTGCGGGTTGCTCTCCACGCGGATTTTGAAGGGGAGCATAGCCTGATGAATCAGGTGGGCATATGCCTCCTCCAGTTTCTCTTGCACATGCCGGGAGTGACACAGAATCAGGATGGTGTTTTGAAGTTTGGTTTCTGCCAACTAGGACCCTTGGGCTGAATAGCCCCCATCTCTCTGTAACAAATGTCAGAAAATCGCGTTCCGACCTCCCTCGCGGAAGGACTAGCATTTTCGAGATTCACATTGTTTCTACTCTCTGACTTCTATCACACCTTTGTGAGAAAACAAGGCGAACGAGACCATAGCTTGCCAGGACTAAGAAGTGCTGATTTAATGCTATCCATAATTTATGTTTTGCCTCAAACAGATAGTCCCAAAAAAGAGTCACACAAGCACAAACACAGATGGCCAACATTGAGCCGACAACAGCGGTAAAAGTATTCTTTCAGTATTGTCCTGCATGCCTACCAATCCCCTATGGAACACATCAAATAAGACACTGCTAACTACAATCAAATACCGATGGATGGTTATTTTACATATTCTATACTTCTAATGTCTCTTCTGTCGTAGCTGACCCCTGTTGATTGCCCAAGGCTGTAGAAATGAGAACCAACGACAAACCTCTCATCCATGTGGGTAATTGTGATGTTCTGCGTATCCCCATTTTTAAAAACAATTGAAACCTTATCACCAGGAACAAATTGAGCTATTTCAGCTTTTTTCATGGTTTCGTCTTGAGCATTTTTTGTATTTGCTTCGTTTTCATGATGTCCTGATTGAAGAACGTTGGAATCAGTGATTTGTTTTGGGTCAAGGAGTGCAGTAGAGCCTGGTTTGGCTTCCTTAGGTTTGAGTTTTGCGTATAAAGGACGAACTTCTCGTTGATATCCTTGGCTCATTTGATTTGGTAACACGTCTTTCAACATGTCACTTACAAGAGCCGTTAAAAGATATTCGATCACTGTCGGAACGGGTTCCTCCTCGTTCGATAACCATTCATCAGTGGTTTTTTTCTCCTTCGTCTGAGCGTGGTACTCTTTGCGAGAGGCTGGTTCCACTTGGCCCGTTTGCATAACTTCCAGACTCGCCGAAGCCAGCAGATAATAAGGATTTCCTGACCCGCCCTGTGTGTCTGTAGAAACCTCGTTGAGAGCAATTCGCATTGTCCAGTCAGGTGGAACAGGCGCTGAACCCGTATTTGACACTAAAGGAACGGCACTATTCCCTTCCTGAACTTGTTCTCGGATTAAAGTGGCAAGGTAATTACGGGCATCTATGGCAGCCAGCGCTTCATTCAACATCTCTCGTTTCTCTTCCACGCTTGCGGTGCTTTGGGTGACCACCGCGCCGACTGTTGCTCCGCCAACGGCGCCAATTCCACCAAGAAGAGGCACCGCAGCAGCAAGGCATGCACCATAAAACATAGCTGCCGGCAGGCACCCAATGGCAGCGTATACCACTCCCGCCCCTGCACCAGAGGCCCCTCCAACTGCTGCCCCGCTACCCTTTCCAGACAAACCATCAATATCGACTTCAGGGCTCTTGTCACCAGCGACAATCGTTGCGCGTACGAAGTCAAAATTAGGTGGAATAGGCGGGGTTCTGGCACAACCAGCAGCTAGAGCAGAAACCACGACAAGCGATATTACGGAGGGCATCTTCATCCGAGTCTCCCCTTTCAAGGGACTAAATCTAAAAAGTTCCGCCTTTCAGTACACCGTAAACGACCACTCGTAAGCCTCAATCATCTTGTTTCTGGCCACGTCTGCGATGTCTGATAGCCGTGCAGTGTAAGCAGCACCTCGGCTCAGAGCTTGTGTGGGCCGCCACTCCAAGGTGAGCTTGAGCGGATCGTACACGGTCGTCCCTGTAGCCGGTTGCCCAAAGCTATCAACCACTTGCAGTGCATTTGTAACGCTTTCAGGGTCAAGTTGTTCAGTAAAAGATACGACAACTAGAAAGTAATATATCCCGTCATGTTCAGGTTCAACGGTATATACGGATGGTGATGTGACATCGGGTATACGAATAACGGTGAGCTCGTCGGTTCCACTATTGTTTTGTATATCTACAGTTACCCGGATGGTGTTGGGCCCCATGGCAAGTGCAATACCGGTAGAGTCTGTAAGTACATTGTGAGTGCTCCAGCCGGCGCTACCCTGCGCTGCTGTTGGTAAAATGAACCAGTCTGGATCCAGAAACCCTAATACGTGATACCCAATTGAACCGTATCCACTTACACCGGTACTCAGGTTCTGCCATTTCACGTCGCCATCGGGAAAAATGGGCAAGCAAATTGGACCACCAAGCGTAAGTGATGGGTCCGGACAGTTATCAGACTCCGGTCCAAACGATGATCCAGACAAATGTATTACGCTTTGATCCGTCGTGAAACTTTCACCATCAACTCTTGCAACTTCACAATTTGCAGGGATTTTGACAAACCCATAGTCTATTCCTGCCATATTAATGGAACACCTTAAGGCAGAAGTAGTATTGACGTCCCCCGACTTTTGCTCGTCATCTCCGCCTCCACCTCCCCCACATCCCGCAGCCAAGAGGACAAACAACCCGACAACGAACGCAATAGTTCTCATTGCCTATCTCCTGCCTGATTCCGGTTGCATGTCATGCAACATTGCCTAAGGCGACCTAGGATAAAACGAGATGCTGGATCTATCTCGTAACTTTTTGTCATTCACAAAATAAAAAACCGGAATCACCTAAAGAAACGAACTCAAAACAGAGCAACGATTCTTGGCGTCCCGGGAGAGTAAAGCACACTATCCACACAAGCCCGAAACTTCCTCAGGCGCGAACAACGGCACTTTTGGTTTTTCCAATTAATTCATCATTATGCCGACCTCTAGCCAATGTCAATCAATATACATTGTATTAAAATTAAAATAATCTTAAAAAACAGCTACTTGTATGTATATGCGGTATCCACAAAGTTGCAACCCAGAAGCACCTCTTAAACGAAATGTGTTTCATTGTTGGAATCCTTCCTTCTGCATTGAATGCTTCAACCTCTCCAAAACTACATGTGTGGTTAGAGTGTCTTTTTGCCTCCAAGCGATCATGCCTCAAGATATATCTATCTCCAACTCCGCGGTCACTAACGGATAAGCCTGTCCGATCTGAGCATAAGCAGTAAAATCACTTATTGATCGATCGGTTGAAGGTCTTTCAGGAGAACATAACAAAAAAAATTATCTATGGTCACAGGTATTTCTGAAACAAATTTTCTTTTTTCACTGAAATGTCTGTTGTTAGGACAATAACCCACTTTTACATGTTGGATATTCTACAAATAGTCTTGGCCTATATTTTTAGCGTGCACCAATAAAAGATAATAAAACTACAATATTAGTGAGTTAAACAACTTTTTTATAGCTTGGCACACCGCATGCACAAGATAAGACCAACCTTGCAAGGGTATTTGTTCAAGAGGATTCAATGAAAAAGAAAGTGATGTCCTAAGCCCTCCTGAAGATCAATGGAGGGCGCAACTTTAAACAATCTTAAGGAGATGAACATGTTTAAAAAAGAATTGATCATTGGTGTGTTGGCTACTTTTTTCTTGATGGGAATGCTTGGTACAGCTTTCGCTGAAAACGAAGCCGGCTCTGTCCAGTTCAGCTTTGATGCACAAAGTATGAACCACGACGCAGCAATAAACCACGATTACAACCAGGAGCATCTCGCTGCTGTAAGCACTGAAGCCGGCGACTGGAAGATTAATTTTGCGGCTCCAGAATCAAAAGCTGCTCTTGCAGCAAAAGACTACAATTACAACCAGCAACACCTGGCTTTGGTTGGGACTGAAAGTGGAGATTGGAAGGTTAACAATTCTGCACCGGAAGCCGAAGGAAATACAGGTCAAGCAACTGCGACAAAGAAACATGGCGCTATATGCACCGACTGCTAAGCATAAATAGAGGTCTAGAGCCATACAGTAAAGACTGAACAGGAAAATTCTCTAAAATGTTCACAACAGATTGGCATTATCGCCAAAGGATTTCAGGCCATCTGGTTTTCTAGCCAGGCGGCCTGAAATTCTCGATGCGAGGTATCTTGAAGATGCCTAACGTTAATCAGCACTTGGTCAACAACCGGCAACTTTTATGAAAAGCATACCAACTTGTAATGTTGAGGACATCGTCCAGTAATGTTCCAAGGTGTAAGATAAAAGAGAATAATAGTGGAGACAAAACGCTGAGCATTAGGGCTTGACCTTTGTGGACCAACTTCAACCTCGTAGAAAAAGTCCTTCGTTGTGAATGGCCCAGGTTGACAGACTGCCTCCAAGTTCGCAGAAAAGGAGTAACATTATGAACGCGAAACGATTGACAATCATTTTCCTGGCAATTTCTTTGGCATTAGGCAGCGGTTTCACTGCGTTCGCCATGGGTGGTGGTGGCAATGGCGGCGGAGGAAATGGTGGTGGCCATGACGGCGGCGGCATAAACGGCGGCGGCATGAACGGCGGCGGCATGAACAGCAACACGACTGGCCAGATGAACAGCAACACGGCCGAGCACATGAACGGCAATACGGCCGGGCACATGAACGGCAATACGGCCGGGCACATGAACGGCAGCATGGCCGAGCACATGAACGGCAACACGGCCGAGCATATGAAAGGCAACATGACCGAAAACATGAATGGCCAGATGGCCGAGCACATGAACAGCAGCACGGATACTAACATGGGTAACACCGGTTCAGTATCAGAGACCAAGTAAACCTGAACCTTCAGGGTTTAACCTTAACGCGTGCCAGTCCCTGCCTTTTGGCAGTATTAATGGCAAAAGTCCGGTAAAGGGCAAGAGAGACCTGTCATCTTTGACCTGTAAGAATGGCCACCTGGTTATGCCGGGTGGCCATCATTCATTTTGTCAGTTAGCCCTGAATGGCGCTAGCTTTAGCTTCTTCAGTGTTGGAGCCACGGTACTGAAAGCTGCTGATAGCATTGACCGAAGAACCAGATTGTCTGATGTGAATGCAGTACCCATGCTTACAAGGTTTTCGGTTAAAAGAATTGAAAAACTAAATTAGCCTCATGATTACTTCGAGATTACAATGATTCAGATCCTTATAATCAGGCAAATCACGAGGTAATCATGAGGCTAAAATGGTCGTTAAGCTTTTGAGTAAGTTGAAGTCTATACTTTCTGTGTAGGGTCGATTCC